>JAGGXI010000061.1 GCA_021163155.1 Candidatus Aerophobota bacterium
GGATTAAAGGATTAAAGGATTAAAGGATTAGAGGATTAAAGGGAAAACAAAACAGTGAGAAGTAAATTGGTAGCCGCGAGGCTCAGAGCCTGCGTAGAAGCAGGACTAAAAAGGCAGGATTAAAGGATTAAAGGATTAGAGGATTAAAGGGAAAGAGATACGGTAGCCGCAGGCTTTAGCCTGCGTAGAAGCAGGACTAAAAAGGCAGGATTAAAGGATTAAAGGATTAAAGGATTAGAGGATTAAAGGGAAAACAAAACAGTGAGAAGTAAATTGGTAGCCGCGAGGCTCAGAGCCTGCGTAGAAGCAGGACTAAAGGGAAAAGTAGGAAACAAAAGCAAAAAGAAGGATTTAAAATACTACTGTAGAACGCGGTGGTACTTATGTCTATAGCGAAGCGGTGGTTTTACCCACCATACTACCAAATTTCGGTAGTTAAAGGAGTTACCATTCACTGGTTTTTCAGGATTAAAGAAGGGTAGGGAACGGTCGCGACCGTTCCCTACTATAAAGGACTAAAATAAGGTGTTTTTAAAGCGGATAATCGTTGCTGCCATTTTTATTCCCCTCCTTATTCTTATTATGTTATGGGGAGGGATAGCATTTTTAATTTTTGTTTGTTCAATTATATCCTTTGCCTTATTTGAATTTTATCAGGGGATGGAGAAAGGCGGAAAGCATCCTTTCTCGATAGATGGTATT
This sequence comes from Candidatus Aerophobota bacterium, assembly GCA_021163155.1. Taxonomy (GTDB): domain Bacteria; phylum Aerophobota; class Aerophobia; order Aerophobales; family JAGGXI01; genus JAGGXI01. The sequence goes on from JAGGXI010000061.1 coordinate 703, forward strand.
ATTTGCGGTACTCTTGTGCCTATTTTTCTTTATGTATGGGGGAAGCAGATTCTTTTCCCTTTATTAACTTTGATTGTTTTCTATATCTTTTTCAGGCAGTTTTTTAAGTTTAAGGTGAAAGATGCTTTTATTAATATCTCCTTGACAATAGGAGGAATTTTTTATATAAGTTTCTTATTTAGTTATGTTTTACTTTTGAGGAATTTATCTTTAATAGGAGCTAAATTAGTAATAACTGTTTTTTTTGTAACCTGGATGAGTGATAGTGGAGCTTATTTTATAGGCAAAGTTTATGGTAAGCATAAACTTTTTGTTCAATTCAGCCCTCATAAGTCAATAGAGGGAGTTGGAGGAGCTATTTTGGTAGCGGTTGTGGCTATTTTTATCTCTCGGATATGGCTCACCTTTCCCTTTGTGCATACTTTAATTATAGGGATTTGTATAGGAATAATGGCTCAGATGGGAGATTTTTTTGAGTCTATGCTAAAACGGGAAGTAGGAATAAAGGATTTTGGTAGGATACTCCCTGGCCATGGAGGCATTTTAGATAGATTTGATAGTCTATTTTTTACCATTCCTTTATTCTATTATTATATAAGATTGATTATTTTTTCATAAGCAAGTAAGGACATTTAAGTTGAAAAAATCTGTAATTGTTTTGGGGTCTACTGGCTCTGTAGGAAGGCAGGTACTGGAAGTTATTCAAAAAGAAAAAAATTATTTTAATGTAGTAGGACTTACAGCAAGAGGTAATTTTGAACTTCTGCAAAAGCAGATAGATGCCTTTTTACCGCAAGCAGTGGCTTTAGTTGATAAGAGAAAGGCGAAAAAACTGGATACTGCTGGAAAGAGAATAAGAATTTACGAAGGGGAGGAAGGTGTAACCGAGATAGCGAGATCTCTGCCAACTGATATGGTGTTTTCCTGCATTGTGGGGAAAGCTGCTCTCATTCCTACATTAGAAGCTATAAAGGCAGGTAGAGACGTAGCTTTAGCTAATAAAGAGAGTATGGTAATCGCAGGGGATATATTGAAAAAGGAAGCTAAAAAAAGAGGTGTTTCCCTTATTCCCGTAGACAGTGAAGAGGTAGCCATTTTTCAATGTTTAAAAGATAATAGTATCAATAGTGTAAGGAGAATATATCTCACCGCCTCCGGGGGTCCTTTATATAAATGGAAAGGAGATTTTAGTGAGATTACTCCTCAACAGGCTCTTTCTCATCCTCGTTGGCGAATGGGCCAAAAGATTAGCTTAGATTCTGCTACATTAGCTAATAAAGCATTGGAAGTGATAGAGACTTCCCATTTTTTTGATATAGAGGCAGAAAAGATAAAAGTGTTGATTCACCCACAGGCTATAGTTCATTCGTTGGTAGAGTTTGTAGACGGTTCAATTCTTGGCCAATTAGGGATTACCGATATGAGGCTTCCTATTCATTATGCTTTAAATTATCCCTACAGAAGAGAGAGTTATCTCCCATTCCTTCCTTTGACTCAATTAGAGAAGATTGGTTTTGAATCTCCTGATTTTCAAAAATTTCCTGCTTTAAGATTGGGTTATGAAGCAGGGGGAAAAGGAGGAACCTTACCGGCAGTTTTTAGTGCTGCTAATGAAGTAGCTGGAGAGGCTTTTTTGAAAAGAGCAATAACTTTTGATCGTATTCCCTATTTTATTGAAGAAGTAATGAAAAAGCATAAGATTATCTATAATCCTTCTTTGGAAGAAATATTAAATACAGATGAATGGGCAAGAAGAGAGACTTATAAATTAATGAGAGACCTCTGATTACACAGATTTTTAAAAATGATTACACAGATTTATAGAGATTTCTGACTTTCTCAGAAATCTCAATTAAGGACGTTAAATGATTATTACTATAATATTTATAATTTTTCTTTTTATTATTCTTATCATTCCCCATGAGTTAGGGCATTTTTTTGTAGCTAAGAGATGCGGTATGAAGGTGGATAGATTTTCATTTGGTTTAGGACCGCGTTTGTATGTGTTTAAGAAGGGAGAAACAGAGTATTCTATTTCTCTTATCCCCTTTGGGGGATATGTAAAAATAGCAGGTATGGAACCTCATGATAAAGGAACGGAAAATGATTTTCACAAATATCCTCTTTGGAAAAGGATTTTTGTAATAAGCGCCGGTTCTATAATGAATTATCTGGTAAGCATTATCTTGTTTTCCTTAATTTTTATTGTAGGTTTTTATACCTTTGATTTTAACAAAGCTATCATAGGGGAAATTAGTAAAGGGTCTCCTGCTGCAAGAGCTAATCTTTTACCCGGTGATGAAATCTTAAAGATAGAGGGGCAAGAGGTAAAAAGATGGGAAGATATAGCTTTTTATATAAAAAATAGTTCCAAAGAATTTTTAAAATTAGAGGTTCAAAGAAAAGGGAAGATTTTTTCTATTCAGGTGAAACCCAAATTTGATCCCCAGTTAAATAAGAAAATAATTGGGATTACTCCTCGTAAACTTTTTATACGATATAATCCTGTAATAGCCATATCTAAAGGTGTAGAGAGAGCATTTTTGTTAACTAAATTTATTCTTTTTTCTATAGGAGGAATGCTTATAGGAAGAGTTCCTGCAGAGATTACCGGACCTGTAGGGATTGCTCGTTTTGTAGGAGAGAGTGCAAAGATGGGAATGCTTCCTTTTCTTTCTATTGCCGCTCTATTAAGTGTTAATTTAGGATTATTAAATCTTTTTCCCATTCCTGCTCTTGATGGAGGAAGATTGTTCTTTTTATTATTGGAGGGAATTAGAGGTAAGACTTTTAATATAGAAAAAGAAGAATTTATTCATTATATAGGATTTATTGTTCTTATTTTTTTAATGCTTTTGATAACCTATCAGGATATACTTAGGTGGATAGGAGGAGGATAAATGAATAAAAAAGTGAAAATAGAAGGCAGGGTAATAAAATACAGGGATAATAATATTGATACAGATGAGATTATTCCTGCTTGTTATCTCAATACTTCAGATCCCAAAGAACTTGCTAAACATTGTATGGAGGGTTTGGATAGGGATTTTCCAGCCAAAGTTAAAGAAAAAAGTATTATGGTGGCTGGAAGAAATTTTGGCTCTGGTTCTTCAAGAGAACACGCCCCTATAGCTTTAAAAGAAGCAGGAATCAAATGTATAATTGCTACTTCTTTTGCTCGTATTTTTTTTAGAAATGCTATAAATATAGGTCTTCCTGTTACAGAATGTAAAGAAGCGGTTGAAGATTTAAAGGAAGGGGATACAGTTAAAGTGGATATATTTGAGGGTAAAATTGATAATTTAACACGAAAAAGAACCTATTCTATAAGTCCTTTCCCCTCTTTTTTGCAGAAATTAATAAGAGAGGGTGGACTGGATAGTTATGTAAAGGAAAAGATGAAAGATGAATAAGTATTTAATTGCAGTTTTACCTGGTGATGGTATTGGTCCGGAGGTGATGAGAGAAGCTTTAGAGACTCTTACTCTTGTGGGAAAAGTGTTTTCTCACTCTTTTGAGATAGAAAAAGCATTAGCAGGAGGAGAAGCTATTGATAAAGTAGGAAAGCCTTTGCCTGAGGAGACTCTCACTTTATGCAAGAAGGCAGATGCTGTTCTTTTTGGAGCAGTAGGAGGACCTAAATGGGATGATCTGCCACCTAAAAAGCGTCCAGAACAGGCACTTTTGGGATTGAGGTCTGAGCTTGGGCTTTTTATTAATCTAAGGCCAATTAAGATATATAAGAGTCTTCTTCCTGTTTCTCCCTTAAAAGAAAAGGTGATAAAAGAGGGAGTAGATATATTAATAGTAAGGGAACTCACAGGGGGAATCTATTTTGGTCGTCCTCGCGGAAGGACTTCTCTTCCTGATGGGAAAGTTAAAGCAGTAAATACTCTTTCTTATACAGAAAAGGAGATAGAAAGAATTGCTAAAACAGCATTTAATTTCTCTCTCGATAGGTCACGTAAACTTACTTCTGTAGATAAAGCTAATGTATTAGAGAGTTCTCAGCTCTGGCGAGAGGTTGTAAGAAGAGTATCTAAAGATTATCCTCAAGTGAAGTTAAATCACCTTTATATAGATAATTGTGCTATGCAATTAATAAAGGATCCCCATCAGTTTGATGTTATAGTTACTGGAAATATTTTTGGAGATATTTTATCCGATGAAGCCTCTATGCTTGTTGGCTCTCTTGGTATGATTGCTTCAGCTTCATTAGGTAAGGGAAAAGTAGGTTTTTTTGAACCTGTTCATGGTTCAGCCCCTGATATAGCAGGTAAAAATAGAGCAAATCCTTTAGGTATGATTATGTCTATATCTTTAATGTTAAGATATGGCTTAGGTTTAGTTGAGGAGGCAGAGGCAATAGAGAAATCAGTGGAGAGAGTTTTAGAAAAAGGTTATCGGACAGATGACCTTAAGCAGAGAGGAAAAAAAATAGTTGGGACAAGAGAAATTGGCCGACTTGTAAGAAAGGAGTTAAAAAATAATGGTTAAAATTTATGATACTACTCTGCGAGATGGAACACAGGGAGAGGGTGTATCTTTTTCTGTTTTAGATAAAATAGAAATATCACAAGAATTAGATAAATTAGGAGTTCACTATATAGAAGGAGGATGGCCGGGTTCCAATCCCAAAGATATGGAATTTTTCGAGAGAGTGAAAACTGTCTCTTTTCATAAGGCAAAGATATCCGCTTTTGGAAGCACAAGAAGAAGAGATATAAAACCGGAAAAAGACTCTAATATTTACGCTTTATTAGAAGCAGAGACAGAGGTAGTCACTATTTTTGGCAAAAGTTGGATCCTCCATGTAGAAAAGGCTTTAAGAACTAATAAAAATGAAAATCTACGGATGATAGAAGATACAGTTTCTTTTTTTAAAAAAAGGGATAGGGAGGTAATTTATGATGCAGAACATTTTTTTGATGGGTATAAGCAAGACTCTCAATATGCCCTGAAGACTTTAAGAGTGGCTCAAGAAGCGGGAGCAGATTGTTTGGTTCTTTGTGAGACTAATGGGGGCTGTATGCCTTTCGAAGTAGAAAGAATTATTAAAGAAGTTCAGAAAGAGATTGATTGTCCTTTAGGCGTCCATTGCCATAACGATACAGGAATGGCTATAGCAAATTCTATTGTTGCTGCAAAATTAGGAGTGGGACACATTCAGGGAACAATAAATGGATATGGAGAAAGATGTGGTAATGCAGACCTCTGTTTGATTATACCCAACTTAAAGTTAAAATTAAATATCGATTGCATTCCTAAGGAAAAATTAAAGAGTTTAACTTACCTGTCTCATTTTGTTGGTGAATTGGCTAATTTAACCCCTGATGACCATCAACCTTATGTCGGCAGATCCGCTTTTGCTCATAAAGGAGGGATCCACGCCAGTGCTGTCCGAAGAGATGAGAGGACTTATGAACATATAAATCCTTCTCTGGTAGGAAATAAGAGAAGAATATTAGTTAGTGAATTAGCAGGGAGAAGTAATATTCTTTATAAATTAAAAGAGAGGAAATTGGGGTTAGAAGAGGAAAACATCTTAAGTAAGGAAATTGTTAGCCAGGTCAAGAAATTAGAGAATGAAGGTTATGAATTTGAAGGAGCGGAAGGTTCGTTTGAGCTTTTGGTAAAAAAGACAAATGGAGAGTATAGAAAACTCTTTGAGTTAAAAGGTTTTAGGGTAATTGTAGAGAAAAAGGAGGATGGGAAGTTAATTTCAGAAGCTACTATAAAGTTAAAGTTAAAGAATAAAATTATTCATACTGTCTCTGAAGGAAACGGGCCAGTTAATGCTTTAGATAATGCTTTACGTAAGGCACTTGAGCAGGAATATCCTGAGCTTCAAAAGGTGCATCTAATAGATTATAAAGTGAGAATTCTGGATGCAAAATCAGCCACCCGAGCTACAACGAGAGTATTAATTGAATCTTCTAATGGAAAAGAGAGATGGACAACGATAGGTGTTTCTCCTAATATCATCGAAGCAAGCTGGAAGGCTCTTATCGATTCTATTGAGTATAACTTACTCAAGTAATTTCCTTCTTTTTATTGAAACAGAAAATAATAATGTAGCACAGAATTATATATTCTAATCCTTGTTCACCTAAGCGAATAAATGTTTTTTGGAAATATATTGAAAAGGCGAACACAAGAGATTGGATTAGCCTGACAGCCAGCTTTTGTATGAAACTCATCCTATCAATTTTTTAGAATATCTGGAAGTCTGTAATATTTGCATTAATAACGATCTATGTAAGGGGAGAAAGATTAATTTCAAAATCACAAATATCACATTTAAGCTGTAGTTATCCTTGCACTATCAAGATTGATTAGTAAAGTAAGGTAGCCGCAACCTTCAGGTTGCGCAAAGATGGAAACGGTAAACTGAATTCCTATGGTAGTGGTAAATAGAATTCTCATTTCGGAAAAAACTCCTGTATAGTTTTAGAAAACTGATAATGTTAAAAGTTTTATGATAAATATGAAAGATTACCGAAGTAAAAAGATGAAATTTTCTTTGAAGTAAAGTTATAATTGTTTTTTGAAAAGAAGGTTTTAATATTTGTAGAACTTGCTACAATAGAAGGTTGGTTATTTGGGGAGTAATACCAAAGATTTGGCAAAGTCGAATCAGACAGTGTTTAACCCGGATTCGGCAAACTGAACTGTTAGAGTGCCTGGCCTGGGTAGGGGAGGACTAAGAGTCCCCATAAACTTTAGCTCTTGTTTTGCAAAGGGTGGCTGAAATCGCCCCTACCCCAAAAAGAAAAATATTTTTTGCTCCTAAAAAGTTTTAAAAAATTTAATTTTCATGAAGATTAGATTCAAAACAATATTTTAGGATAAACTTAATGATCATTATTCAAATCACCGAATATAGGTTAAATACTATTAAATACATTTATGTTCTTAAATTATTTAAAACCATTAAAAATCTTTTTGTCTCTTTTACATCATGAACACGAAAAATTCTTACACCACCATAAAAACCTGAGGATACAGCAGCCAAACTTCCTTCGAGCCTTTCATCCTTATCAAGACCTGTAATTCCACCAATAAATGATTTTCTTGAAACTCCTAAAAGTATAGGTCTTCCAAGACTTGTAAATGTTTGGATATTCCTGATAATCTCAATATTATCCTCTAATCTTTTGCCAAATCCAATGCCAGGGTCAATAACAATGTTTTCATAGCTAATACCTGAATTTTGAGCAAATTTTAGTCTTTCCTTAAAAAAATTAAGAATTTCATCAATTACATTATCATAATATGGATTTTTCTGCATATTTTTTGGTGTTCCTAACATATGCATAAGTATATATCCGACTTTCTTCTCTGCAATAATGGAAGGTAGTTTTTTGTCGAATCTTAATCCTGATATATCATTGACAATGGAAGCACCGGCATCTATTGCTTCTTCTGCCACCCCTTTTTTATATGTATCTATAGAAACGGGTATCCCCACATTAGACAATTTTTCAATAACAGGAATAACCCTTTTCAACTCTATAGAAACAGGAATGGGTTCACTTTCTGGCCTTGTTGATTCACCTCCGATATCAATAATATCTGCCCCCTCTTCTTTCATCTGGTGTGCTCTTTCTACTGCTCTTTTCCCATCTATATATTTACCTCCGTCATAAAAGGAATCGGATGTAATATTTAAGATACCCATAATTAAAGGATTCTTAGTGTTAAGGACTCTATCCTTAATTATCCATTTATTGAATCTGTCTTCTTTTTTCTCTAAAGGTTTCTTTATTTTATGAAACATTGCTGTATCCCCTGTATTCCAAAGTAAAGCTCTCTTTAAGAGCGTTTCTTTATCCTTTAATTACCCCTAAAGGTTTTAATTTAGCTACTTTTCTTGAAAGGCCTGCTTTCTCCACTATCTCTACCACATGATCTACATTTTTATAAGCATTGGGCATCTCTTCAGCTATGGTTCTTTTACCTTTAGCTAAAATTAAGATTCCTTTATCCTCCAATTCTTTTTGAATCGACCTCCCTTTAGCTGCCTTAGTAGCCTTAGAGCGGCTCATCACTCTTCCTGCTCCATGGCAAGTACTTCCCCAGGTCTCCTTCATAGCTAAGTCTGTGCCCACCATTACATAAGAATTGGTTCCCATATCTCCAGGAACTAATACTGGCTGCCCCACTGATTGATAAACCTTGGGCACCTGAGGATGGTGGGCAGGGAAGGCTCGAGTCGCTCCTTTCCTATGGACAAAAAGCTTTTTTTTCTTTCCGTTTACTGTATGCTCTTCAAACTTACCAATATTATGACATACATCATAGACAAGATTCATTCCCAGCTCTTTAGGGGAGAGGTTTAATATCTTTTGGAAGGTTTCCCTTGTCCAGTGCATTATTATTTGTCGGTTAGTCCATGCATAATTAGCTGCGCAAGCCATTGCTGCAAAGTAATCTTTTCCTTCGGGAGAGGAGATAGGAGCACAGGATAGCTGTTTATCGGGAAGAAAAAATTTATATTTTTCAGTTGTCCGACGCATCCTTACTAAATAATCATCGCAAACCTGGTACCCCAATCCTCGGGAACCGCAGTGTATAAATATAGCAATTTGATTTTTCTTTAGACCAAAAATTTCTGCCACCTCTGGGAGATAAATTTTTTCTACTAAATCTATTTCAAGGAAATGATTGCCCGAGCCAAGAGTTCCCAGCTGATTTTTTCCTCTTTTCAATGCTTGTTCACTTACCTTTTCAGGGTCTGCTCCTATCATTACTCCATATTCTTCTGTCCGCTCTAAATCATCTTCTACTCCATAGCCATTTTTTATAGCCCATTTAGCTCCATTCTTTAATACTTTTTTTAGTTCATGGAAAGTTAGTTTAAGGGAGGAAGTGCATCCTACTCCACAGGGAATATTATTAAATAGAGCCACTAAAAGGTTATATAATTTACTCTTTATATCGGGGAGTGTAAGATTGGTTCTTATAAGCCTGACGCCGCAATTTATGTCAAAACCGATCCCTCCAGGGGAGATGACCCCTTTTTCTATATCTGTAGCGGCTACTCCTCCTATACAATTTGAAACAACAAAATTCTCAGCAATGAAATTATGTTCAGGATGTGCAACTGTAAAATCATATACAAAACCTTTATAATCAATCTTTTCTATTTTTTCAACTTCATCCCAAACCATTCCACTTTTTTCAAGTCCTGAAGTTATGTCTTTAAGATAATCGCTGAATTTAGAAAAATTTGCCGGAATTCGAGAGGTTACCTTTTTTCCTTTTTTAAGTTTCCAACAAACATCTATAATAAATCTTTCAGTTAGAGGATTGCCTGCCAATTGATTTGCAATCTCTTGATAACTTAATCCAGTCTTTAATAACTGTGGTATTTTTTCTTTTATTGCTATGTCTTTCTCTTCCAAAATTTTTTGTTTTAATTTAAGATATTGAACAGCTACATTAGCAATGGATGCTCGTTCAAAATTATATTCAAAGCCAACTTTTCCCCAGAGATTGAAAAGATTTTCTGGCTTTGGTGAAATTATTAATTCCAATGTCCAGGAAATTTTTCCTTCTTTACTGATATGTTTTTTCCTTTTATCAATATAGAGACTTTTTACACCAAAGTTCTTTAAGAGTTTTGCTATGTCCTTTAAAAAATCCTTCCCATTTTTTATCAATTCTTCTCTTTTAGCCATAGGGAAAACAGGAGCATCAAAGTACCCTCTTCTATTTAATCTTCGGTGAGGAATTCTTAGCTCGCATCCAAAAAGTGAAGCAAGAAATAGACGTTTCTCCCATAGGGGTGCTTTAAATATCCATCTGGGAACCATATAAGCCTGACTCACTTTACTTCCCCTCGGAACCCCTAAGGTTTCTAAAAGTATTACTAAACTGGAAGCATTAACAACAAATGAACAACAGTTATAATATTTATTGCTCCCTCGAGAGTCTTTTATTTTTTGATAATGTAGAGGACTTGGGGTATAACCAATTTTTTTTGTATCTTTTCTTACTTTCTCTAAATCCTGAGGTTTCCCGGAGAAATGCAGAATTCCATCTCCCCTTTTGCCAATAAAATTCATAGAACCATCTCCAAAAACGAATCCCATTATTTTTAAAATGTACGGTAATTTCGGGTGATCATAAGTGAGGGGTAATAGATTGCGTTTTTTCAATTTTTGGAGAATTATTTTAAATTTAAATGTTCCTGGTTTTCTTCCTAACTTTGACAAAATTTTTTTGACATTATCCTCTGAAATAATTACTTCGGAGGAAGGCTTTTCGTAGGGAACTCCTTTAAAAGGAAAAATCGCTACTTTTTCACCCGGAGCTATATCTTTTAGGGGCTTCATCCCAAAAGACGTAAATAAGGGGTGAGCTAAAGTTGCCTTAATCTCATATCCTCCCTTGGTAACTACTTTGAAAACCTCATTTGGCTTTAACTTTATAAATCTTATAATGGGAGTATCTGTTGGTCTTTGAGAGTTTAAATCTATACACTTAAGTCTTTGATTTTGCCAATCTTTTTCAAAATCTTCAATTGCTCTATAAAAACCGAAGTTAGATAATACTCTACTATTTTTTGTTAAACAGAAGCCGTAACCCCAATGCATATCAGGCATCGCCAAGGAATAGTTTACAATTCCCGGCAAATAAGCAACATTTTTCACCTGTAAAGGGGTACGGTCCCTTTGAACTGTTTTTAGCATCTCCTCATCAGTATAGAGAAGACCGGGCACTCTCATCCCCTCTGATTTGGGTATTTCCCAGCGATAATTATCTATCTTTTTAAGTGTAAATTCCTCAGCCATTGTTCCTCCGTAAATATTCAATAAACTACATCCCAAAGGTAATATTTCTCCTACACAGAGGGAAGATAAAGGGTAAAACTGGTAGCCGCGAGGCTCAAGAGCCTGCGTCTCTTCTGCGCAACCTTTACCCCATTAGATGTTACTACTATTTAGCAGGCTAAAGCCTGCGGCTACCATGCCTTACCGATCAAACTCGACTGTAAATTTCCTTCTGAGCAGGGTGTTCATTGAGTATTCACGTTCTTCCTAATATTTAAATCCGGATTCGGCAATTTGAATAATGACCATTAAGTTTATCCTAGACCAAGCACTCTAACAGTTTGCCGAATCTGGGTTAGAAGCTATGAGCTAATTCTGGCTATAAGTCATAAGCCACTTATATATCAAATATTACCTGGGCCTCCCATCTTTTATCTCTTCTTTTAACTGTAAGGCCATGATAAGTGACTGCTTTTACTTCTCTCTTTAAGGAATGTCGAGATAAATCCAATTTTTCTCCTCCTACTTTTGCTTCAAGTCCTTTTTCGCTAACTCTTTCTACTTTAAATTTTTTGAAGAGGTATCCATCGCCATTGAATTTGTAGAGAAGGTCGCGCAGCCAATCTGCTAATAATTCATCTATTTTTTCTCCTTCAATTCTGATATCTATAAAACTTTTTACCTCTACCTTGTTTAATTCTGCTATAATGTCAAAGAGAGCATAGGCAGCGTTTTCAAATAGTTCTTTTAGGGACTTCCCCCAAATTTTAATTCCTATATCTGCTGTATGATCAATAAATTCATATTTTTTCATTTTATTATCTTGAAGTTGTAACTCTTATCTCCCTCAAATACTAATTTTTTTTTTACTAAAGTCAAATGAATAAGGATTAAAAAAAGCAGAATTAGAGGAAAAATAGTGAGACGTAAGACGTAAAAAGTGAGACGTAAAGGGCAAAGGAAAAAGCAGGATTAAAGGGAAAGAGATACCGGTAGCCGCAGGCTTTAGCCTGCGTAAAGGCAGGATTAGAGGGGAAAAAAAGGATTAGAGGATTAAAGGATTAGAGGATTAAAGGGAAAGAGATACCGGTAGCCGCAGGCTTTAGCCTGCGTAAAGGCAGGATTAAAGAAGAGTATGCTCATAAGGAATTTATAAAAAATTAAAAAAGCAGGATTAGAGAAAGGTTTAATAGTGAAATTTAGCGTGGTTGACAACTTCTCTAAAATATTTATTGTTTTTAGAGGAGGTGAGAATTATAGCAAGATGAAGATTGTAATAGCTCCGGATTCTTTTAAGGGAACCCTTACATCTAAAGAAGTAGCAGAACTTATAGAAAAGGGTATAAGAAGGGTTTTTCCTCAAGCGAAAATAGTAAAGGTTCCTTTGTCTGATGGTGGAGAAGGAACCGTTGATGCTTTAATAGAAGCACGAGGAGGGAAAGTTATCCATAAAAAAGTTACTTCTCCTTTGGGGAGAAAAATAGAGGCTTATTTTGGAATATTATCCGATGGAGTGACAGCAATTATAGAAATGGCACAAGCTTCCGGGCTTTCTTTAGTTCCCAAAGAAAAGAGAAATCCCCTTATCGCTACTACTTACGGCACAGGTGAATTGATTAAAGAGGCACTCCATAGAAGATGCAAAAAGATAATTATAGGAATTGGAGGAAGTGCCACAGTGGATGGAGGAGCAGGAATGGCTCAGGCATTAGGAGTTAAGCTATTAAATAAAAGAGGAAAAGAGATACCTTTTGGAGGAGGAGGGCTGGGAGGAATTGTGAAAATTGAGATGGATGAACTTTATTCAATGATTGGGAATGTAGAGGTAATAGTAGCTTCTGATGTAAATAATCCCTTATGTGGAGAAAAAGGAGCAGCAAAAATTTACGGACCTCAAAAGGGAGCTACTCCAGAAATGATAGAGGTACTGGATAAAAATTTATCTCATTTTGCTTATATGATTAAGAAATTTTTAAATAAGAGAGTAAAGAATATCCCAGGTTCAGGAGCAGCAGGAGGATTAGGAGCAGGATTGATTGCCTTTTTAGGAGCAAAACTTTGCTCTGGCGTAGAGCTAATGATAGAACTCTCCTATTTAAAAGAAAAAATAAAAGGGGCAGATTTAGTAATTAGCGGAGAAGGAAGGATTGATGAGCAGACAATGTATGGAAAAACTCCTATAGGAGTAGCCAGAGTGGCTAAGAGAGAGAATATTCCTGCGATTCTTATTGGAGGAGAGATAAGAGGAGATGTTAGTGGGCTTTACAAAGAAGGGGTAAGCGCCTTGATGAGTAGTATTGGGCAAGTTTCTTCTCTTTCACAAGTTATTGAAAATTCCAGGGGCTCTTTGATAAAGGCTAGTGAACGGGCAATGCAATTGGTTAAAGTTGGTTGCTTTTTAAGATAAATTTGTTATAATAGTTGATGGGTTTAAAAGAGATAGAGTTTTTATGAAAGAAGTTTATAAGCGGGAGTAGCTCAGGGGTAGAGCATCAGCTTCCCAAGCTGAGGGTCGCGGGTTCGAATCCCGTTTCCCGCTCCAGACTAAACACAATTAAGCACTAATCATTGAGAATAAGATTTGTAAAGAGATTTTTTAGAGGCCTTATTTTGAATTATCTGCGCCTGTAGCTCAACTGGATAGAGCAACGGACTTCGGATCCGTGGGTTGGGGGTTCGACTCCTCTCAGGCGCGTCATTATTAAAACAGAATTAAGCATTAAGAAATGAGAATTAAGAATTGAGCTCATTAAATTTCTACCTGGGTAGGGGAGGCTTTAGCCTCCCAATCTCTTTTTAACTCTTGCTTCACAAAAGGCGACTAAGGTCTTCTCTATCTACAAGTGGATTGCTTAGAGAATTTTGGTGAGCTGAAGTAAGTTAAAAATAGAGAGAAAGAAGTTCTTAAATCACTTCATTATAAAGATATTGTAAGAATATTTTTCTCAATTCTAAACTAAAGGGGGTGAATATAAAATGGGTGGATTTGAGGAGTTAGGTAGAAGGTTGGATAAATTAGCGGAAACAGTTAAAAGAACTGCTCGAGAAGGGATAGGGAAGCGTGCAAGAGATGCTAAGGAGTGGGGAAAAAAATTAGATGAATTAGGAGATAGGGTTAGAAAAATTAGCTATGAAGGTTTAGAAAGATTTACAGGTGGAGCTAAAGGATTAGGCCAGATTGGTAAATTAAAGTTGGAGATTAGAGAAATAGAAAAAAAATTGACAGATAAATTCGAGCAAATAGGTGAAAAAACTTACAAACTCTATTTGGAGAAGAAGATTAAGAATGCAGAGTTTGAAGAGTTAATGGGGGAAATTGCTGGTTTAAAAAAAGAGATGGAGGATAAAAAGGAGAAAATCGAGGGGTTAAAGAAGAGAGAAGATAAGAAACAAAATGAATAAAAAAGATAAAATTGTCATTTATACAGATGGCGCTTCTTCCGGTAACCCAGGGAAAGCAGGAATAGGAGTTCTTCTTTATAATACAGATAAGAAATTAATTAAGAAAATAAGTAATTTTATTGGAATTACTACAAATAATGTAGCTGAATATATGGCTTTAATCTATGGATTAGAAGAAGCTCTTTATTTAAGAGCAGAAAATGTAGATTGTTTTTTAGATAGTCAACTTTTAGTAAGGCAGTTAGAGGGAACTTATAAAGTCAAAGATGAAAAATTAAGGCTTTTTTATTCTCAGGTGAATCATCTTAAGAGTCTTTTTAAAAGAGTAAATTTTAATCATATTAAAAGAGAAGAAAACAAAGAGGCTGATATATTAGCAAAAAAGGCAGTAAGGGAAAGAGGGAATAAGGTGGTCGCGGGATGTTTGACATCCTGAGGAAAGTCCGGACTCTATAAAAGGATACTGGATAACATCCAGAAAGAGTGATTTTATGGAAAGTGTCACAGAAAAATATACCGCCGCAGTAACTAAAAATTGTTTAGTTGTCAATTTCTAAGTTGGATGGAAAGCTGCGGTAAGGGTGAAAAGGTGGGGTAAAAGCCTACCAGTAAAGAAGTGATTCTTTAGCTAGACAAACCCTATCCAGAGCAAGGTCAAGTAGGAGGGTTTAACCCTCGGGTAGACCGCTTGAGGCATAAGGAGACTTATGCCCTAGAGAAATGGCCATCGTTTGAAAAGGAGTAATTCTTTTCAGGCAACAGAATCCGGCTTACATTCCTCTCTTTCCCTAAAACTTTGTATTAAAGAGAACTCCGGAGGTTTTTCAGAGGTTTTCTAATTACTAATATGACCTTTGGGATAGACAATATAGAGTAACTGTCTAAAAGAGAAACTAATTTAGCAAGGAGGAAGTATAATGAAAAAAGGGTTGAAGATTATAGGAGGAGCGATAGCCACAGCAATAGGTATATGGCTAATAGTTATTTTTGCGTCAAGAGTGCTTGTTTTTTTAGAAGGGATTGTAGGTATAGCGGTAGCAGGCGTAGGGGCGATTATTTTAGCAATCGGTATTAGTGAGCTAAAAGAGTGAAAATGATAAAAAAAGGATTTTTAAAAAGGAGGGCTACTTTTAATGTCTCATAAAAAAGGGCAGGGACATTCTTCAAATGGGAGAGATAGTGCTTCTAAACGATTAGGGGTAAAAAATTTTGAAGGAGAGTTTGTAAAGGCAGGAAATATTTTAGTTCGGCAGAGAGGCACAAAATTTCACCCTGGGTTTAATGTGGGAAGAGGTAAAGATGATACTCTGTTTAGTAAAATAGATGGTTATGTTTTTTTTGAAAACAAGAGGAGAATCAGCGTACATTCATCAAGATAGGAAGGAGATAAAGTTGAAGCAAAGGTTGTTTACGCCAGGGCCTACACCTCTTCCTGAAGAGGTAAGATTAAGCCAGGCAAAAGAGATTCTTCATCATAGAAGTAAGGAGTTTAGCGTAGTTTTTCAGGAGGTCCGCCAAGGATTAAAGTATATTTTCCAAACCGAAAATGAAGTTTTGCTTTTTACTGCTTCAGGAACGGGAGCTATGGAGGCAGTGATAGCTAATCTTTTTTCCTCAAAAGATAAAGTTCTTGCGATTAGAGGAGGTAAGTTTGGTGAAAGATGGGCAGATATTGCTAAAATTTTTGGTGTTGAGGCGATTCCTTTAGATATTGAGTGGGGAAGTACTGTAAATATACATTTAATAGAGAAAAAACTTGATGCGGATCCAAAAATAAAAGCGGTATTTACTCAATTGGTGGAGACATCTACAGGAGTAGCTTATGATATTCAAGGGATGGCAGAGATAGTTAAAAAGAGAGATGCTGTATTAATAGTAGATGCTGTGAGCGGTTTAGGTGCGCAACCTTTACTTGCCGATGAATGGGGAGTAGATGTAGTAGTAGGAGCTTCTCAGAAAGCTTTAATGATTCCTCCTGGTTTGTCTTTTGTTAGTTTATCAACAAGGGCATGGAGATTAGTTGAAAATTCAGATCTTCCTAAGTATTATTGGGATTTTAAAAAGACTAAATTAACCCAGGAGAAAAATCAAACTCCTTATACTCCTGCTGTCTCCTTGATTTGCGCTTTGAGAGAATCATTAAATTTGCTTAAGAAAGAAGGATGGGGAAATGTTATTAAACGACATGCTCAATTAGCTGAAGCCACTCGTAAAGCAGTTTTAGCTCTAGGATTGGAACTTTTTGGAGAAGCAAATTCTAATGTGGTTACCGCAATTAAAGTCCCTTTACGGGTTGATGAAAAGAATTTAAGGAAGATAATGCGAGGTAAATACGGGGTTAATGTAGCCGGAGGGCAAGGAGAGTTATCAGGTAAGATCATCAGGATTGCTCATCTGGGATGGATGGATTTCTGCGATATAATAATGGCTATATCTTCTTTGGAGATGGCTCTTTGGGAACTTGGTTATCCTTTGAAATTAGGTAAAGGGGTAGCAGCTGCGGAGGAGGTACTAAAAGAATGAGGGTAAAGATACTGATAACTGACCCTTTGTCTAAAGAAGGAATAGAAAAATTAAAAGAGGAAGATGATTTCGAAATAAAGGAGGCTCTGGGATTAAAAGAGGAAGAATTAGTAGAAACTATCCCCGGATACAGCGCTTTAATTATAAGGAGCGGCACTAAAGTAACCAGGAGAGTTATAGATGCGGCTACTGACCTTAAATTGATTGGCAGGGCAGGGGTGGGCGTAGATAATGTAGATATAGATGCAGCTACAAGGAACGGAATAGTAGTTATGAATGCACCGGAGGGGAATACTATCTCTGCTGCAGAGCATACTGTTTCTTTGCTCTTAGCTCTTTCCCGAAATATCCCTCAGGCTGACGCTTCTTTGAAGAAAAGAAAGTGGGAGCGAAAAAAATTTATGGGGACAGAGATTTCCGGAAAAGTTTTAGGTATAGTGGGATTAGGTAGAATTGGGAGAGAGGTAGCTAAAAGAGCTCAAGGTTTAGAGATGAAAGTTATAGCTTATGACCCTTTTATTTCTCAGAAGATGGCGGGAGAGATGGGAGTTACTCTTTTTGAATTAGAGGAGCTTTTGCCTCAAGTTGATTATCTTACTTTACATACGCCTCTCACCTCCAGAACAAAGAATTTAATTGGAGAAAGAGAGATTTCTCTTATGAAGAGTGGAGTAAGGATAATTAATTGTGCACGAGGGGGGATTATTGAGGAGAATGCTCTTTATCAGGCTCTTAAGAACGGTAAAGTTAAAGGAGCAGCGCTTGATGTTTTTGAAAAAGGGAAGCCTTTTGGTAGTCCTCTATTAGAATTAGATTCAGTAATTCTTACTCCTCATCTTGGAGCTTCTACAGAAGAAGCTCAAAAGAAGGTATCTCTAGATATAGCCCTGCAAATTATAGATGCTCTTAAAGGAAAGGAAGTTAGAAATGCTGTTAACATCCCTGTTATTTCTTCTCAACTTCGAAGAAAGATAGGTTCCTATCTTTCTCTCTGTGAAAGGATGGGAGAGTTAGAAGCGCAGTTAGTTGAAGGTCATCCTAAAGAAATAAGAATTTCTTATAGTGGCCAATTGGCTAATTTTGACCTTAAGATACTTACCGCCACTTTAATTAAAGGATTATTGAGTTTCGATTTGCATGAAGCAGTTAATTATGTTAACGCCCCTGTTTTAGCTAAAGAGAGAGGTATAGAAGTTGTAGAGACAAAAAAATCTAAAGAAGAGAGATTTGCCAATCTTATTTCTGTAAGTTTAATTACTAATAAGCAAGAGAAACTTATTGAGGGGACTGTTTTTGAGGAAGAGCCTCATATAGTAAAAATAGATGATTATTCCTTGGATTTTATCCCCGAAGGGTATCTGCTGATTTGTGCCAATATTGATAAACCTGGAGCTGTGGGAAAAATAGCCACTGTATTGGGGAAACATCAGATTAATATAGGAGGACTGGGAATGAGCAGAAAAGGTCCTGGAGGCAAGAATGTCTCTGTATATATTTTGGATACTCCTCCTCCTCCAGAGGCGTTGAGGGAACTTTCGAGAATAGAAGAAGTACTGGAAGTAAAGTTAGTGAATCTTTAATCAATTGAGAGGAATAAAGAGTAATTAATGAGAAATATAAAAAATCCTCTAAATGATATAGAGAAGGTTCCTCCTCAAAATCTTGAGGCAGAGCGAGCTGTATTAGGGGCAATGCTTTTAGAGAAAGAGGCTATTTCTAAGGTAATGCAAATAATATCTGATTCCAGTAATTTTTATTCTGAAATTCATAGGATAATCTATGAGGGGATAGTTAATTTATTTAATCAAAATAAGCCTGTAGATGTGGTTGCTCTCAGAGAAGAATTTAAAAAAAGAGGTAAATTAAAAGATATAGGAGGAGCTGCTTATTTAGTGGAGTTAGTTAATTTTGTGCCTACTACATCAAATGTATCCTACTATGCTCAAATTGTTAGAGAAAAGAAAATTCTTCGTGATCTTCTTAAAGCATCTGCTTCCATAAGTTCTTTATCATATGGTGATTCTTTAGATTTAGATGTCATCCTTGATAAATCTCAGAGCTTAATATTCAATGTTACACAGCAAAGAATTAAATCGCCTTTTATACATATAAAAGATATTCTTAAGGATACTTTTGAACATATAGAATCACTTTACGAAAAAAAAGAGCATGTTACAGGAATTCCTACTGGTTTTACCCAGTTAGATAAGTTAACATCTGGGTTTCAGCCCGCGGATTTGGTAGTAATTGCCGGTCGTCCTTCTATGGGTAAAACTTCATTTGCTTTAAATATCGCTCGATATGCTGCAATTGAAGCTCGTATTCCCCTGGCAATATTTAGTTTGGAAAGTGCAAAAGAGCAATTGGCTGAGAGAATGCTTTGTTCTGAGGCAAGAGTAGATAGTCAAAAATTGTGTACAGGATTTCTTTCTGATGATGATTGGTCAAGACTTACCGAGGCAGCAGCGGTTTTGTCTGAATCTTCTATTTATATCGATGATACTCCTAATATAAGTGTATTAGAGTTGAATGCTAAAGCTCGTCAGTTAAAGGTAGAAAATAATATAAAGATGATTATAATAGATTATTTGCAGCTAATGGAGGGAAATAGAAGAGCAGAAAATCGGCAACAGCAAATTTCTGAAATATCCCGTTCTTTAAAAGCTTTAGCTAAAGAACTGTCTATACCATTGGTAGCCATATCTCAATTATCGAGAGCTGTAGAACAAAGGGAAGATAAGCGTCCACGTCTTTCTGATTTACGTGAATCTGGAGCTATTGAACAAGATGCTGATTTAGTGCTTTCTCTATATCGAGAGTATTATTATACGAAAACACCCGAAGATGAGGGTATTGCAGAACTTGTTATTAATAAGCAACGACGTGGACCCACAGGACAAATACCTTTGGTATTTATTAGTGAGTATACTCGTTTTGAAAATCCAGAATTTGGAGAAATTGGATAAGGAGTAAAAAATTGTCTAATTTAGTAGTAGTGGGAACACAATGGGGAGATGAAGGAAAGGGTAGAGTTGTTGATTTTTTAAGCAAAAAAGCAGACGCTATAGTTAGATTTCAAGGTGGGAGCAATGCCGGTCATACTGTTATGGTTACGGGTGAAAAATTTATATTTCATCTTGTTCCTTCAGGTGCTCTTCGTAGAGGGGAAAAGTGTATTATTGGAAATGGAGTAGTGGTTGATCCTCGAGAATTACTTGAAGAGATTAAGAATCTTCAATCACGAGGAATTAAAGTTGATAATCTTTATCTTTCTGGTAGTGCTCATGTAGTTATGCCTTATCATAGAAAAATAGAAGAGATGGAAGAGGAGCAAAGAGACAAGCAAAAAATAGGGACTACTAAACGAGGAATAGGCCCTGCTTATGCTGATAAAATTGCCAGAAAAGGTTTAAGAATAGCTGATCTTTTAGATAAGAAGATTTTAGCTCAAAAATTAAGCGCAGCACTAAAGTTCTGGAAAGATATATATAGTTTAAATTATTCCTTTGATAAAATATTTGAGGAATATCTAAACTATGGGAGAGAGTTAAGAAAATATGTTACAGATACCTCCCTTTTAGTTAATCAATTAATGCAGGAAAATAAAGATATAATTTTTGAGGGAGCCCAGGGGACCTTGTTGGATGTAGATCATGGGACCTATCCTTATGTAACTTCTTCTAATACTGTCTCTGGGGGTGTATGTACAGGAATAGGAATAGGTCCTACTCGGATAGATAAAGTTTTAGGGGTAGTTAAAGCTTATACTACTCGGGTAGGAAAAGGGCCTTTTCCTACTGAAATAAAGGGAGAAATAGGAAAAATTCTTAGAGAGAAAGGGAAAGAGTATGGTGCTACTACAGGTAGAGCCAGAAGATGCGGTTGGTTTGATGGAGTAATTTTAAGATATGCCGCTAGAGTAAATGGATTGGATGAGCTTGCTTTAACAAAACTGGATGTTTTAGATGAATTAGAGAGGATAAAGATTTGTGTTGCTTATAAATATAAGGGAAAAATTATAAAGGATTTTCCGTTTCAACTTAATGTTTGGGAAGGGTGTGAACCTGTTTATAAAGAAATGGAAGGTTGGATGAAAGATACTTCTATTGTAAATAAGTACGAAGATCTTCCAGAAGAAGCAAAAAGGTATATTAATATGATTGAGAAAGTAGGTGGTGTATTTGTTCATTTACTTTCGGTTGCTCCCCAGAGGAGCAAGCTTTTAACTATTGGCTGAAAGTTAAAGGAAAAGGGATACCGGTAGCCGCAGGCTTTAGCCTGCGTAAAAGCAGGATTAGAGGGAAAAATAGGATTAGAGGATTTAAGGATTAGAGGATTAAAGAGAAAGAGATACCGGTAGCCGCAGGCTTTAGCCTGCGTAAAAGTAGGAGCAAAAGGAAAAATAGGATTAGAGGATTAGAGGATTAGAGGGAAAACCAAGAAAAAACAGAAACAAAAAAAATAGGATTAAAGGATTAGAGAGAAAGGGATACCGGTAGCCGCAGGCTTTAGCCTGCGTAAAAGCAGGATTAAAGGGGACTGTGCGTTGAAGTAGGTTAAAAATACAGGAGGAGAAGTTCTTAAATAACCTTATTTATAGCAAAACGCAGGCTCTGGTTCAAAAAAAACAAGGTATTTTTGAAAGTATTGTAAAAGAGAGGTGATTAAAATGTTTAATAGATTTACTGAGAGAGCAAGACGTGTAATCTTATTATCTCGGGAAGAAGCTAAAAGATTGGGTCATGATTATTTAGGTACTGAGCATATTTTATTAGGTTTAATTCGAGAGGGAGAAGGAGTAGGGGCGGTAGCTTTGCAGAATTTAGGAATAGATTTATCTCAGGTTCGCACAGAGGTAGAAAAGGCTGTAGGTAGGGGGGGAGGCATTCTATTTTTAGGGCAGATACCTTTTACACCTCGTGCAAAAAAAGTGTTAGAGCTGGCAGTAGCAGAGGCTAAAGA
Source organism: Candidatus Aerophobota bacterium (assembly GCA_021163155.1). Classification (GTDB taxonomy): domain Bacteria; phylum Aerophobota; class Aerophobia; order Aerophobales; family JAGGXI01; genus JAGGXI01. Next base: position 22,368 of record JAGGXI010000061.1, read on the forward strand.
GATGGGGCATAATTATGTAGGTACTGAGCATATTTTATTAGGTTTAATTCGAGAGGGAGAAGGAGTAGCCGCTCAAATCCTTACTAATTTAGAAGCAGATTTGCATAAAGTGAGGGAGGAAGTACATAATCTTTTGGATGAGAAGGTATCTCCTCAGAAAGTAGTGGAGCATACTAATACTCCTACTCTCGATAGATTTGGGCGTGATTTAACTCAATTGGCTAAAAATGGAGAATTAGACCCTGTAATAGATAGAGAAAAAGAGATAGAACGGGTAATTCAGATTCTCTCTCGGCGAACCAAGAATAATCCTGTACTAATAGGAGAGGCAGGTGTAGGTAAGACAGCTATTGCCGAAGGGATAGCTCAAAAGATTGCTAAAGGATCTTTCCCTGAGCCTTTGCTAAATAAACGTCTGGTAACTGTTGAATTAGGAGGAATAGTAGCAGGAACTAAGTATAGAGGGGAATTTGAGAAAAGGATGGAGAAGATTTTAAATGAGATCAGAAAATCCAAAAATATAATCCTTTTTATAGATGAGGTGCATACTTTGGTAGGAGCAGGAGCAGCTGAGGGAGCTATAGATGCTTCCAGTATTCTTAAGCCGGCTTTAGCAAGAGGAGAACTACAATGTATCGGGGCAACTACTTTAAATGAGTATAGAAAATATATTGAGCGAGATGAAGCACTGGAAAGAAGATTTCAACCTGTGATTATAAAGGAACCCACAGTTAATGAGACTATAGAAATTTTGAAGGGCTTAAGAGATAAATATGAGGCTTTTCATAGAGTCAAAATAATTGATGAGGCTTTGATATCAGCGGTTAGGCTCTCTAATAGATATATTCAAGATAGATATCTTCCTGATAAAGCTATTGATGTAGTCGATGAGGCAGCAGCACGGGTAAGATTACGAAGTAACACTCGTCCTCAGGGACTTAAGAAAATAGAGGCAGAGTTAGAACATTTAAGAAAAGAGAAAGAATCAGCGATTAAGATGCAAGAATTTGAAAAGGCTGCGGGATTAAGGGATAAGGAGAAGGGTTTAAAGCAGGCTTTAACTAAAGAGAAGAATGAATGGGAAACAAATAAGGGAAAAGGAAACATAAAAGAGGAGGTAACAGAAAAAGATATAGCTTATATTGTTTCTAGCTGGACTAATATTCCACTTCGTGACTTGACAGAAGAAGAGTCTAAGAAGTTGCTCCGAATGGAGGAGGTTTTACACCAGAGGATAGTAGGGCAGGAAGAATCTATAAAAGCAGTCTCTCAAGCTATTCGACGAGCTCGAGCTGGAGTAAAGAATATCAAAAGACCAATCGGAGCTTTTATCTTCCTTGGCCCTACAGGGGTAGGTAAGACAGAGCTAGCTAAAAGTTTAGCTGAATTTCTCTTCGGTGACGAAGATGCTATGATTCGTCTGGATATGTCTGAATATATGGAAAAGTTTACTGTTTCCCGACTTACAGGTGCTCCTCCTGGTTATGTTGGGTATGAAGAAGGAGGAGAATTGACAGAAAAAGTGAGACGTCGTCCTTATTCAGTAATCCTTCTGGATGAGATAGAAAAAGCACACCCTGATGTTTTTAATATCCTTCTTCAAATTATGGAAAACGGAAGGTTATCTGACAATTTAGGACATACAGTAGATTTTAGGAATGCAGTCTTAATTATGACTTCTAATTTAGGTGCAGAACAGATTATTAGCGGAGCTAATGTAGGATTTCAAACTGACAAAGAGAGAAGGTTATCCTATGAAGAGATGAAAAGTAGGGTCCTTTCGGAATTAAAGCGCCATTTTCGTCCAGAGTTTCTGAACCGTTTAGATGAAGTAATTGTCTTTCATGCTTTAACTAATGAAGAAATAAAAAAGATTGTTGATTTGATATTAAAGGAAGAAAAAAAGTTATTAGAAGAAAAGGAGATATTTTTAGAGGTTACTGATAAAGCAAAGGATTTAATTGCTAAAGAAGGATATGACCCAGATTTTGGAGCGCGTCCTCTTCGCAGAGCTATTCAAAGGCTAATCGAAGACCCTCTTTCAGAAGAAATTTTAAAAGGTAAATTTAAAGAAGGAGATAATATAATGGTAGACATAAAGGATGGAGATATTGTCTTTAGCAAGAAGAAAAAATTAGCGCAAAAAAGTGTTAATCGTAAGTAGTGTATAGTGAATAGGTATTAGACAAACTTTTTGATACTATTTCTTGTAGTTCCTTCACCTATATTTGAAGGTATTGAGAGGAGTAGCTCTTCTCATTATTTTTATGCATTAGCATTTAACTCATATCCCATTTTGCTTAATTCTTTAGAAAGAGACCTCTGAAAAATCTCCAGAGGTCTCTGATTACACAGATTTTTAAAATGATTATACTGATTTAGTAAGAATAATTGTAACTATTCAGCCTGTTCAATTATAGTAATACAAATAAACCTGGGGCTAATTGGCTGTTTAGTGTGTAGAAAGGTTGCTAAATGATGATAAATAAGAGGATATTTCTCCTTTATAATTTTAAAGAGGGGCTTTTTATTAAGAAGATAATAGGATTGATTGCTTTCTCTGTTTTAATCTTTGCTTCTTTGAACTCGATAGCTCATGCTTCCTCTATTATCACAGATATTCAAATAAAGGGAAATCAACATATTAAAGATAGTAAGATTAAAAAGATTATTAAAAGTAAAGTAGGCAAGGGTTTTTCGGAAACAAAGATAAAGGAAGATATGCAAGCTATCTATGATATAGGTTGCTTTTCCACCATTAAAGTTCTGAGGGAGAATACAGAAGGAGGGATGATACTGATATTTGAGGTTAAAGAAAATAAAGAGATTACTCAAATTGAGTTTAAAGGGGGAGAAGACAATATAAGCAAAGTAAAAAAACTAATCACTTTTAAAAAGGGACAGTTATGGAACTTTAAAAAAGTAAAGAAAAGCAAAGAAAAGATTTTGAAATTTTATCAAGAGAAAGGATTTTTCGCTGTTTCAGTAGATATCTCTCAAAATGGCTTAGGAGAAAACAAGTGTAAAGCTATTATTAATATTAAGCCAGGCAGAAAGTTTTTTATTTCAGAAGTTAAAATAGAGGGGAATAAGATTTTAAATAGACAAAGCATTATGGAAGAGCTACAAATAAAGAAAAATGGACTTTTTATTCCTGACCAGCTTAATAAGGGAATAAAGAGAGTGCGAAATATATACGGAGAAAAGGGATATATTTACGCTCGTATTAAACATGATTTAGAAGTTAACCGGGAGAAAAATAGGGTAAAAGTTATTATTAATATAGAGGAAAATATTTTAGTAAGAGTAGGAGAGATTAAATTAAAAAGAGATAATATATCTTCTAAAGAAAGGATATTAAAACACACTTTTTTATTGAAAAAAGGAGATATATTTAATACAAAGAAAATCCAAGAAAGTTGGCGTAGACTTTATAATCTTGGCTTCTTTGAAAAAGTGGAAATTAAACCTGTCCCTACTTCTTCTCCGGCTATAATAGATTTGGTGGTTGAAGTAAAAGAGATAGAGAGAAAAGGAGAGTTAATTTTAGGGGTAGGTTATAGTGCTAATTCTGGATGGGGTGGAAATATACAAATATCAAAAGATAATCTCTGGGGAGAGGGAAAAAAGATAGGGATTGACTGGAATTTTGGAGAAAAGAGAAGTAGTTATGATATGGATTATCTGGATAGATGGTGGCAAGATACTTCTAATAGCGTTCGCATTAACCTTTATAATAAACTGCACACCTATGAAGATTATGAGAAGGGAGAGATGGGAGGAAGGCTAATTTTGGGATTCCCAGCAGGAAAATATACTCAGTTTTTTTTAAATTTCAAAAATGATAATGTAAAGATTACAAAAACAGGAAACTCTTTACCAGAAGGACTTGAAGAGGGGGTAAAGCTTAGAAGAATTTTAGGTCTTATGTTGCAGAAAGATACGCGGGTAAGAGATGAGGTTTTTAATTCTTATAAAGGTTCTTATACCTCTTTTTCTTTAGAGAAAAGCGGGGACTTTTTAGGAGGAGATATTAAGTTTGTTAGTTATGGAGCTGAGTGGAGAGGATATTTTCGAAAAGGTAGCCTTTGGAAGTTCCCTATCTTAGCTTGCCGTTTACAGGGAAAATTAGGCGAGAACCTCCCGTATACAGAAAAATTCAGTATGGGTGGTCAGGAGAGTTTAAGGGGATATAAATACGGTGAGTTTGAGGGAGATAAGTTACTTCTTGGAAATCTGGAGTTAAGGATTCCTGTAGGTAAAGATTTTACATTTTTGCTATTTGTCGATAGTGGAAGAATGTGGGATAGAGATTTAAAATTTTTTAAAACAGGTTGGGGGCTTGGGCTGAAAGTTAAGAGTCCTTTGGGTCTTATCCGTATGGATTATGGAATAGGGGAAGATAATAGAGGAAGATTTTACTTTGGAATAGGGGAGGGATTTTAGTGGAAGGAGAGTAATGAGAATTACAGGAGGGACAGCTAAAGGCAGACAGATAAAGTCTCCGAGAAGTAGTTGGGTACGGCCTCTTCTTTCTCGGATAAGAAAATCACTTTTTGATATTTTAGGAGAGAAAATTAAGGGAAGTAGATTTTTAGACCTTTACGCAGGGTCGGGAGCAGTGGGTATTGAAGCACTGAGCAGAAGAGCAAAGGAGGTAGTTTTTGTGGAGAAGAGTGCTGCTTGTGTAAGAACAATAAAGGAGAATCTTTTTATTTGTGATTTTTATTCCTTCTCTACAATCTGGCAAAAGGATGTGCTCTCTTTCCTCCCTTTTCTTCTTGATGAAGAAAAATTTGACTTTATTTTTATTGCTCCTCCTTATTATAAAAATTTACAAAATAGAACTTTAGATATATTGGAGGAGAAAGATTTAAATAAGACTGAAATTATAGTGCAGTATTCGTCTCGAGAAAAGCTTAACTTTATTCGAAAAAATATTAAAATAGAAAAAGAGAGAAAATACGGAGATACAATTTTAGCTTTTGGCCTCAGATCTTGATCATTATAGCTGGTAAAGAGCAAATGAACAAAATCAAGAGTAACTTAATACTCTTTTACTATACCAGATTGCGCAGGAGAGACGTAGTTTGAAGTTTGCAACTGCCGATATTAGAATAATAGAAATCTTTACCTATTTGCTATTGCGAGGATTGTCCTAATCACAAGCAAAGGAACTCAATGAAGCAGTCTTACGTCTGCTTTCATTAAGTTCGCAGTAATGGAGAATAGGAAAGTATTGATGAAGTTAAACTATAACGGCGGTAATAATAAGCTAAGCTTGGAAGAAAAAATAAGGCAATTGCCGGATAAAGCAGGTGTATATATTTTAAAAAACGAAAGGAGGGATGTTCTTTATGTAGGTAAGGCGCTCTCTCTAAAAAAGAGGGTTTGTTCTTATTTTCAAAAAGGAATTACCTCTCCTAGAATAAGTTCTCTTAGGTCACGTATTTCGGATTTTGAATGGCTAGTCACCGATTCCGAGGCAGAAGCTTTTTTATTAGAGTCTAATCTAATAAAACATTATCATCCCCGTTATAATATTCGTCTTCGCGATGATAAATCTTATCCTTATATTAAGCTTACTACTTGTGAGCCTTTTCCTCGTCTTTTTTTGACTCGAAATCCTAAGGAAGATGGTTCCCGATATTTTGGCCCTTATACTGATGTGAAAGCAGCCAGGAAAATCATCTCTCTCCTTCACCGTTTTTTCCCTTTAAGAAGATGTAAAGGAAAATTTAAAGTTAGATCAAGGCCCTGTCTTAATTATTACATAAAGGAGTGTGGTGCTCCCTGTGTGGGAAAAATTAGCCAAGATGATTATTTGCTATTAGTAAAAGAGGTTTCCCTTTTTCTTCAAGGGCATTATAAGGTTTTGTTATCCAGACTAAAAAAAGAGATGTTACAGGTTTCTCAAAAGGAAGAATTTGAAAAGGCAGCAAAGATAAGAGATTGCATCAGGGGAATTCAACGAATTAGCCAAACTCAAAAAGTGACCTCTTTCCCAGGAAAAGATAGGGATTTAATTACTTTTGCTTCAAAGGGAGAAAAGGTATGTATTTTAGTTTTTCTTATCCGCGAAGGGAAAATTATAGACAAGAAACATTTCTTTCTTACAAGAGGGGGAAAAGTTAAAGATGAGGAGATGTTATCTTTTTTTATCCGACATTATTATGCTAAAACTTCTTTTATCCCTCAGGATATTCTTATACAAAGTGAGATAAAAGATTTTAGTAAAATAACTGAATGGTTTCTCCGGAAAAGAGGGAAAAAAGTTAAACTAACATTTCCCAAAAGAGGAGAGAAAGCAAGGTTAGTGGAATTAGCAAAGAAAAATGCTCTCTTTGTTTTAAAACAAGAAAGGGAAAAGAATAAAGAAAAAGCTTTGTCTGAACTTAAACAATATTTAAATTTAAAAGAGAAACCTTTACGAATAGAAGGATTTGATATTTCCAATATTCAAGGCAGGATTGCCACAGGCTCAGCAGTAGTATTTAAGGAAGGTAAAGCTGAAAAAAGTGAGTATAGAAGGTTTAAGATTAAGAGTGTGAAAGGGGCGGATGATTTTGCCATGCTTTCTGAAGTAATTGGTCGTCGTTATCGAAGATTGGCAAAGGAAGGACTTTCTCTTCCTCAATTGATTTTAGTAGATGGGGGAAAAGGGCAGGTATCTTCTTGCATAAAAGTGCTTAAGGAATTAAATTTGCAGCATATTCCCCTAATTGGTTTAGCAAAGGAGTTAGAAGAGATTTATCTTCCCTATCAATCTTTTCCTCTGAATATTCCCAGGGATTCGGCTGCTTTAAAACTATTACAAGAGATTAGAGATGAAGCTCATCGATTTGCTTGGTCTTATCATATAAAGAGACGGGGAAAAAAAATTAAAGGTTCTTCTCTTGATGCTATTCCTGGAATTGGAGAGAAGACCAAGAAACTCCTTTTAGCTCATTTTAAATCTGTTAGTCAGATGAAAAATGTAGATGAACTTAAAATGATTCCTGGAATTGGAGAGAAGACTTCAAAGAAGATACTTGAATATTTAAATGAGGAATAGAATTCAGTATTCAGGAGTCAGAATCCAGAAGGAGGAATAGGAGTCAATGGGATTTTCCCCATACAATTAAGTCTGCAAAAGATTTAGTCCGTGTTTTTCATTTTGAATTCTTAACTTAAACCCAGATTCGGCAAACTGTTAGAGTGCCTGGCCTGGGTAGGGGAGGCTTTAGCCTCCCAATAGCCTCTAACTCTTGTTTTGCAAAGGGCGACTGAACTCGCCCCTACCCAAAAAAGAAAAAATATTTTTTGCTCCTAAAAAATTTAGTTTTCATGAAGATTAGACTCAGAACAATATTCCAGGAGAAACTTAATGGTCATTATTCAAATTGCCGAATCCGGGTTAAAATAAAAATGTTTAGTCTTTTAGTGCTAAAATTAGATTCAATATGGATAGGGGCGATTTGTAATAAAGAGAAGTTGGTAAGAATTTCTCTCTCTTTTAAAAAAGAGAGTCTTTTTGCTGATTTAAGAATAAGTAAGGATAAAGAAAGATATTCTTCTTCTCTTTTGGAACGTTTAAGAGATGATTTAATTGATTATTGGCATCTAAAAAAGATAAATTTTGATAACTACCCTTTAAAGTTAAGCGATTATTCATATTTTGCTAAAAGTGTTTGGAAGAATACTCAGAGAATACCTTATGGTGAAGTTCGTTCTTACAAATGGATAGCACATAAGGTTAATACCAGAGGATATCGAGCCGTAGGAAGAGTTTTGTCTCTTAATCCTTTCCCTATAATTATTCCTTGTCATAGAGTAATAAGAAATGATGGAGGATTGGGTGGTTTTTCAGCAGGAATAGAAATTAAAAAAAGACTTTTGAAAATAGAGAAGAACTAAAAAAGCAAGATTAAAGGATTAAAGGGAAGGAGATACGGTAGCCGCAGGCTTTAGCCTGCGTAAAAGCAAGATTAAAGGATTAAAGGATTAGAGGATTAAAGAAAAAAAACGAGAAAGTTTCAGAAAATACTACCGAATTCATTCGGTGGTAGCTTATGTCTACAGCGAAGCGATGGTGTTAACCACTGTAGAACTTAATAAATTTTCCTTGCATAATAGCATTATAATAGTATAATATAGAGAATACCAATAGGTGAAATTCGAAATAGACGAATTATTTTGAAAAAAGAAGCAATTTTGAACATTTATACCTAAGGTTTAAAATTTTAATAGTGTAGGAAAGTTTAGATTTTATTTAGACTATTACAAAAAAAAGGATTTTAAATGGTTGGGAAAATTTTGGGTAAAATTTTTGGCACAGAGCAAGAGAGAAATATAAAGAGGCTTATGCCTCTAATTAATAGAATTAATAGTTGGGAGAAAAAAATTGTTTTGCTTTCGGATAGAGCTTTGCGAGATAAAACAGATGAGTTTAGAGGAAGGTTAAATGGGGGTGAAAGTCTAGATGACATTCTTCCTGAGGCTTTTGCTGTTACTCGTGAAGCAGCAAAAAGAACTATAGGTCTTCGTCCTCATGATGTCCAGTTAATAGGAGGAATAGTTCTTCACCAGGGAAAGATAGCAGAAATGGCTAATGGAGAAGGTAAAACTCTTGTAGCTACTTTACCTGCTTACCTTAATGCATTAACTGGAAAAGGAGTGCATATAGTTACAATAAATGATTATTTAGCTCGAAGAGATAGGGATTGGATGGGTCCTGTTTATGAATTTTTGGGATTGTCGGTAGGGGTTATCCAGAATCGAATGGATAATGCAAAAAGACAGAAAGCTTACCAATGTGATATTACTTACGGCACTAATAATGAATTTGGTTTTGATTATCTTCGGGATAATATGGCTTTTCGGGCAGAGGACCAGGTTCAAAGAATATTTACTTTTCTCTCAGAGGATAAAGAAAAACAGGAAAAATTTTTTAATTATGCTATAGTGGATGAGGTCGATAGTATTCTTATTGATGAAGCAAGAACACCTCTTATTATTTCCGGTCCTGCAGAAAAATCTACCGACCTTTATTATAAAATTGATAGAATAGTTCCTTTTTTAAGGAGAGGTGAGGAGAAAAAGGACGGGAAGGAAAAAGATTATGATTACGAAATAGATAGAAAAAACCAAACGGTAGCCCTTACAGAAAAAGGAGTTACCAAGGTACAAAAGTTATTGAATGTGGATAATCTTTATCAAGATAATGCAGATATGGCTACTCATATTCATCAGGCAATTCGTGCTCATGAACTCTTTGAAAGAGATAAAGATTATTTAGTTAAAGATGGAGAAGTTGTGATTATAGATGAATTTACAGGGAGATTAATGCCAGGAAGACGCTGGAGTGATGGGTTACATCAAGCAATAGAAGCAAAAGAAAAAGTTCGCATAAGAAATGAGAATCAAACTTTAGCTACTATTACTCTTCAAAATTATTTTAGGATGTATAATAAATTATCAGGGATGACGGGAACAGCAATTACGGAAGCCGCAGAATTAAAAGATATCTATAATTTAGATGTAGTAATAATTCCCACCAATAAACCTGTGAAGCGAAAGGACTTTTCTGATAAAATTTATCAGAAAGAAAAAGCAAAATTTGAGGCTGTTATTAAGAATGTAGAGGAACTTTACAAAAAAGGAAGACCTGTTTTGGTGGGGACAAGGTCAGTTGAAAAATCCGAGGCTTTAAGTAAAATGTTACGAGAAAAGGGGATTCCCCATACTGTACTCAATGCTAAGTATCATGAAAAGGAGGCTCAAATTGTAGCTGAAGCAGGGCAGAAACGGGCAGTCACCATAGCTACTAATATGGCAGGGAGAGGAACGGATATTAAATTAGGAGAGGGCGTGGAGAAACTTGGTGGACTGTTTGTGATAGGAACGGAACGTCATGAATCGCGGAGAATTGATAATCAGCTTCGAGGAAGAGCGGGTCGGCAAGGAGCCCCTGGCGAAAGTCAATTCTATGTTTCCTTAGAAGATGAATTGATGAAATTGTTTGGTTCGGAGAGAATCGCTTCTATGATGAGTAGATTAAAAGTGCCTGATGACCAGCCTATTGAACATCCCTGGATAAACAAAGCTTTAGAGAGGGCCCAGGAAAAGGTTGAAAGAAGAAACTTTGATATAAGAAAACAACTATTGGAGTACGATGATGTAATGAATAAGCAAAGGGAGGTAATTTATAGAGAAAGAAGAAAAGTTCTTGAAGGAAAAAATTTAAAGAACGATATTATAGGGATGATAGAAAATACTGTGGATGCGTTAGTGAATTTATATACCGAAGAAAAAATTAGACCCGAAGAATGGGATATTAAAGGTTTAATCAAAAGGGTAAATCAGCTTTTCTCTCTTTCCTTGCATTACTATTTTCTAAAAGAAGTTTATGATAAAGAAGACATTAAAAAAAGAATAATGGATGAAGTAAGCAAATCTTATAATGAAAGAGAGGTAAAATTAGGTGAAGAGTTAATGCGAGGGTTGGAAAGAATGGTTCTCTTGCATATTATAGATTCTCAATGGAAGGACCATTTGTATAATATGGATAGTTTAAAAGAGGGAATCGGAATGCGAGGATATGGACAAAGAGACCCTCTTATCGAATACAAAAGAGAAGCTTATGAAATGTTTGAGGATTTGATCCAACGCATTAAAGAGGAAGTAGCTGAATTTATATTCAAGGTAGAAGTTTTTAGAGAACCTTCTTCAGAAAAAGTTTTAGTAGATAATTCACAACCAGTCTCAGTTAATGTTAGTCATAATAAAAGTGGAAAAAGAAAGATAAAAGTTGGGAGAAATGACCTTTGTCCCTGTGGAAGTGGGAAAAAATACAAATACTGTTGTGGAAGAAAATAAAAAGGAGGGGAGAAGATTGGAGAGAAACGGCGGCCAAGTGATAGTGGAAGCTTTGCAGAAAGAAGGAGTTGAAGTTATATTTGGGTATCCGGGAGGAGCAGTTATTCCTCTTTATGATGTTCTTTATGATGCAAAAGAGATTAAACATATTTTAACTCGTCATGAACAAGCAGCTGCTCATGCGGCAGATGGATATGCCAGAGCTACGGGTAAGATTGGTGTATGTGTAGCTACTTCGGGGCCGGGAGCAACAAATCTTGTTACAGGAATTGCCACTGCCTATATGGATTCTATACCTATGGTTGCTTTTACAGGTCAAGTTCCTACTTCTATGATTGGAAACGACGCTTTTCAGGAAGCTAATATAACAGGAATAACTTATTCTGTAACCAAGCATAATTATCTGGTAAAGAAGATAGATGAATTGCCCTATATTTTAAAAGAGGCCTTTTATATAGCAACTACAGGAAGAAAAGGTCCTGTTCTTATAGATCTTCCCAAAGATATATTGACCAGTAAAACTGATTTTTCTTATCCTGAGAAAGTAAAAATTAGGAGTTATAATCCTAATTATAAAGGCAATCTTAAACAGATTAAGAAGTCAGCGGAACTGATAGATATATCTGAGAAACCGGTTATTTATGCTGGAGGGGGAGTGGTTAGTTCTAACGCTTCCAAAGAACTTATTCAATTTGCTCATCATACCAATATTCCTGTAACTACTACTCTTATGGGATTGGGAGTATTTCCCGAGGATGATTCTCTTTCTTTAAAGATGCTGGGAATGCATGGAACTAAATATGCTAATTATGCTATTAGTGAGTCAGACTTAATTATTGCTATAGGTGCTAGATTTGATGACAGAATAACAGGTAATATTTCTGAATTTGCTCCTTATGCCAGGATAATTCATATAGATATTGACCCTACAGCTATAAGTAAGAACGTTAGAGTGGATATACCTATAGTGGGAGATGCTAAAGATGTTATTTCTCAGCTTATATCACTTACTCGCAAAGGAAAAGAAAGAAAAAACTGGCATAAAAGAATTAATGATTGGAAGAAGGATTATCCTTTAAAATATGAAAATAATGGAGAATTAAAACCGCAGTTTATAGTGGAGAAGATATATGAGTTAACTAAAGGAGAAGCTATTATTGCTACTGAAGTGGGACAGAATCAGATGTGGGCGGCTCAATTCTATAAGTATATCAAACCACGCACCTTTATATCATCAGGAGGTCTGGGAACAATGGGCTACGGATTTCCTGCTTCAATTGGAGCACAGATTGGCTGTCCTGAAAGAGTAGTTTTTGATATTGCCGGGGATGGGAGTTTTCAAATGAATATTCAAGAATTAGCCACGGCAGTAAATTATAAGATTCCTGTTAAAATAGCTATTTTAAATAATGGGTATTTAGGAATGGTTCGACAATGGCAACAACTATTTTATCATTCTCGCTATTCTCAAGTTAATTTAGGAAGCTGTCCTGATTTTGTAAAAATAGCGGAGGCTTACGGTGCTGTGGGAATAAGAATAGATAAAACCGAGGAGGTTGAGCCATCTTTAAAAAAGGCTTTAGCTACTCAAGGTCCTGTAGTTATGGATTTTAGAATTCCTCCTGAGGAAAATGTTTATCCTATGGTTCCTGCTGGTGCTGCTCTTACACAGATGATAGAAGGAATGGCTTAAGATCAGTGAATAGTGAATAGTAAGAAGAGGCTAAACCCAAGGTTTTTCTATTCACCATTTACTATTCACTAAGAAACAGCCTCAATGCACAGGCTACCTGGTAGAGATAGCCGCAACCTTTAGGTTGCGAGGGTGTAGGGAAGGCCAATAAACCTTTTCCATTCTTCCCTTGAGGGGAGGGTGAAGGTAACTTAACCCCCAATATTATTGTTAAGAAATAGGGAGAGTAGGAATGCCCGAATTACCCGAAGTAGAAACTATAAAAAAAGATTTAAAAGAAAAGGTTGAAGGTAAAAAAGTAGAGAAGGTAGTGATTGCAAATGATAAATGTATAAAGATGCCTACCCCCAGGGAATTTATGTTAGGAATAGAGGGAAGGTTTTTCCAGCAAATTAAACGAAGAGGTAAATATTTAATCTTTGAGTTAGATTCAGGTGATAATCTTGTTATTCATTTGAAATTAACAGGAAGGTTAATTTATTCTTTAAAAGAAAAAAAATTAGATTATAGCAAAATAATCTTTATTTTCTGTGACTCTACTCAATTAACTTTTACTGATATACGGGGTTTCGGAAACGCTTGGTTACTTTATGATAAAGAGTTTCAAAAAATATCTTCTTTAAATAATTTAGGCCCTGAACCTTTAGAAGAGGAATTTACCGTCGATAAGTTTAAAGAGCTTCTTAAAGGAAAGAAAAGTGATATTAAAAGTCTTTTAATGAATCAGAAATTTATTGCGGGAATCGGCAATGTTTATTCCCAAGAATCACTTTTCCTATCGGGAATTCATCCAAAGAGGAAAGCTTTAAGCTTGCGGGATGAAGAAGTGAGCAAGTTATACAATAATCTTAGGAGTATTCTTAGCGAAGCTATCTCTTATCGTGGTGCTTCAGTAGATACTTATGTAGACTTACAGGGAGAAAAAGGGAAGTATAAGCCTCATCTTAAAGTTTATGGAAGGGAAGGGAAAAATTGCCTTAAATGTGGAACAACTATTCAAAAAATAAATATTAAGGGAAGAGGAACATATTTTTGCCCTTATTGTCAAAGCAATGAGTGAATGGGTGAATGAGTGCTAATGCATAAAGATAATAAAAAAGACTGTTTTTCTCAGGACCCTCAAAGATAGATGAAGGAGCTGCAAGAAAAGTACCAAAGAGTTTTACCCGTCAACTCATCTACCCATTATCTCATTTACTTGTATTTTTTTACTTAATACTGTATAAAATAAGGAGGTTTTAATGTTTAAAAATTTAAAAAAATTTAAATTTTTTATTGTTACGGGAATGGTTATTTTAGGATTGGGGGTAGTTAGTTTATTCTATTTTAATTATCCTTCTAAAGCATCCGATGTTATGAAATTGAAGAGTCCTCTTTATCAAGAGAGCATAGAACCTCATCCCATTACTCCGGATAGCCTGGAAGGAAAAATTGTTGAAGTTGTCAAGAAAGTAAGTCCAGCAGTGGTAAGTATAAGCACGGAGAGGACAGTAACAACGGGAGGAGGTTTTTTACCTTATGGAGGAGAAGAACCTTTTGATGAATTTTTCAAGCGGTTTTTTGAGCAGTTTCCTCAGAGAAGTTTTAAGCAGAGAGGATTAGGCTCAGGGATGATTATCAGTAAAGATGGATATATCTTAACTAATGCCCATGTTATTTATAAGGTTGATAGAGATAAGATTATGGTTACTCTTCCCGATGGTCGAAGTTTAAAGGCTAAAGTTGTAGGTACAAGCGAAGAGATGGATATATCTGTCCTTAAAATTAAAGGGGACGATCTTCCTGTGGTAACTCTGGGTAATTCCGATAATTTAAATATAGGAGAATGGGCTATCGCCATTGGTAATCCTTTTGGTTTTTCTTTGTCTCAATTGAATAAGAAGTATGAGCCGACAGTGACTTTAGGAATAATTAGTGCTACAGAGAGAGCTATTCAAGCAGGAGGAGTGGAAGGAGGAGAGACAAGAGTTTATACAGGTTTAATTCAAACCGATGCTGCTATAAATCCAGGCAATAGTGGGGGGCCTTTAATAAATATTTATGGTGAGGTTATTGGGATTAATACAGCAATTCTATCTCCCTCTCAGGGTTCTATTGGGATTGGTTTTGCCATTCCTATTAATAAAGCTAAGACGCTTTTACAGAGTCTGAAAAAATATGGAGAAATGAGACAAGCTTGGGTGGGCATATGGATGCAAGAGCTTACTCCTGAACTATCTCAAAAATTTGGGGTAGAAAAGGGGGTTTTAATAAGTGGAATAGCAGAAGGAAGTCCTGCTGAAAAGGCAGGAATTCAGCCGGGGGATATTGTTCAGGAAATAAATGGTAAATTTGTTAATTCTCCTTTGGAGCTGAGGGAAGAGATAATAAAAAGAGAGGTTGGTGAGAAGATAAACATAACTCTTATTAGAAAGAAGAAAAAGATTGTTCTTTCTCTAACTATTGGTCAAAAACCTAAAAAGATTTCTGAAGTACAATTAATGGAGAATAAAGAAGAGAAACTTTTGGGAATAAAAGTTGCCTCCATCACTTCTCAATTAAGGGAAAAATATAATATAGGAGAGGATGAAGAAGGAGTGGTAATTACAGAGGTAAAAAGTGGAAGTCCAGCAAGGAATGCAGGACTTACATCAGGAGATGTAATAAGAGGAGTTAATAAGAAATTAGTTAAGAACTTAAATGACTTTAGGGACGCTATCCAGGATGTTAAATCTGGTGATATGGTCTCTCTGAAAGTAAAGCATGGAATATGGAGTATGACTATTATTCTCCAGACTCAAGAATAAGATTGGGAAGAGATGGATAATTCTATAAAAAAGTTAATAAAAGATTCATTATGGAAAGGCTGCGAGAAACTTGAAAGAGTAGGAATTTCTCTATCATCTCTTCCCCCTATTTTTATTAGTCAGCCAAAAAGAAGAGAATGGGGGGATCTTTCTACAAATCTTCCCTTTTTATTACAGAAAAAAAGTGGGGAAGATATCTCTAAGATAGGGAATCTGTTAGTCTCCCAACTTGAAAGCGAGGGTTTTCTTTCTCGAGTGAAGTTTGTTTCTCCCGGTTTTATAAATTTTTTTATTGCTCCTTCTTACTTAAATCAAACTATTAAGAAGATAATTGTCCAAAAAGAAAAATTTACTCAGTTTTCTTTTGGAGACAAAAAAAGGGTGCAGGTGGAGTTTGTTTCGGCTAACCCTACAGGCCCTCTTCATGTTGGCCATGGGAGAGCGGCGGCTTTAGGAGATAGTTTAGCCAATATTCTCTCTAAAGTTGGTTATGAAGTAAAAAGGGAGTATTACATTAATGATGCGGGAGGTCAAATAAAAAGATTAGCACTCTCAGTCTGGGTCCGTCTGCAGGAAATAGAAGGGATTCATGTTCCTCTTCCTGATGATGGATATAAAGGACTTTACTTAATAGATATAGCTAAAGAAGCAAAGGATACTTTAGGAGAAAAGCTCAGGCAGGAAAAGAACGAGCAAAAATTAATTAATCTATTAGGTAAGTTTACTGTAGAATATATATTAAAGGAAATTAAAAGGGATTTAGATGAATTTGGGGTTAGGTTTGATAGATGGTTTAGAGAATCGAGTTTATATAGGAATGATGAAATCCCCCAGGTTGTCTCCTTTATTAAAGATAAAGGTTATATATATGAGAAAGACGGTGCCCTATGGTTCAAAACCTCTTCATTTTTTAAAAATGAGGAAGATAGAGTTCTTAAACGTAAAAATGGAGAATATACTTATTTTGCCAGTGATGCTGCTTATCATCAAAACAAATTCTCTCGTGGACTTCATCAGGTTATCGATATTTGGGGTGCTGACCATATAGGATATGTTCCTCGTATGAAGGCGGTAGTCCAGGCATTAGGTTATCCTAAAGACTCTTTACGCGTGATTATTTATCAATTTGTGAATTTAAAAAGAGGAGAAAAGAGTATCTCTGCTTCTACAAGGGAAGGAGAATTTATCTCCTTAAGAGATGTTATAAAAGAAGTAGGTAGTGATGTTGCTCGTTTCTTTTTTCTTTCCCGTACAGGAGATTCTCATCTTGAATTTGATTTAGATTTAGCTAAGAAACAAAGCCCTGAAAATCCTGTATTTTATGTTCAGTATGCTTATGCGCGTATATGTAGTATTTTAAGAAAAGCAACGTTGGAAGGAATAATTGTAGATAATCTTGAGGAAGTAAAACTTGATTTATTGATAACTCCTGAAGAAAGAGAGCTTATGAAGGAATTGGCCCTTTTACCTGACCAGATAAAGGAGGCAGCACAGAGTCTTGAACCTCATCGTCTTACTGTCTGTCTACAAGAAATAGCCTCTTCATTTCATCAATTTTATACTCGTCATAGAGTTATAAGTGAAGATAAAGATTTAACTTTCGCTCGCCTCATTTTAATAAAAGCTGTCAAAATTGTTATTAAGGATACCCTTGGCTTGTTGGGTATCTCTGCCCCAGAAAGGATGTAAATGACAGGTATCTCATAGTTTAGTTCGGTAGCCGCAGGCTTTAGCCTGCGCTTTATCGCAACTTAAAAGTTGCGGCTACCATATCTATTTTCTTTAATCCTGTTTTTTGTTTTCGGTTTTCCCCTTTTTCTTTTCCCTCTAATCCTGTCTTTACGCAGGCTAAAGCCTGCGGCTACCGGTATCTCTTTCCCTTTAATCCTCTAATCCTTTAATCCTCTAATCCTGCTTTTTTAGCTTCCCAAAAGATGAATGGCTATTTCAAAGTAAGCTATTAAAGAAATTATATCTACGATAGATGTAATTAAAGGACCGGAAATAAGAGCAGGGTCAACTCCTATACGTTTAAAGAAAAGGGGTAGAGTAGACCCCAAGCAGGTAGCGATAATTACTGTAATAATCATAGTTAAACTTACAGTAAGTGATACAAAGGGATTTCCCTGTAAAAGCACAGCTCTAAAGAGGGTTACTATACCTAAAGCTACGGCTACCATTATACCAACAATAAATTCTTTTCTAAGTACCTTCCATATATCTTTTAATTTAACTTCCCCTGTAGCCAGGCTTCTTACCATTACTGTTGCTGCTTGAGTGCCTGCATTTCCTCCTGTATCCATAAGTAAGGGAATAAAGAAGGAAAGAGCAATCGCATTTCTTACAACGAAAGAATAATTTTTAAGGATAGTCCCTGAGAAAAAATCCATAATAACAAATATCAATAAATAAAGAACTCTATGTTTAGCGATAAAGGATGGCCTCATTGACATATAATTTTTTATATGTTTTCCGGCTGCACTTACTTTGTACATATCTTCGGTATTCTCTTCCTTAATGACATCTATAATATCATCTACAGTAATAATTCCTTTCATTTCTCCATTATCTACAACCGGCAAAGCTAATAAATCGTATCTAGCAATTTTCTTGGCTACCTGTTCCTGGTCCATATTTACCGGAATAGTGATAAATTTGGTGTGCATAATTTCGTTTATTATTTTTTCAGGTTCTGCTAATACTAAATCCTTAAGAGATACTACTCCCACTAATTTATTGTTTTTGCTTAGTATATAAATGTAATAAACCATCTCCAAATCTTTTGCTGTTTTTCGTAAATTATTTAATGCTTCTTTTGCAGTTATATTCTCTTTTACATAAGCAAAATCTGTAGTCATTCTCCCGCCAGCAGTATTTTTATCATACCTCATCAATTCTCTGGTCTCTCTGGCCTCCTCTTTTTTCATAACGTTGAGGAAGCGAGCTACCATTTCTTCGGGTAGCTCCTCAAAGAAGTCCACTCTTTCGTCAGGAGCAAGCTCGTCCAATATGTTTCTTTTCCGTGTTTCATCGATTGCTTCAATTAAAATGATTTGATCATCTTTGTCCATCTTTTCAAAGATATCGGCAGCAAGGTCTATATTACATAAAGAAAAAAGATAAACTTTCTCTTTTAAATCAAAGTTTTTCAGCATTTCTGCTATTTCAATAGGTTCGTATTCTTGAAAAAGAGATTTTATCTCGTCTTTTTTATTTTCGGAAAGAAGCTTTTTTATCTCTGGTAATATTAAAGATATTCGGGAAAATTTATTTGCCATATTCTTCACCTCCCCTTTTATTTAAGCATTAATAAAAATGTGCCTTAACGGCACATTTTTTGGCTTAGCCAACTTAACAATAGCAATTTAATTTTAACAAATTTTTATAAATAAAGCAAATTTTTGACTTATTTTTTGAATTTGATACGGTAAGAATAGAGATTTATAAAAAAAATGAGAAAAGAGGAAAAGCAGGATTAGAGGATTAAAGGATTAGAGGATTAGAGGGAAAGAGATACCGGTAGCCGCAGGCTTTAGCCTGCGTAAAAGCAAGATTAGAGGGAAAAGAAAATGATGGAAATAGCTGTAAAAGCCGCTAAAGAGGCGGGGAATGTATTATTAGATAACTTTGGAAAAGTTAAAGAAATAAAGACGAAGAGACAAAATAATATTTTATCTCTTGTAAGTAATGTAGATATAGAGGCAGAGGAGAAGATATGCCATGTAATTAGGGAAATTTATCCTGAGCATAATATTCTTTCTGAAGAGGGAATGAATGTGAGTAAAAACTCTGATTATAAATGGATAATAGACCCTTTAGATGGTACTCATAATTATATTAGGAATATACCATTTTTTGGAATTTGTATAGCTCTTGCTTATCGGGGAGAGGTATTATTGGGAGTTATCTATTTGCCCTATTTTAGTGAGATGTTCACAGCCGAGAAAGGGAAGGGAGCTTATCTAAATGAGGGGAAAATTGAAGTATCCAAAAAAGGTCTAAAAGAAAGTATGCTAATTTATGATAGCGATCTTCACCTCGATAAAGCTATTATGTTTGGCTCTCTTAATAGGCTCGTGGGTAAAGTTTTTAATGTGAGGATGTTTGGCTCTTCTGCACAAAATCTCTCCTTTCTTGCCAGAGGTTATGTAGATTTAGTTATAGAATATCATGATAATCCTTGGGATTTTTCTGCAGGAGCTTTGCTGGTTGAGGAAGCAGGAGGAAAAGTAACAAATTTTGAGGGAAATAAATGGAGTCCAGATGTGGGAAGATATGTTGCCTCTAATGGCAATGTGCATAACGAAGTTTTAAAAATATTAAAACGTGAGAGGCAAAAAAAGCAGGATTAGAGAATTAGAGGAAAATAGATATGGTAGCCGCAACTTTTAAGTTGCGATAAAGCGCAGGCTTTACCCCGCTAAATAGTAGTAACATCTAATGGGGTTTAGCCTGCGTAAAGGCAGGATTAGAGGGAAAAGAAGGATTAGAGGATTAAAGGGAAAGAGATACCGGTAGCCGCAGGCTTTAGCCTGCGTAAAGGCAGGATTAAAGAAGAGTATGCTCTTAAGGAATACCACCGAATTTATTCAGTGGTAGCTTATGTCTACAGCGAAGCGGTGGTTTCAACCACCTTATTTTATCTAAGGAAAGGAGATGTCCCTTGAGAAATTTAGAAGAATTAAAAAGAGAAGCTTTTCTTGCTGAAGATGAAGAATTATATGAATTAATTAAAGCAGTTAATAAAACTCTCCATAGGCAAAGAATTATTCAAAGAATAAACAATTTAAAGATTGAAGGGGGGTTAATTCATCTCCCGCCTGAAGGTATAGCTATTATAGTAGGGGATTTACATGGAGATTTGGAAAGCCTTGTCTCTATTTTAAAAGAGAGTAGATTTATAAAAAGAGTTAATAAGGAGAAAATATTTATAGTTTTTCTTGGAGACTACGGAGATAGAGGAGAAAACTCTATTGAAGTTTATTATATAATTTTAACCCTTAAAAGTGTATACCGAGAAAATGTTATTCTTTTAAGGGGTAATCATGAGGGGCCTAAAGACCTTGGGGTTAGTCCTCATGATTTACCATATTTTCTTAGGAAAAGATATGGAGAAAAATGGGAGAGGATTTATGTTAATTTAAGGGAACTATTTGATTTTTTACCTTACAGTATTATTGTTAAAGATAAGTATTTAATGCTTCATGGAGGATTACCAGAAGATATTTCCTCAATTCACGATCTATCTTATGCTTATCAAAATCATCCCGTTAAAAAGGATTTGGAAGAGATTCTATGGAATGACCCTGCGGAAATAGAGGGAAGCTATCCCTCGCCAAGAGGAGCAGGTAAAATATTCGGTAAAGATATTACTATGAAGATATTAAATAAATTAAACGTTAAAACTCTTATAAGAAGTCATCAGCCCTGTGATGGTATCCTCATAAATCATGAAGGAAAAGTGCTTACTCTGTTTTCTCGAAAAGGTCCTCCTTATTATAACTCTTGTGCAGCTTACTTAGAAATAGATTTATCTGAAGAGGCAAAAAGTGCTTACCAATTGGCAAAGAAGGCTTGTAAGTTTTAATTGAGTAATGTACCGATTTTCGGTAGCCGCAACCTTCAGGTTGCGTATGAGCGCAAGCTCTGGGCCTCGTCGCTGGCAGCCGCGAGATAAAAATTAAATGTGGTATAAACTAAAATGAATAAAGATTTGTTCTATTTTGATCAAGGAAAAAACGTGAAGAGGCAGGTTCCTTTAGCGGACCGTATACGTCCAAAAACACTGGATGAGTTTGTAGGACAAGAGGATATTGTAGGAGAGGGGAAGATTTTGCGGAAAATGATGGAGGAGGATAAATTAGCCTCTCTTCTCTTTTGGGGTCCTCCCGGTTCGGGAAAAACAACTTTAGCCTGTATTATTGCTCATCTTACTAAATCGCACTTTATCCATTTTTCTGCAGTCACCTCAGGTGTAGCTGAAGTTAGAAAAGTAGTGAAAGAAGCTCGGGCAAGATGGAAAATATATGGTCAAAGAACAATTCTTTTTGTTGATGAGATTCATCGGCTTAATAAAGCCCAGCAAGATGCTTTTCTTCCTCATATTGAAGATGGAACCATTACTTTAATTGGTGCTACTACAGAGAATCCATCATTTGAGATTATCGGACCACTTCTTTCCAGAACTAAAATTTTTACTTTAAAGAGATTAAGCTCGGAAGAAATTAAGAAGATATTAACTCGAGCTATGAAGAATAAGAAAAGAGGTTTGGGTGAATATAAGATAGAGATTAAACCTAAAATTTTAAACTTAATTGTTAATAACTCAAATGGGGATGCTCGTACAGCTTTAAATATATTAGAGATAGCTGCTGATGTTACCAAACCAAATAGAGAGGGTATGCGTTTAATTAACTTAAAAACAGTGGAGGAAATTTTTCAGAATAAGACTCTATTATACGATAAAAAAGGTGAGGAGCATTATAATGTTATTTCTGCTTTCATTAAATCTATGCGAGGGTCAAATCCTGATGCTGCTCTTTACTGGCTGGCTCGGATGATTGAAACCGGGGAAGCTCCTCATTTTATTGCTCGCCGAATGGTTATTTTTGCTTCAGAGGATATAGGCAATGCTGACTCTCATGCTCTCTTAGTGGCTGTTGCAGCAGCTCAGGCAGTAGATTTTGTGGGTATGCCCGAAGCTCAAATCAATTTAGCCCAAGCGGCTACCTATTTAGCTTCCGCTCCTAAATCGAATGCTTCCTATAAAGGTCTTTTAGCAGCAAAGGAAGATGTGAAGAAAAATCTAAATTTACCTGTGCCTTTACATCTACGTAATGCTCCTACTCCTTTAATGAAAAAGTTGGGTTATGGTAAAGATTATAAATACCCCCCTAATTTTCCCCAGGGCAAAGTAAAACAAGAATATCTACCAAAAGAACTTGAAAAGAAAAGATACTATAAAATATAAGAAGAGTTTAGAAGGGTTCTTTCTCTAACCTTTCAAGAGTGTTTTGAAAATCTTTACTTAGTTGTCTGCTTGCCTTTTTAAATCCATCATAAAATATTTCTGCCTTTTTTATTTGATTTAAAAATATTTTTTTAGTCTTATCTGATTTTAAATTCTCTTTTCTTTTTATTAAATAAAGATAAGGATACATATTTTCTTCGAGAAGTTTACGCAGGTAAGAGTCGCTGCCCATAATTTTATCTTTCAAATGGTTAGATTCTCTCATTAATCTATCTCTTTCTTGAAGATGTGGTTGCTTTTTTTTAATCTCTCTGAGAAGTTTTGCAATCACCTCTTTTCCTTGCTTTGCCCAAAAATTTATTTCATTTAACTTTATAATATTTTCTTTAAAAGATTTTTTTAATTCCTTCAATTTTATTTCTTCTCGTTCGTTTGCTGCTTCATTCATAATTTTTCTTATTTCAATATCCTTACGGCAATACTTATCCATCGCCTCCTGAAGCTTCATTATTTTAGTTCCCCTTATTTTTGCTCCTCCTTCAGTAGCATCAATGCATTCAATATTAGCTTTTTCAATCATTCCTTCAAGAAATCTCAAATAGGAGTACATAGCCTCGTCTGTAGGAACCTTATTCCCGTAAACATCTTCAACCATTATTAAATTTTTAGCTATCCATTTTTTTTTACCTTTTATAAGCAGATACTCTTTACCTGTTTTTTTATCTTTGCCAATTACCATTTTTTTGCGATAAGTAGCTCCTTTTCCATGGCTGAATCCTCCTGGATAGGAAAGGTCCTGTCCTATTAATATAATGGGGTTTCCTCCCACTGCTTTGGCTAAAGAAAAAGCTGTATGGGCTACAGAGGCTCCCTTTTGCAAGAAGCCTTTATCTTCTATAAATGAGTTTAACCAGAGAGTAAGAGGTTTATTTATATTGATAGCAAATTTTTTTCCTTTAAAATCGGATATTATTTCTGGATACACTTCGGGGTCAGTTGCAAGAAAAAGGTCTTCTGTCTTTTCCATTATTCCATTGAAGAGATTGCGTGTCCCTCCTCCAAAATCAATACTTATTACTATATCTGGTCTTATCTTATGTTGAAGCATAATTCTTAAGGCGGCATCTACGCAGATAATAAAAGCTTTATTTTTAGCCTGTTTTAAAAGATGGACATTTTTATCCAGGGAAGGACCCGCAGCTACACAGATAACAGGTTTATTCTTAAACTTTCCAAAGATATTTTTTATCCCCGGGTTTTTAATCATTTGAGGAAGATTAGTTAAGATATTTTTTTGAAAGGTTACCCCTTTAGCTACATTAGTAGTTAAATTTGCTTTAGACCAGAGAATACTATCTTTAACAGCTTTTTTAATCTCTTTAAATTTATCTGGTAAAAGATGAAAAGAGGAAGGATGAGAGATAAGAGAACTTTTTCCAATTAAAAAAGTGGTTCCTGAGTCGCGTATCCTTCTTTCTATTTCTAAAGAGTTATCTTCTGCAATCAATTTTATTTTTGGAGAAAGAAAAATATCGGATAAATCTATTAAAGATAAAATTTTTTTAAAAAGAGCGATATTTGGTTCTATTATTAGTATTAATTTAATTTTAGAATAGCTCTTTAATACTTCTCTTATATGGTAACCCATACCAAATCCAAGCACTATTAAAAAACGTGTCTTTTTTAGATTGTAGGCAGAGAGAAGATTGCGTGCTTCCTTAAAAGGGTCATAGGCGCTATGAAGAAGAATTCCTTCATTACCATTTCTTCTTACTTTAAGGGTAGGTAAGCCAATTTTTGTCTGGATTATCTCTACAGAAGAGAGAGGTTTTATCTCCTTTATTTTCTCGGCTAAGTAAGGGTCTTTTTGTTTTAGTATAGCTATATTTTTAGTGTAGAAGTTCATTTCCTTATCCTTATCCTTATAAATATTGGCAGCCACAACTTTTAAGTTGCGTATATATTCGCAGGCTCTGAGCCTTGCGGCTACCAGCTCAGGCTATGAGCTATTTTGAATTTTGTTTTGAATTTGCTATGAGCCATCAGCTAATTTAGGTGTTGATAAGCTGCAGCAGCTATCTTTTTTACTATTTCTGTCTCTTCTTTTATTTGGGGAACAAATTCGTATTCTAATATGTCAGCTAAAGTTAATAAATCATTATTTTTAATGGCTTTATTTGCTTCTTCAAGAAGGCGAATAAATTTTTCTATCTTTTCTTTCAATCTTTCTCCTTTGATAAAAATCTGATTATAATCCAGAGCAAGTATCTTTTCTATTTTCTTAAAAGCATTATTAATTCCATCCCAGACATCTATGCAGTTGGTTAATAAGGAGAACGCTCTTCCGTATTCTGCTTCCTGGATAAGAGAAGACACTCTTTCCAGGCTTTCTGCCAATCGGGGCAGATGATACTCTATCTCTTCTAAGGCATTAATAGCCAACTGCCAGGGAGAAGAAGTAAATAACTCCAAAGTTTTAAATTCTTTAACTTTTCTTTCTCTTATCGCTTCCCTTTTCTCTTCTTGCAGGGGCTTGCCTTCTAATAAAATCTTAGTAATCACCCTTTTGTTTTCTGTCACCCATTTTTTAATTCCTTCAAGCACATTTTCTAAAGTCTCATTACCTTCAACAATAACGAGTTCTCTGTATCCGTCAATAATTATCTCCAATTTTAACCTCCTTAATTTTTTTCTTTGTGGGTTGGGTTTAGTCCAATAATTTGTGCCCAGCTATCTCTCAAGGGGGTAAGTAAACTTATCGCCTCATCAACTGCTTCTACATTTTTTTCCAGATTAGCCTCTATCAATTTTCCATAAATGTAACCGTAAAGATTATACCAATGGGCAACAAATTTCCCTCTTTTTAAATCTAAAGAAAACATTAGTTCCCTTACTATTTTTTCTGCTTTTAAAAGCAGACGGGAACTCTCTTCAATATTTTCTTCCCTCATCTTTGTTTTAGCCTGATTTAGGAATTTAATTGCTCCATTATAAAGAATAAGAATTAATTTTTCTGGAGAGCTGGTTTGAATCTCCATCTCCTTGTATTTTTTCAGTAAGCTCGTAGGATTCATTTTTTATTTACCTTTCCTTTGTTTTTATTCACCCCATGTCCAGTTAGCATTTAATTGAGCTATCTGTTGGGTTAACCATTGACTTTGAGTTGCTATTTGAGATAAATATATTTCCATCCGGATAAATTCTCTTCTTAAACTTTCCTCCTTTATTTCCAGAAGTTTTTCCTGAGAATCAATCCGGTCCTGATAATCTTCAATCTGGGAGTTAAGGCTATCTTCTATATAGGCAATCATCCCTTCATCAGCGTCAGTGAGAGAAGTTAAGTATGTATTTACTTTCCCGGCTATTCCTGTATCCTCATAAGCTTCAAATTCAATCACACGAGAATAATCATTGCTTCCATTGCTCCCATTAATCTTAAGGCGAATACCTTCGGTAGGAATATGACCAAGGTAGTGACTCCTCATTCCTTCACTATTATCAGTAATAGTAGTATAAGTTTTCCAGTCACTGTCAGTCCCAGGGTTTCCTCCCAATTTTAAATATTGAAGTTCATAATTTTTAATTCCATAAGTGGAAGCGGGATAAGTAGCCGAATCTAAAGTATAGATTTTTGCCCGCGTCAAAGTCCTTACCTTATTAAAGGTTACCCAGAGATAATCGGGAAAATCATCTACGGTCCCATCTTCCCATCCTCCTCCCGGGCTTCCCCAACTATCCGATGAAGTATCCCCATTATTTACACTTCCCACATTATAATTACTGCTGTATTCTGAAGAGGCATAAGCTGTTCCTCCAAGAGATGTCAAAGCTATGTTGGTTGAAGCACAAAATAATTCTTTTACCCCTTCCAGATCGTTATTTAAAACATTGGTTAATTTTGATTCATCAACAGTTAATTTACCGGTAAGGCCGTCAGAGTTAATTCCTAAATCAAAAATAGATGTGAGTGAGCCTGATGTCTCTACAGAGTCGGTGATGATATTCCTCAGGTCATTTCGAATACTCATCAGGCTCATATTGCCAAATAAAACTCCTCCTTTTTCTTGTGTATCTGCATCATAACTTTGCTGAGTATTAATGTAATCTATTATCTCATTATAAGCATCAATAAAACTAATAATATCCTGTTTTATTCCTTCTATATCCTCTTCCACTTTTACCTGGACAGTCTTTGAAGGGTCAGCCTCTAATAAGTTTAAGGTAAGACCAGGGATAACCTTATCCATACTGTTTGAATTATCGGTAGTTAGAATAGAATTTTCTTCTCCTAAGGATACTGCAGCATCTTTTGGCTGAGTAGTAGTGGTAAAGGTTGCTGTTTCTCCTCCAGAGAGATTAGAATCAATAATCATTCTCCCTACAAGGCCGCTGCGGTTGCTGGTAATAAGCAAGTGGTAAGGATTAATCTCAGAGCCATCATTGATGATGACCGCCTGAACTCCTGCTTCTGCATTATTTATAGCATTTCTTAAGCCTTCAAGGGTATTATTTTCCGTGGTAATATCTACAGTGGTCTCAAAACTTCCGTCAATAGTATTGGCGGCAACATTATCCTTAATGTTAAGGTCCTGGGCAGTTGTTCCTCCACTTACTTCCTCTATCTTTAAGTTATTTACCGTCTCTCCTGTGTTATCAGTAATAAGGATACCATTTCCTTTAGAATTAATAGCAGCGGTAACATCAATTCCTGAGGCAGAGTTTATGGCATCCAGAACATCTCCTACGGTTTCTGTACCTGATAAATCTACCTCTTCGTAACTTCCAGAGCGGTCGGTTATCTTGATTTTCCCTGCATCTACTCCCTCTTTTCCATTAAGAGCCTCTAATTTTGTGCAGCGGGCAATATACTGGGGATTTAAATCTCCTCCCTCAAGAGTATCTTCAGAGACAGTCTGCTCAATTCCTAAATCAGAGGCAGCAGTGCTTGAGTTTAAGGAAGTTACCTTTAAATCACCTGTTCCGCCTGAAGAATCGGTTAAAAGTATGCCGTTACCTTTCTCATTATAAGAAGCTGTTATATTAGTATTTCCTGCAGCATTATTTATAAAGTTAATTACATCTTGAAGAGTCTCTGCTCCACTTATATCCACATTAAAAGTAGTGCTGTCTCTTTGCTGTATCTGAAAATCGTCTCCGGAGACAGAACCTATACCACTTCCACCATTGAGAGTTTTAAGAAGAACTGTATTAAAACCGGGAATAATTCTATCTCCCACTCTATCTCCAGCTATTCCTGTAGTATAGATTCCTAAATCATAAGCAGTTGTTCCTCCGCTGACTTCCTCAATAATTAAGTCTTGAGTAGGGGAACCATTTTCGTCATGGATAGTAATCCCATTGGTATCAGAATTAATCTCTACGGTTACATTGGTATTTGCTCCTGCTTCAATTAAATCCTTTACATCCTGTAAGGTGGTAGCAGTAGATAAATCAATTGTATCTACATTCCCCACTCTATCAGTAATTTTAATGGAGCCTTTGTCCACTCCCGTTTTATCATTAAGTAAATCGAGAGATGTTGTCCAACCGATATCATTTATATCCTCTCCATCAATTACATTAGCAGCTACATCAGCTAATATTCCCAAATCAGTGGCAGTGGTTCCATTATCTACTTCTTCTACAATAAAATTACTTGCTCCTCCTGATGTATCAGTGAGTTTTATAGCATCGCCAGCATTATTATCATAGTCAATGCTGGCAGTAACAGAAATGCTTGTATTCTCGTTTATGGCATCTATCACATCTTGAATGGTAAGAGCTCCTGTTAAATCAATTGTGGCTGAGACCCCACTTCTATCGGTTATCTTTATAGATCCCCTTGAAATGCCAGTTTGTCCATTTAACCATTCTAAGGGTGTCTTTTTATCTACAAAGCCATCTCCTGTCTCAATACTAAAGGTTCCTGTTCCTACCCTGATAGTGTCTGTATCGTTATATCCTCCGGAGATGATTTGATGAGTTTGAGCGAGCTGATGAATTTTAAGGAAGTAGGTTCCTGCTTGAGGACTTCCCGTAGGAGTAACTGTAAGTATATTCTCATTGTTTGAAGTAGCAGTGGTATCTTGAAAAGTAGCCTCTCTATTAAGAACAGCACCATAGTTTTTAAGGGTGAGCAAGCGGGCAGTGACAGAACCCCAGGCGGTAAGCTTATTATTATCATCCGTTATTCTATCCTGGAGAGAATTAGCATAAGAGCGCTCAATATCCATTAACGCATCAATGGTATCATTCCAGTCTAATCCTGAGATAAGTCCACTGATATTTTGTGTAGGTGCTGCCATCTTTTTTCCTTTAAAAGAAAAACCAGCTGGTTATAAACCAGCTGGCTTTATATCCTTAGGTTATCTTAGCAGCTGTAATACTCCCTGAGGAACAGCATTTGCCTGAGCTAACATCGCTGTAGCTGCCTGGGTCAAAATCTGATTCTTGGTAAATTCCATCATCTCTTGAGCCATATCTACATCTCTGATTCGAGACTCAGATGCCTGCATATTCTCTCGAGCAACACCAAGGTTGCGCTGGTTACTTTCAAGGACGTTTGCTTGAATAGCTCCTAATTTTGCCCTTTGAGTAGAGACATCTTTAATTGCCTGGTCAATAACATCAATGGCTGTTTGAGCATCAGTGGCTAAGTCGTAGCTTTCGCCGTCTTTAAGGTCATTTAAGCCATTTGCAGCTACACTGGCACCTAACTCTGATGGTATCATATTACCAATAGTGAATACATATGTTTCTCCAGCATTTGCCCCAATTTGAAATTGTGTGGTGTCTCCGTAAAGTCTTACTACGTCTATATATGTATCCGCTGCATTGGAACCAGAATTCAAAGTGATTTCCAATCCATTAAGATCAGTGTCAGCATCACCTACCAGTGTAAGTCCATTTTTACCTGTAGCGTTAGCCCGTTTGTAAGTTGTTCCGCTATTATCAATCCTTTTATACTCAAAATATCCTTTTATATCAGTTCCATGGTCATGGTCTGTGTATGTGTCAGTTCCAGCACTTACTATTAAATCTTTTTCATCATAAAGGTCTATCAGGTAATCACTTCCGTAATTGCTGTGCACCAAACCAATATAACCACTGTTGGTACCAATTGTAGACGCGCCACTAGCAAATGTAGCACCAGATGCAAAGAATTGAGCTTGAATTTGTGATCCAGATGCTGCCAGTGTAGTATTTATAGCTACCATTGCAGCACTAACTGTCATACCACCGGTCAGGGTTATCCCTATTCCATTGATATTCAATGTTGTAGATTCCCCTGAGTTAAGTCCAATAGCACTTGATAAGGTAATACCTCCACTAGTTATTTTTTTTCCTTCATCCAAACCTAAATTTGCCTTAGTAGCCGCACTCTCTACAGTTATCTTAACATAACTAATTCCTGGAGCATTTGCTTTGCCCACGTTTACACTGTTCACAACGGTAGAATTTTTTACCTCGGCCTTTTTACCCACACTTCCATCCAGCAACATCTTTCCTGCATAAGCAGTGGTGGTGGCAATTCTGTCTATAGAGTCAATAGCAGAGTCAAGCTGCTCCTGGTCTGCAGCAATAGCCTCGGGTGTGATTGCTGCAGTGTTCGCTGCGTGCAAAGCCAGACTTCTCATAGAGTCAAGCAGACTGTGCATTTCTGTCATCGCTCCTTCTGCAGTTTGAATCATAGAGATACCATCCTGGGTATTAGCCAGCGCCTGGTCCATGCCTACAATTTGGCCTCTTAAATTTTCGGACAAGACCAAGCCTGCAGGGTCATCGGCAGCACGGTTAATCCGATAACCACTGGACAGTTTTTCTAAGCTCTTACCCAGGGCATCATTTGTTAATCCTAATTGCCTCCAGGCATTAAGAGCCATTATATTATGATTAATTCTCATTTTTTATCCTCCTTGATAATTTTTCCGCCTTCCCTGGCGGGAAATTTCATTTAATAAATTTTATTGGATACGACGGCTTTTCTAATAATTAAATCTTCTCACCTCCTCTGCCGTTTTTTACTCAACTATATTATCGGCAGAGGAGAAAAAAACTTTAATCGCCTTTGACTCTTGCTTTACCCCGTTAGATAGTATAAGCATCTAATGGGGTCTACGAAGGGCGACTGAAGTCGTCCTCACCCACAAAGAAAATTATTTTTGCTATGAGCTATCAGCTATGAGCTAAGTATCAGTTGTTGGCAAAATGGATATTAATTTATCTACCCCTTTCGGAGCTTTAGAAGAAGCCAGGTTCTCCTTTTTAATAGCCTCATATATTTCCTTACGGTTGATAGAAATATTAAAAGGAGCTCTTATACCCAATTTTACCTTTTTCCCTTGAATGTGAAGTATCTTTACCTCTATATTATCTTCTATAATTATACTTTCTCCTATTTTACGGGTGAGGATTAACATAAAAGCTCCTTTTACCCCGTTAGATAAGCTTCTCTATCTAATGGGGTTTACCCCATTAGGTAAGTTTCTCTACCTCACGGGGTTTACTTCTTCAATAATTCATATTGCAGGGGATATCCACTATCTTCCAGAATAATCTGTTTTCCTATTTTTTTCGTAGCATTAATTACTAAGGGGGCTAAAAGATTAGCTCTTGTACAGGAAGGGTCTTCGGGAATGACAACTAAAACAAAAACTTTTCCTTCTTTTTCATCTTTAAGCTTTAATAAAGTGCTGTCTTTTGAGCTAATTTTAACTTTATAGCAAGGATAAAAAAATAGCGGGTTGACTATAACGAAGGCTAAATCTGAATTATCCAGCGATTGAAGCCATTTAAAGGGTTTATCTTCTTCTCGCTCTACAATAAAGTAATGCTTAAAATTAGAAAATCCAATTATTCCCTCGGGGAAATAGATAATCTCCTCTTTCTTTATTTCTATCTTGCTAAAACGGGTAGTTTCTATTATCAAGTTTTTCTCCTATGATACGGTGATTGAAATCATCCCATTGGGGTAATGGCTTTTCTTTCCCTCTAATCCTTTAATCCTCTAATCCTTCTTTTTCCCTCTAATCCTGCCTTTACGCAGGCTAAAGCCTGCGGCTACCGGTACCTCTTTCCCTCTAATCCTCTAATCCTGCCTTTTCATTTCCAGAATTCTATCATTGTAAAGTCCAGGATTTGTCTTCCAGCAGAAAGAGCTGCCTGGTAGGCTACACCGGCAGATTGAAGGTTAGCTACAGCCTCTGTTATATCTGCATCTTCTGTATAAGAGAGAAGTTTTATCATCCTCACTCTTCTATCTTCAAGTCTGTTTTGAAAAATCTGTATCCTTTTGCCTCTTCCTCCAAGCTCTCCTTCCCAGCTACGAATTTGTTTGATACAGCTGTCAATCTCTTCTATTTTATCGTTTATTCCTTGTGTATCGTCATTTTCTAAAGCTTCCTCTAACTCAGATAGGACAGCAAAGATATCTTCATCCTCTTTGAAAACTTTATTTCCGGGAACATTTATAGCAATTGTTCTTTTTTCTCCTATCTGAATATTTATCTCCTTATCATTTCCCTCATAGTCCCCATTCTCGGTGAAGGGCTGGGTAAGAGTTTTGCTACCACTGAAAATATAACGGCCACTATAGGAAGTATTAGCTAACTGTATAAGCTGTTTTTTAAGATTCCGCACCTCTTCTGCAGAGATTATTTTAGAATCAACAGTTGAGGTAGCATTGGATTCTCGTAGGGCTATAATTTTAGCTTCGTTTAATGCTTCTCCTATATTATCTACAGTTTGTGCAGTTAAGTTAATCCAGGTGTCTGCTGTATCAATATTTTTAAGGTATTGCTCAGTATCTCTTAAATCATTTTCCAAATTTAAAGCACGGGATATGCGGAGAGGGTCATCGGAAGGTTTGTTCACTCTCTTTCCTGTAGATAAAATCTCCTGAAGTTTACCCAGGCGGCTCTTGCTCTGATTGATGGAATCTATAACACTTTTAGATAGCATACTGGCAGTAATACGCATCTTTTCCTCCTTTAAATAGCTCATAGTTCATAGCTGATAGCTCATAGCAAAATCAAAACTCAGATTAGTTCATGGCTCATGGCTGGTAGTCAGCTAAACCGCCTGCTCGCTATAGACATAAGCTACCACCAAGTTCTACGGTGGTTGAAACCACCGCTTCGCCGACAAACATTTATATGGATGTACTGGTTTTTCCCTCTAATCCTCTAATCCTCTAATCCTGCTTTTTTCTCTCTCACATCCTGCCTTTACGCAGGCTAAAGCCTGCGGCTACCGGTACCTCTTTCCCTTTAATCCTCTCTTTACACTCCCATAGAGGTGGTGAGTATATCCAACATATCATTAATTACTTTTAAGAAATTTACAGACATACGATAAGCTTGCTGGAAGAGGATAATATTGGTCATCTCCTCATCTAAAGAGACTCCGCAGATACTCTGTCGACGATTCTCCAATTGTTTAAGGAGAAGCTCTCGATTATCCTTCATCTGGGAGGTTTCCTTTGCTTCAACTCCTAACTTTCCTATTGTTCCGTTATAATAGTCAGCAAAGGTTGAGGAGTTTCCTTCCATAGTTAGCCCATCTTTTAACTGGGATATTGCAAGAGCGTTGCTGTTGTCTCCGGGAGCACCATCTCCTGATGCGGCAATATAATTTAGATTTTCTTCAATAGCATCATCAAGAGCTATATCCTCTACCCCTTTTCCCTTAAAAAAGTTATTGAGGATACCCAGTTTTAACATAATTCCATCAGAGTCTGCGGTAATGCAAACTATTTGGGGGTCACTTGCATAAGGGGTAAGCACCAATTTATTTCCGCTGATGCTTGCCTCCACCCCCGTAGTCCCACTTTGAGCATTAATTTTGTTAATAATATCACTTAAAGTATCTGTTGAGGCAAGGGTAATATTAACTCCATTGATAGCAAAGCTTCCATCTATACCTAATTGTCCTGTAAGCTCTTTTGAGCCTATTATCTGGCTTGTTCCATCCAATCCCATCCCTTTTTGATGAAGAGTATTCATCTTATTAATTAAGGAGGAGGCTAACCCATCAAGACGCTCGAGAAATTCAGGGATAATTTTATCCCGAGCATCCAGAAGTCCTTTTAACTCTCCATCGGTTATCATTACCTTCTCTTTATTATCTTTCCATTTAATATCTAAATAGCCATTTTCCCCTGCTTCTGTGGTAAATTCTGCTATTTTACTCTTACTTATCAGAAGCTGTCCATATACACTGATTTTTACTGTGCCATCATCCATCTCCTGATAAGAAAAGTTAATCAAATCAGACAGTTTATCAATTAAAAGGTCTCGCTGGTCTCGCAGGTCATTGGAAACGACTTGACCTCCCAATTCTATTCTCTCTATCTTCTGATTAAGGTCTCCTATTTGATGGATTATACTATTTAATCGCTCCACTTCAGTTCTTATTCGAGTGTCTATATTTGACTGCAGGTCTTTTAAAGAGTTATAGAGTTGACTAAAAGCATCACAGAGAGTTTTTGCTTGTTCCCTTACACTGGCTCTGGCACTTCCATCCTCAGGATTGTTAGCCAAATCTGCCCAACTATTCCAAAAATTACTCATAATGGTTCCTATTCCTGCCTCCGATGGCTCATTAAATAAGATTTCCATCTCCTCTAATATTTCGTTTTTTGCGTCCCACTGTTTTAAGGTAGGATTCTCTTTCCTGATATAGTAATCAATTATTCTATCCCTTGTTCTTTCCACTGTCTCTACCTTGACTCCTGTGCCCATAGAACCCTGGGGTAAGGTAGTGGCAAGGATTGCTCTTTGGCGGGAGAATCCTGGAGTATTCACATTGGCAATATTGTGCCCGATTGTATGAAGAGCCTGGCGCTGTGTCCTTATGGCTCTAATTCCTGTCTCTAAAGACCTTAATGCTTCCATATTTTTTCCTTCCTATTTTCTTCTTTAATCCTCTTTTTGGTTTTCCTATCAGCTATGAACTATGAGCTAGTTTTCTTAATCCTGCCTTTTTAGTTTTGCTTTTTAATCCTCTAATCCTCTAATCCTGCTTTCCCCTCTAATGCTGCCTTTACGCAGGCTAAAGCCTGCGGCTACCGTATTTCCTTCCCTTTAATCCTCTAATCCTGCTTTTTTAATCCTCTAATCCTGCTTTTCTTAGTTTTTCTTCGTTTTTTGTTTTCCCTTTAATCCTCTAATCCTTTAATCCTCTAATCCTGCTTTTTTAATCCTCTAATCCTGCTTTTCATGTCTTCTGGTCTATTAGTTTTCTCAACTGGTACTTTTTTTTGTTTTTTCCATTGGGTACATATACAGGTGAAGATTTTACTCCTGTTAGAAAATGGAAATATTCATCAATAAGCTTTATAGAATATTCAATAAGAAAGATGTTGCTTTTGTTGATTTTGTCTATATCTTTTATCAAAGAGGTTATTTTTTTATGAAAAATACGAAGTTGTGATGAGAAAGGTCTCTTTGTTGCTTTTATAAGTCTGGATAAAGTAACTTTATTTGGCAAAGAGAGAGATTTTCTTAAAATTTCTATAATTTTTCTTCTTGCCTCCTCCCAGGTTTTTATTTGAAGAAAGATACTCTCTTGATTTTTAATAATCTCCTCAAGTTTCTTTAAATTCCCTTTGATGACTGTTTCTTCCTCTTTTTGGCAAAGATGATGAAGCTTTTGATATAATTTTAACTCCTCTTCCAGGATATTAATTAAATTTTTTAACTCTTTTTCCATAATTATCTACCTCCTCTTATTAGTAAATAGCCAATTCTCTTTTATTTCCAGAATTCTATCATCGTGAAGTCTTAAGATACATACAAAGTTTCTCTATTCACTATTCACTGCCTTTTAGTTTTTCATATAATATTTTTGTTAGGCCAATTCCTCCTTCTTTGGCTATCCTTTGTGCCATTGCTTGGTACCATTCTTCTTTAAAAAATTTTTGGGTTAATCCTTCTCCAAAAAGCGTAGATTTTGGTAAAGTATTCTCCATTTGGCGAAAAAGGTAAGTCAAAAAAATACCTTCAAATTGAGAACAGACCTCTTTTAAATTCTTTTTCTTTGCAATAACGTCTTCATTCCTTAAGGAATAATTTAAATTTAATTTATTATTTAAAATAGTAGATAAGGGATAAATTGATGAATTTAATGAGAATGACATAGACTTCTCCTTTCTACATTATTATTAACTCTGCTTGAAGGGCTCCTGCTTCCTTTAGTGCTTGAAAGATAGCAATTATATCCCGAGGAGTTACTTGAAGAGCATTAAGGCTTTTAACTAATTCTTCTACCGTAGCTCCTTTTAATAGAGTTACCCTTGACTTTTCTTCCTCTACTTGAATTTCTTTTTTTTCTGTGGTGACTGTCTCTCCTCCCTGAGAAAGAGGAGAAGGTTGAGAGATAATAGGTGTGCTTTTAATAGTAACAAATAGATTTCCCTGGGCTACAGCCACCGGAGAAATGGTTACATTTTCACCTATGACCACAGTTCCTGTTCTTTCATTGATAACAACTTTTGCTATTGTCACTGGATTTATAGAAAGATTTTCTATCTGAGAGATAAAATTTATTATTGAATTCTCTTTTTGATATTTTTGAGGGGTATTTATTTTAACAGTTCCTGCATCGAGAGCATAAGCGATGTTATTTTGAAAGTCATTATTTATTGCTTCTGCTATCCTGGTAGCTGTGGTAAAGTCAGGATTTGATAAAATTAAGGATAGCTCTTTTAAAGGGATATGCAAAAGGGGTGCTTTTATTACTTTTCCTCCCCCCGGAATTCTGCCTACAGTAGGATGGTTTTTTTGTGTTGATGTCCCTCCTGTTTTTACATTAAATCCACCTATGGATATAGGTCCTTGTGCTGAAACATAGGTTATTCCATTTATTCCCTGGAGAGAAGTTAAAAGAAGTGTTCCCCCTTGTAAATTTGTAGCATCACCTATTGAAGAGATGGTTACATCTATACAACTTCCCACTTTAGCAAAAGGGGGAAGAGTAGCTGTGACTATTACTGCGGCAACATTTTTTAAACGAAGGTCTTCAGGATTTACAGTAATTCCCATATTTTGGAGCATATTGCTTACCGACTGCACAGTAAAAGTGACTCCTCTTTTATCTCCTGTTCCATCCAAGCCTACTATAAGTCCATAGCCAAATAGTTGGATCTCTTCCAATTTTTCTATTTTTACAATCTCTTTTATTCTCACTTTTGATTCCGCTATTCCCCAACTAAAGTGGGAAGAGATGATGACTAAAAAGAGAATGAGAAGAAAAATTTTCTTCATAAAAGTATCCTCCAAAATAGATTATATTATTCCCAACCAGGCAGCTAAACCCAACATTATTAGCCAATTAAATGCTTGAGGAATAAAACCCGCATGCTGGCTCTTTTTAATTGGCCCTTCGCCTTCATACTTTATATTTGCTTTGGCAATATAGGTAGAGCGAATAGTATTATTTTCCTGGATATCTTCTGGACGAATGATGCCCTCTAAATAGATAATCTGTTTCTCATCATTGATTTTAACTGTTCTTTCCCCTTTAATACGCAGGTTCCCATTAGGAAGGACTTCTATTACTTCAGCTGTAATTTCAGCAATAAGGCTGCCCCTACGTTGAGTAGAGCCTGAGCCTCCATAGCTATTATTACTACCCCATCCTGAGGAAACAGAGCCTGTTTTATTTTTTTGGAAAAAGGGAGTTATTTTTCCTGCAGCTTGTGTCTCTTGATTTGTCTGAGTCTTAGCGCTTTGAGAGGCAAGGGAAGATTCGTAAATAATGACGGTGACTATATCCCCTACTTTGTTAGCTTGATGAGTAGTAAATAAAGAGGAGACATCATTTGCTAATGAAAAATTAATTTCTAAAAATAGTAATTCTACCATCGTTAAAATAAATACTTTGTATATAGGAAATCTCATTTTATTCCTCCGTAAGATTATCTTAAACTTATTTTCACTGTTTTATTGTCTATAATCTCTCCCTCAATTTTTTTCAGAGAGTCTACATTAAGAACTTTGATTTTCTCTCCCTTTTTGCCGGATTCAAGAGCTTTTCCCCTGGTTATCACTCTTATATTTTCTCCTTCTGCTAAGAGGGTAATTATATCTCCCCTGTTTACAATAAAGGGTAAATTGGCTAAAGATTGAAAAGTAGAGATATTACTTTTAACTTTCTTTGATTCTCCTCTTTCGCTTAAAATTCTTGCAGGAAAATGTATAGTTTGATAAATTTTGCTATCAACTACTATCTTTATGGAAATTATTAAATATCCTTGAGAGTCAGGAGAAGATTCAATGTTTGGTATTAAACTCACTTTGTTTGGAGGAACTATTACTGAAGAAGGGATTCTCTTTTCGTCTATCTTTAACTCTTTTCCCTGGTAAAGGGGGAGGACAAGCTCTTTTGCTAATTTTATAATCTCCTCTTTTTTAATTATCCTGGAAGAAGAACTTACACAAATCTGATGAGCCCCTTTCAGCAAAATCTCTTCTGAATTAACTCTATTTTGATATAGACGAACAAGGATATAATCTCTATTTAAATTCCGAGATTTTCCCGGTAAAGGAGAAGAACCTATTCTTATTTCTTTAAGTTTTTTAAAAAATTCTTTATTTTCTGTCTGAATTTCAGCTATTTCTCCAAGTAAAATAAAAGACCCTTTTGTTATGGCAA
Organism: Candidatus Aerophobota bacterium; assembly: GCA_021163155.1. GTDB lineage: Bacteria > Aerophobota > Aerophobia > Aerophobales > JAGGXI01 > JAGGXI01. Next base: position 60,328 of record JAGGXI010000061.1, read on the forward strand.
AATCTTTAAGGTAGATTATTGCTTTTTCTTTTCCTTGAACCTGGGCAGTTATCAAGAAGACTAAAATTAAATCTACCACTAAAATCATTATTCTTTTCTGAAAGTTTCTTCTCTCATTTTTCATAGTTTTCTTTACCATATAACCCTTATTTTTATCTTCGCAGATTATTAGCGATACGCAGCATCTCATCGGTAGTTTGAATAGATTTGGCATTAATTTCATAAGCTCTTTGAGCGATAATCATATTTGCCATCTCTTCCACTACCTGGACATTGGACATCTCTAAAAATCCCTGGGAGATAGCTCCAAATCCTTCCAATCCCGGTGCTCCTGTAATAGATTCTCCTGAAGCATCAGTGGTTTCATATAAGTTATATCCTATACTTTTAAGCCCACCAGGGTTAATGAATTTAGCCAGGGCTATGCTTCCTACCTGTTGAGGGGTAGTGCTACCCGGAATTAAGACAGAAACGGTTCCATCATGAGAGATGGAAATATTTGTAGCCTCCGAAGGAATGACTATCTCTGGTTCTAAGGGAAGGCCGTTGGCAGTAACCATTCTTCCGTCCTTGTCTAATTTAAACGACCCATCTCGAGTATAGGCTACACTTCCGTCTGGTTGGAGTACCTGGAAAAATCCATTTCCTTCAATTACTATATCTAAGGGGTTTTTTGTCTCTGTAATGTCTCCCTGTGTAAATAGTTTCTCAATAGCTACCGGCTGAACTCCATGACCAACCTCAATTCCTACAGGGAGTTGTCCTCCTCCCGGAGCTTTTGTTCCTGCCATAGTTATAATTTGATAAAGTAAATCTTGAAAATTAACTCGACTCTTCTTAAATCCAGAAGTATTCACATTAGCTAGGTTATTGGCTATAGTGTCTATAAATAGTTGTTGGGCTTTCATCCCTGCCGCTGCAGTCCATATTGCTCTTAACATAAGATTACCTCCTTTATTTTTATTTTGTTATTGAGCCTATTTCATTACATATTTTGTTTAAAGTGTTATCCTCAGATTGGATTACTTTTTGATTTGCTTCATACAGGCGAAAATTTTCTATTAAATTAACCATCTCTTCAATTATGTTTACATTAGATGCTTCAAGATACCCTTCTTTAATAAATGTTTCTTTTGTTTTCTTTATTTTAGTTGAATTATAAGCTTTAAATAGATTATTTCCTTGTTTAGAGAAAAGAGAAGGGTTATCTATTCTTATTTGGTTAATCACTTTTCCATTTACTATCATTTCACCCTTCTTATTAAATTTTAAGTCGTTTACAATCCCATCACTGGTGAGGGATATAGGCCCTTTTTCTCCTAATAGATAGAAACCATCAGCATTTACTAATTTTCCCTTATTGTCTAAGGAAAAATTACCATCCCGAGTATAAGCTACTCCTTGAGGAGTAAGTAAAGCGAAAAATCCTTCTCCCTCAAGGGCAAAGTTGAGGTTGTTTTCTGTGGAAATAAGTTGTCCTTGAGTTAAGTCAACAAAAGTAGCTTCCATTTTAGTTTGTCTTGTATCTTGATTCATCTCTCTTTCAAGGAGAGTAGAGAAAGATTTATAAATGGGAATATCTTTTTTAAACCCTATTGTCTCAGAATTAGCTAAATTATTGGTTATTACCTCTTGAGTATTTATAGCAGATAACATTCCGGAAGCAGCACTATATAATCCTCTAAGCATAAATTTCTCCTTAAATTTAAATCTCAATACTAATAAGAGCAAAATTTATGCCAAGTTTTGTCTATTCCATTTTGTTAAAAAAGACGGCTTTGCAAAGTCATCCTATAATAATAAGTGGAATTTCACCGAAATTGAATAGGAAGAATTTTCCTTTTAAGGTAGGAACAAATGAAGTAATTTTTTTAAAGAATGTTTTGGGTTAGTTTTTTAATAGTCTCCTCAATAATTTTCTCAGATTTATATTCTCCTCTTACTATTTTTTCCTTTATCTCTTTTATCTTTTCTTCCCTTACTTCTGGCATATCTTTTATTATCTTTACATATTTTGATATTCTTTTAGCCTCTGGAGAGATATCTATCCTATCCTTTTTTTCTTTACGGTGTAATTTACGAGTTTGATTTTTTGCTTCCTCAATTTGATGATGAGGACGAGGAATTCCCTTTATTTCATTTATATCCATTTCTTTCTCCTTACCTTTTATTTGCCATCGGGTAGGGGAGGCTTTAGCCTCCCATTGTTTTAAAAATTATTCACCTGAACTCTCTGATTACACCGATTTAGCGAGGATAATCTAATTTGTGTAATCTCGATTTTTATCTGTGAAATCAGAGATTTCTGAATTTTTCAGAAACCTCATTCGTTTAATAGTTGATTAATTTTTGTTTTTAAGTCTTCCTTAGAGAAAGGTTTTGTAATATAACTGCTTGCACCTGCTTTAAGTGCTGCCATTACTTCATCCTGGGTATTTACTGTGGTTACCATAACAATAGGAATATTTTGGTAATTATCGATAGCTCTTACAGTATGAAGAAACTGTAATCCATTCATTTCAGGCATATTCCAATCACAAATTATAAGGTTAATCTCCTCTTCCTCCAATTTTTTCAGTCCTTCTGCTCCATTAGGAGCTTCTTTTATGTTAGAATAACCTATTTGAGTTAAGTGATGCTTTAATATCTTCCGCATAGTTATCGAATCATCAACAATTAAGATGGTCTTTTCTGCCATTTTTTACCTATTCACTCTATTATAGAGGAGTTTCTCTACTTAACAGGATTTATCTTTTTCTAAAATTTGTTCAATACTTTTTTTAGTTCTTCTAAACGAAACGGCTTGGCAATATATTTATATACCCCAATCTTATCTACTTCTTCCCTGGTTTTTTTATCTATAGTACTGGTAACTACTATTACTGGAATATCTTTTTTTGATTCTTTTAAGGCTTGAAGAAACTCCAATCCACTCATCTCGGGTAGATTTAACTCTATTATAATTAAGTCAGGATTTTTAAATTCTACCGCCTCTAAAGCTTCTAACCCGTTGGAAACACAAGTTACATTATACTTCTCTGTCTCCAAAACTCCCTCGTAAAATTTCTGCACTCTTGGTTCACTATCTACGCATAGTATAAGTTTTCTTTTTAAGTATTGCTCCTTTTGGCTCTGGAGAGTCTCTTTAACTATTCTTTTTATCTCTTTCTTTTCAATAGGTTTAGGCAGAAAATTGACCACTCCTAATCTCTTCGCTTCAATTTCTGCCTCTTTTTGGGGGTAAGCAGTTACCATTATTACAGGTAGATTATCTAATTGAACTACACTTTGCATATCATAAGTGATTTGCCTAATCCTTCTTAAAACTTCCACTCCATTTATATCAGGTAATTCTAAATCAAGAATAAGGAGGTCCACATTTTTTCTCATTACTGTATCTAAAGCCTCTTTTCCCGTTCGAACGAATAATAACTCATAATCATCATCTGTCAAGCTTTGTTTGAGAAATATTTGGAATAGTTTTACATCATCAGCGATAAGTATAATTTTAGTCTTCTCGTTCATTGGTAAAAGTTTCTCTTTTCTTTGTATGAATTGTCTATATCTATTATCGGCAAAGTTTATTTAAACTTTAATAAAGCGTTCTGCACTAACTAGTTTTTATACAGGGGAATCGGTGCGAGGATATAGACCTCATTTCCTCTTTTATTATGCACAGGAAGCTTATCTAAACCAAAGCCAAGCTTTTGCTCTTTGATCCTATTCTCTACCGTGGCTCGGTTATTGTAAAACCTATAGCAGGACAGTTTATCAAGCTCTTACGCAACCTGAAGGTTGCGGCTACCAATATTTTGCCTCCTTCTATAATCCTTTGTTTTGTTTTTCTTTCCTCTCTAATCCTGCTTTTCCTTCTTCCCCTCGGCCCTTTAAAATATCAATAGCATGGGGTAGGGTGGGAAGAATTAACTCAAGGCATTCTTTAACTCCTTTTGGGCTGCCGGGTAAATTAATGATGAGACTCTCTTTTCGTGTTCCCGCTGTAGCACGAGAGAGAATAGCATTAGGAGTAATTTTAAAGCTCTCTCCCCGCATCACTTCTCCAAATCCGAAAGCCTCTTTTTCTATTACATCTCTTGTAGCTTCTGGAGTATTATCGCGAGAGGAAAGCCCTGTTCCCCCTGTAGTTAAAACTAAATCTATTTTTAAACAATCAACCATCTCTTTAATGGTTTTTGAAATCAACCTTTTTTCATCAGGAACTATTTTATATTTAACTATTTTTCCTAAATTTTTTACTACTGCTTTAATAACAGGCCCGCTTTCATCTTTTTTTTCTCCTCGGCTGCATCTATCGCTAACAGTGATTATCCCAATACTAATCTTCATTTTTCACCTCAATTACATCTCCAACTTTTTCCCTCTAATCCTCTAATCCTCTAATCCTTCTTTTTCCCTCTAATCCTGCCTTTACGCAGGCTCTGAGCCTCGCGGCTACCGGTATCTCTTTTTCTTTAATCCTGCCTTTTTGTTTCTGTTTTTTCCTGCTTTTCCCTCTAATCCTCTAATCCTCTAATCCTCTAATCCTGTTTTTTTTGTTTCTGCTTTTTTATAAAATGTCCGCTTTTCCCTCCCTTTTTTTCTACAAGTTCAATATTAGATATGGATATTTCCCTATCCACTCCTTTACACATATCATAAATAGTTAAAGCAGCTAAGGCTACAGCTGTTAAAGCCTCCATCTCTACACCTGTTCTATCTATAGCAGATACTTTTGAGTTTATAATGATGGTATCTTCTTTAAGTTCAAAATCGATCTTAACATTGGTAATCCTTAAAGGATGACACATTGGAATAAGAGAGGATGTTTTCTTAGCAGCAAGGATTCCTGCTACATTAGCTACACTTAAAACATCTCCTTTAGGCATTTTTCCTTCTTTAATCGCTTTAACAGTCTCCTTTTTTAAAGAGAGATATCCTCTGGCTATAGCTTCTCTTTTTGTAATCTTTTTATCTCCCACGTCTACCATTTTAATCTTTTCTATCATATATTTTTATCCTCCTATCTGAAACATTGGCCTTTTCTGGTAAGCTAAATGAGGAGAGTTTCGTAAATTCACCTTTTTAAGTAAAGCTAAATCAAAAAGATGTTTAACTTCTCCCTCTCCTCCCCCTCCACGAAGAACTTTCTTTACATTCTCAAAAGAATTGGAAAGAAGACAGGGGTATAGTTTCCCATCGGCTGTGAGCCGTAGACGATTACAATCTTTGCAAAAGGGATAGCTAATTGGACTGATGAATCCTACTATAGCCTTACTTTCTCCAACTTTATAGTATTTAGCAGGCTCACCTTTATAACTAAAATTAAGGGGAAGAAGAACACCAAAATCTTTTTCTATAATCCTTTTTACAGTAATATTGGAAAAATAAAGATTCTTTTTATTTTGTTTTCCAATGGGCATATATTCAATAAAACGAACCGCCACAGAATTCTCCATACTAAATTTAATAAAATCAGGAATTTCTACATCATTTATACCCTTCAATACTACTGTATTAATTTTTACTGGATTTAAACCTACTTTTTGAGCAGTCTTTATTCCTTCAAGCACTTCATAGAGTTTATCATCTCCTGTAATTTTTAAAAAATTTTTTCTATTTAAGCTATCCAAACTTACATTAACTCGCTTAAGACCTGCCTGCTTTAATTCCAAAGCAAATTGGCGGAGCTTTGTTCCATTTGTGGTCATTGTTATTTCATCTATTCCGGGGATTTTTTGAATCATATTTACCAGTGTAGCGATACTCTTCTTTAACAATGGTTCGCCCCCTGTAATTCTCACTTTTTTTATTCCCCACTTTGCCATCCAATGGATAACAAGTTCCATTTCCTCAAAACTTAGCAGCTCAGAATGAGCTAAATGAACATTACGACTAAATGATGAGCGGCAATAGATGCAGTGAAGGTTACAAAAATCAGTAATGGAAAGTCTTAGATAATTAACTTTCATTCTATCCCTCGCCAATTCAAAATTTCAACTTCTACCTTTTCTCCTGCTTTCACTCTTTCTACCTCTCTGGGCACTATTATTAGCCCATTAGCCTGGACTAAAGATTTAAGCACACCCGACTTTTGGGAGAGGATAGGAGTTGCCCACCACTCACCTCTTTCTTGTATCATCTTTACCCGAATGAAATTTTCTCTTTTACTCTTATTTTTAATATCTTTTTTAAGATACGCTTTTAAAGTTAATCTATTCCAATCTTTTCTTCCCAACATAGAGAATATTGCTGGTTTAACTAAGTTTTCAAAATTTAGTATTGAAGAGACAGGAAAGCCGGGGAGACCAAAAACCAATGTCTCCATCTTAACTCCAAAAAAGGTGGGTTTTCCTGGTTTTACAGCTACTCTCCAAAATTTTTTTTTTACACCAGCATCTTTTAAAGTATTCTTTACTAAATCATATTTCCCTACAGAAACACCTCCGGATAAGATTAAAATATTGCTTTTAAGACCCTCTTTAACTTTAGATAAAATTTTTTCTTTATTGTCTCCAGCAATACCCAGGTTTTTGGGAAGAGTTCCACAAGATAATGCTTGGCAGAAGAGTGCATAACCATTGCTATTATAAATTTTACCTATTGGTAATTCCTTACCTGGCTCTCTTATCTCTTCGCCAGTAACTATTATGGAGATCTCTGGTCTTTTACGGACCAAAACTTCCTTTCTACCCAGTGAAGCTAACATCCCTACCTCTACCGCTCCAATGAATCTTCCTTTAGGGAGGATAAGTTCACCTTTTTTCACATCTTCTCCTTTAAGGCTAACATTTTCCCCTGGAGATACTTCCTTAAATATTTCTACCTCTTTATTGCTTAGCATCCGAGTATCCTCTACCATTACTACAGCATCTCCTTTTAAAGGCATAGGGGCACCTGTCATAATTTTGATAGCTTTTCCTTTGGACAGAGTAAAATTAGTCCCACTTCCTGCAGGTAACTCAGCTGTCACTTCTAAAACAATTGGATTCTCAGAAGATGCTTTGAGAGTATCCTTAGAGATAACTGCGTATCCATCCATTGCAGCGCGTTTAAAAGGGGGGACATCAAAATCTGCATAAACATTTTCAGCCAATACTCTGCTGTATGAAGAAAGTAGGCTAACTTTCTTTATTGATAAAGGTTCGAGTTTATCAACCTCATTTAAAACAATCTCCTGGGCTTTCTTTAAACTAATCATCTTCTCTCCTCCATTATATGAATGTAATGTCAAAAATAATCTATTTTCTGGAATTGGTAGCCGCGAGGCTCAGAGCCTGCGTAACCCGAAGGTTGCGGCTACCGGTTTTTAACATTACTATAAAAAAAGGCCAACTCCTTTTGGAAAAAGGTATTGGCCTTTATAAAAAGTTCCCCTTTCCAAGAATGGGAGGCATAGTCATTTCTAACTATACCCTATCGGCCATCTACCATAAACTCTCTTTTAGGTAAGATAGCTCGGAGAATTTAAAAACGTAAATATAATAAAAAGAGCTGACTTAATTTAATAAATTTTCAGTGAGTTGTCAATTACCATCCTACCATACTCTTAATGATATGAAGCATTATATTGGCTAAGATACCTGCTGCTATGTCGTCTCCCACTATTCCCCAACCTGAAGGAAGTTTTTGAATTTTTTCTATATTGAAAGGTTTGGTAATATCAAAAACTCTAAATAAAATAAATCCTAACAAAATAAAGCGAAAAGAGAAGGGAAGAGCAAACATAGTGATTAAGAATCCTCCTATCTCATCAATAACAATAAGAGGAGTGTCTTTTTTTTTAAAGTAATTCTCACACTTACCCGAAATCCATACTCCCACTCCGTTAAAAGCTATCAAAAATAAAATATAACTTAAAGGGTGAGGAAATATTTTTCTAAAAATTAAATAAAGAAGTATCCCCTCCACTGTTCCTATAGTGCCAGGAGCTAATGGAGCATATCCTACTCCTAATCCTGTACCCAATAAAACAAAAAGATTCATAAAATATACTCCTTGCTCTTAATACAGTATTGAATGCCAGAGATAATAGCTAATAAAGTAGTAATAAGCATTAAAATATAGATTGTCAACTCAGCAGATTTAATTTTCACTCCTAAATCATTGCAGATTAAATTTAAAAATACAAATATAATTACTACATATTGAGCAAAAGTCTTAATTTTTGCTGATTTGATAGAAGAGGATACCACTCCCCTCTCAGCTAATTTAACTCTTAAACCCATCACTAAAAAGTCTCTTCCTAAAATTATGATTACCATCCAAAAAGGAATAAGATGAAACTGAATAAAACAGATAAATATAGCGTAAACAAGTATTTTATCAGCCAAAGGATCTATGATTTTACCTGTAGAGGAAACCTCATTCTTTTTTCGGGCAATATATCCATCTAAAAAATCGGAAAAAGAAGCAAAAATAAAAATCAAAAAAGCAATAGATTTTCCTCCTTCTTTAAACAAAAAAAATATAAGAAAGGGAATGCATACTATACGAATTATACTTATTTTATTAGCTAAACCAATCTTCATTCTTTTCCCAGCAAAACATCCCGCGCTTTACTTCCTTTTTGGGGGCCAACTATTCCGTCTTTTTCTAGCTCTTCCATAATTCGCGCTGCTCGATTATATCCTATAGATAATCTTCTCTGAAGAAAAGAGGTAGATGCCTTTCCTCTTCTGATTACTAAGTTCTTGGCTTCTGAATAGAGCTCATCGCGGTGTTCTTCTTTTTTTTTCTCCTCTTTTTTCTCCTCTACTTCTTTAATTATTTCCTTGTAAATAGGTTTTTGTTGATTTCTGATAAAACTTACTACCCTTTTAATCTCTTGGGGAGAGACAAAACTTCCTTGCACTCTAATAGGCCTAGAAGCTTGGACAGGAGAATACAGCATATCTCCATTTCCTATTAATTTTTCTGCTCCTACTGCATCCAGAATGGTTCGTGAATCTACCTGAGAGGCTACAGCAAAAGAGATGCGGGAGGGAAAATTGGCTTTAATTAAACCAGTAATCACATCTACTGATGGCCGTTGGGTAGCTACAATTAAATGAATACCTGTAGCTCTTCCCAACTGAGCGATTCTACAGAGAGTCTTCTCCAATCTTGCTCCCGCTAACATTATTAAATCAGCCAGTTCATCTATTATCACCACTAAATAGGGAATCTTCTGCTCTTTTCTTATAGCCGCCTCCCGGTTATATCCTGTAATATTACGTTCTCCCATTGCATTAAATCTTTCGTATCTTCTTTTCATTTCCTCAACTACCCATTCCAGCGCAGAATTTGCTTCTTTTACCTCTTTTATAGGAGGGAATAAAAGATGAGGAATATCTATATAATCAGCCAATTCCACTGTTTTGGGGTCTATTAATAAGAATTTGACTTTTTCGGGAAAAGATTTATACAAAATACTTATAATAAGAGAATTTATACATGCGCTTTTTCCTGAACCTGTAGAACCTCCTATAAGAAGATGGGGTAAAGATTCCAAATTAATCCAAACCGGCTCACCAGCAATATTCTTGCCTAGAGGAAGAAGAAGTTTAGCTTTTGATTCTCTAAATTTTTTTTCTTCTAAAAGCTCTTTTAAATAAACAAAGTTTACCTTTTTCTTGGGGACTTCAATTCCTATAAGAGATTTTCCTGATACAGGAACCTCAATGCGGATATTAGAAACAGCTAAAGAGAGGGCTAAATCATCAGAAAGCCTCATTACTTTATTTACTTTTATCCCGGGAGCTAACTTTATTTCAAACCGTGTGATTGCTGGACCTTCTTTAATTTCAGCAATATCTACTTCTACTCCAAAATCTTTCAGAGTCTGTTTCAATTTTCCTCCTGCTATTTTTACCTCATCATTTGCTTTTTCCTGTTTAGGGATCTTATTTAATAAATGGAGAGGAGGAAGGGCGAAAGAAGAATCTTCTTTTCCATCTCTATCTTTTATCATCTTGTCTTTTTCTATTTTCTCAATAGGGAAAGCTCTTTTTTTAAGAGGAAGACTCTTTCTTATTTTTCTTTTAGCCATAAGTGGGGAGAGGTCAATACTCAATAAGATTGAAAGAAGGAATATCCCGATAAGGATAACAGGAGTCCCTACTGTACCAAAGAGAGGAAGAAAAACCTTTTTTAAGAAGAAAAATCCTAAAATTCCTCCTCCATAAAAATAAAATTTTATATCTAACCCCATTAAATAAAGGGATGAGCAAAAAGCGATAAAAAAGAGGAGTACTCCTATGCCTTTACGTGAGAAAATCTCTATTTTTCCTCGTTTAAATTTAACTATGCTCATCTTGAGCATAACGAGAGGAAGAAGGAAAGCCCCTATTCCTAAAGCAAGATAAAGATATGCAGCTATGAAAATCCCTAAACGACCAATATAATTAGATGAAGAAATTTGAGGATGAGAGGTAAAAATAGAGGATTTAGAAGGAGTATAAAAAAGAAGACTAATTAAAATAAAAATACCTATTATAATAAAAACACTTGCCCAAACTCCATTTTTTTGTTTTTCTTTAAACAAAAATTTTATCCCTTTTTTTGAAGTAATTCAAACTATATTCTAACAGATATAGCAAGAAAAAGCAAGAAATAGGGGGTCAAGTCTCAACATTTGACATTTCGTGCAGATGAGAATATCATAAAAGATGATATCAGGAGGTTGGTATGCTAAATGAGAAATTAATAAGGTTATTGTCGGTTTTATTCGTTTTATTAATTCAGTATATTGTATTTCCAAATGTTCTTTTGGCTGGAAATGTAGTGATAAATGAATTTGACCTCAATCCTGCAGGAAGAGATGCCGGTAATGAGTGGGTTGTGCTCTACAACCCAAATGAGATTAGCGTAGATGTAAGCAGATGGACTTTGGAAGCTACACATGGAAAAGCAGTAACTATTAAGATACCTCAAGGCACTACAATATCTTCAAGAGGTTACTGGACTTATGTTCATTCAAGTCAATGGTTGGATAACCAGAATGAGTTGATTATACTAAGAGATGTAAAAGGCGTAGAGGTAGATAGAACTCTGGTGGCAAGCGATAGAGATAATGATAATCGCTACTGGGCAAGGTGTCCAGATGGCTTAGATACAGATTCAGATTCGGATTGGCGGTTTAAGGGGCGTGCATTATCAAAAGGGATAGTCGTAAGGGGAACGGTTGCGACCGTTCCCTACGCAAGGGACGATTAGCCTCGCGGCTACCATTTTTTTCGTGCAAAAGTTGGTTGACAAAAGGGGTTTTTTTATGTATTATTTATCCTGAATTTGGTAAACTATTAGAGTGTCTTCTGCGTAGAGTTCAGCAGTCAGAAGCCAGAATTTAGAATAGAATAGAATAGAAATAGGGGATAGAATACAAAGTGCGGCTACCAATTTTACCCTTTATTTCCCCTCTGTGGAGGAGAAATATTACCTTTGGGACGTAGTTCACTGAATATTTATGTAAAGCAAGAGTTAGAGGTAATTGGGAGGCTAAAGCCTCCCCTCCCCTGTAGAGAGCTTTAATAGGTTGTCGAATTATGGGCTAAAGTTAGTACAGGGTGCCTAAATAGTTACATATTTAAATTAAATTTTAAAAAGGAGAAAGGAGATCTAATGAAAAAAATTACCGAGATTCGATGGCATGGAAGGGGAGGGCAGGGAGCGAAAACATCTGCTTTAACTTTAGCTTCTTCTGCCTTAGATGAGGGGAAATATATTCAGGGGTTTCCTGAATATGGTCCAGAGCGGATGGGGGCACCTATACAATCTTTTACAAGAATAAGTGATAACCCGATAACTGTTCATGCTCATGTAGTTAATCCTGATGCAGTGGTAGTCCTTGACTATACTTTATTGGATATTATGGATGTCGCTGCAGGTTTAACAGAAGAAGGTGTGATTCTTGTAAATACTTCCAAATCCCCTAAAGAAATCAGAGAAAAATTGAATTTGAATAAAAGAAAAGTTTTTACTGTGGATGCTACTTCCATATCTCTGGACATCTTAGGAAGAAACTTACCTAATACCCCAATGTTGGGAGCTTTAATTAAGGCAACCAGTATCTTAAATCTGGAGACGGTTATAGCTAATGTGAAGAAAAAATTTGAAAAGAAATTTAGCTCTAAGATAGTAGATGGTAATATTCAGGCAGTTAAGAAAGCTTATGAGGAGGTACAATCGGAATGAAAGAAAAAGGATGGAAAGAAATTCCCATAGGGGGACTTATTTTAAAAGCGGGAAATGCAGAGGAGTATAAAACAGGGGATTGGAGAACATTTAGACCAGTAAGAGATGAGGAAAAGTGTACCAATTGTCTTATCTGTTGGATTTATTGTCCGGATTCCTCTATTATAGTGGAAGATGGGAAAGTCAAGGGTATTAGATACGATTATTGTAAGGGATGCGGAATTTGCGCCACAGAATGTCCAGTAGAGGCTATAAAGATGGTAGAAGAGAGCGAATTTCGTAAGAAGGGAGGAGAGTAAAATGGGAAGAATAGTTGGTTTGACTGGCGATGAGACAGCAGCTGAGGTTATGCGGCAGATAAACCCGGATGTTTTAGCTGCTTATCCTATTACTCCGCAGACAGAAACAGTGCAAAGATTTTCTGAATTTGTTGCCGATGGTAAAGTCTCTACAGAAATGGTGAGAGTAGAAAGTGAGCAATCAGCGATGAGTGCCTGTATTGGGGCGGCGGCGGCGGGAGCAAGAGCAATGACAGCTACCTCAGCTAATGGTTTGGCTTTAATGTGGGAGATTGTTTATATTGCTGCTTCCTGTAGACTGCCTATTGCAATGGTTGTAGTAAATAGAGCATTAAGTGGTCCTATTAATATTCACTGTGACCATTCTGATTCTATGGGAGCACGAGATTCTGGATGGATTCAGATTTATAGTGAGAATTGTCAAGAAATTTATGATAATCTTATTCAAGCTGTGCGTATTGGAGAAAACAGAGAGGTTCTTCTCCCTGTAATGGTTACCTTTGATGGATTTATTATCTCCCATTGTACTGAACGGCTGGAACTTTTGGAAGATAAAAAAGTGAGAGATTTTGTAGGGGAATACAAAAATAGTTATCCCCTTCTTAATGTAGATAATCCGATAACTTATGGTCCTCTTGACTTATTCGATTACTATTTTGAGCATAAGAGACAGCAGATAGAAGCTATGGAGAAAGTGCCACAGGTTATTCAAAGAGTAGGCGAAGAGTTTGAAAAATTAAGTGGGCGCACTTATAGTTTAATGGAGGAGTACAAAACTGAGGATGCAGATTTCATTTTAGTGGCTGCTGGCTCTACCGCAGGAACAGTAAAGACGGCCATAGAAGAGTTAAGAGAGGAAGGTATTAAGGCAGGGCTTTTAAAGATAAGGGTTTTTCGTCCATTTCCAGTGGCAAAGATTTGTCAGGTTTTAAAGAAAGCTAAAGCAGTAGCTGTTCTGGATAGATCTGCTTCTTTTGGTGCTCAAGGAGGACCTATATTTTTAGAAGTGAGGTCGGCTCTTTTTGGAGAAGAGAGAAAATTACCTGTAATAAATTACATCTATGGATTAGGAGGAAGGGACATCAGTATAGAACAGATTAAAGGAGTCTATAGAAATCTTCAAAAAATTGCTGATACAGGAAAAGTAAAAAAATTGGTAGATTGTATTGGATTGAGAGAATAAATATGGAGGATAAATATGCCATCTCTTAAAGTTTTATCTAAAAAGGAAGATTTATTGAGTAGTGGTCACAGGCTTTGTCCTGGTTGCGGTGCTTCTATTATAGTAAGACAGGCGCTCTTAGCTTCAGAAAAACCAGTAGTGGTAGCTTGTGCTACAGGATGTTTAGAGGTTGCTACTACCATTTATCCCTTCACTGCATGGAAAACTCCTTTTATCCATAATGCTTTTGAGAATGCAGCTTCTACCTTATCAGGTGTGGAGGCAGCTTATTGTTCGTTAAAAAAACAGGGCAAGATAGATAAAGAGATTAATTTTATTGCTTTTGGGGGTGATGGGGGAACCTATGATATAGGAATTCAGGCTTTATCTGGAGCCATGGAAAGAGGACATAACTTTCTTTATATCTGTTACGATAATGAAGCTTATATGAATACAGGAATTCAACGTTCCAGTGCCAGTCCTCGAGGTGCGGCAACTACTACCTCACCCGTAGGTAAAGCTGCTCCTGAAGGAAAACAGGAGTATAGAAAGGATTTAACTCAGATTATGGTTGCCCATAATTCTCCTTACGTAGCTCAGGCAAGTCCCGGTTATTATAATGATTTAATGAAAAAGGTTGAAAAGGCTTTATCTATAGAAGGACCCACTTTTATTGATGTTCTTTCTCCTTGCCCAAGAGGATGGAGGTATGATGCCTCTCGAACTATAGAGATTGCAAAACTGGCTGTACTTACAGGATTTTGGCCTTTGTATGAGGTAGAAAATGGTAAATACAGAATTACCTATAAACCTAAAAAGAAGAGAAAGCCTTTTAAGGAGTGGTTAAAATCTCAGGGTAGATTTAAACATCTATTAAAAGAAGAGAATAAAGAAATAGTGGAACAACTGGAAAAAAGAACTATGGAGAAAGAAAAGGCTTTATACGCTTTAGCAGGAGAAGAGTTCTTATAATTTTTTTCTTGCTTCTTCAAAGAAAGGTTGGGCGAAAGAGGTTGTCCATGTTCTTTCCTTGAAGGTTCTCTTTCTTAAAGTATCTAAAAATCCCTTAAATTGTTGATAGTAAGAGCCATAAATATGATAGCTATCAGCAATGTGAATATATTTACCTACGGTAATGGTGGTTTTCATCTTTTTACTAATTTTATCAGCTACCATTTTTTGAAGTTCTGTAAAGGCAAACATGTTCATAAAGGCTGCCTTAAAGGCATCGTTGCTTCTGAGGTGAACATTTAGTTGAAGTTTTTTACCAAAAATTCTAAACCAACAACGTTGCAGACAGGGAGGGTCGTTAGATTTAGGGTCAAGCCAACATTTCCAGGTTGTTGCTTGTGCCCTTCGAGAGTGAGGGACCTTAGATAATTTGTCCACAATGAAATCTATCTGATTGATGGATTGAGAAAATGAAGGAGGAAGGTAATTAAATAAGCGTTCATGATAGGTGTATTCCCACTTACCTTCCTCCGGTTTAATCCAGCTGTCGTGAATCCCAAAGATAACTTCTTGACGGTAAACCTCTAAATCATTCAATCCCGCAGGAAAAGCTCGATGTAGCCGTGGTTCTTTAAAAGGATAGGACACTTCTATAATTATGGTGCAGTCTTTACCTGGAGGGTCTTCTGGTCTATCGTATTCTGTTTTAATTTCTATTCCTTTGTTCCAGCACTCTACCACAGATTTTTCCCAGGCTGCAGGTAAAGTCTCTTCCCGCACTATAATTACAGGAGAACCACTAATTTCGTTATTTATTTTCTTACTCATAAGATTATCCTTTTATTGTAGTAGGTAATATCAAAAATAATCTTTTTTGGAATTGGTAGCCGCGAGACTCAGAGCCTGCGAGGATAGATATATACGCAACTTAAAAGTTGCGGCTACCACTTTTCATTTAGGATAATTTCCTCTCCCTATATAATTCTTTTTTCTTTTTTAGTTTTTCTTTCTCTCTTTTTCTTTCTCTCTTTTTCTCTAATCCTTCTTTTTTGCCCTTCACGTCTCACTTTTTACGTCTTACGTCTCACTGTTTTGCCTAATCCTTTAATCCTGCTTTTACGCAGGCTAAAGCCTGCGGCTACCGTATCTCCTTCCCTCTAATCCTGCTTTTTTGTTTCTGTTTTTTCTTGGTTTTCCCTTTAATCCTCTAATCCTTTAATCCTTTAATCCTGCTTTTAGAGGTTAGGTATTTTTTTATGCCATTCAGTGTTCTGTTCATATGCATAAGCGACTCTCAATATCATTTCTTCCTCGAGAGGTTTTCCTAAAATTTGGAGTCCAATAGGTAAATTATCCTTACCAAACCCACAGGGAATAGATATTCCCGGTATTCCTGCAAGATTGGCTGGGGTATTGAATATATCTGAAAGGTACATTTTAAGGGGGTCATCTGTTTTTTCTCCTACCTTAAAAGCTACTGTAGGAGAAGTAGGAGTAATTATAACATCGAAATTCTGGAATGCTTTATCAAAATCTTCTTTAATAAGAGTGCGCACCCTTTGTGCTTTCCCATAATAGTCTTCATAGTAACCCTTACTTAAAACATAAGTTCCCAGCATTATTCTTCTTTTTACTTCATCTCCAAATCCTTCCTGGCGAGTCTTCTTATACATTTCTATAAGGTTGGTTTTTTCTTTGGTACGATGTCCATATTCTACACCGTCATATCGAGATAGGTTAGAACTTGCCTCAGCAGTAGCAATGAGATAATAGGTAGCTATAGCGTAGTCTGTATGCGGAAGAGATATTTCTTCAGTTTTAGCCCCTAAGTCAGTGAGTACGTTAATTGCTGCAGAGAAGCTTTTTTTAACTTCTTTCTCCATTCCGGGAATAAGATACTCTTTGGGAAGACCTATCTTTATTCCTTTAATATCGGGAATGAGAGATTGTAAGTAATCGGGAACAGGATGATTTAAGGATGTAGAATCAAATTCATCTTTTCCGCTAATTATTTTTAGAAGTTGTGCACAGTCCGTAACATCTCTAGTAATTGGTCCAATCTGGTCTAATGAGGAAGCAAAGGCAATTAATCCATAACGGGAGACCCTTCCATAGGTTGGTTTTAGACCGACTACTCCACAAAGAGAGGCTGGTTGACGAATAGATCCTCCTGTGTCTGAACCCAAAGCAAGAGGAGCCTCTCCGCTGGCTACAGCAGCTGTCGATCCTCCGCTGGAACCTCCCGGAATAGTATTTATGTTCCATGGATTACGGGTTATTTGGAAGGCAGAGTTTTCAGTAGAGGACCCCATAGCAAATTCATCCAGGTTTGTCTTTCCTATAAAGATAACTCCTGCTTCCTTTAATTTTTTTATTACTGTGGCAGAATAAGGAGGATGAAAACCTTTAAGGATACGGGAAGCACAGGTAGTCTCGTTTTTATGTATGCAGATAATATCTTTGATAGCGATAGGGATGCCTGTTAAAGGCTTTATCTCTTCTCCCTGTGATATCATCTTATCCCATTTCTTAGCTTCTTTTAAAGATTCATCTTTATTAATAAAGAGAAAAGCTTTTATCTTATCTTCTACCATTTCTATGTGTTTAAGAAAAGAAGTAGCCACTTCTTCTACAGAAACCTTTTTATCTTTGATTAATTGGTGGAGATTATGAGCAGGAAGCTTATAAAGTTCCAATTTTTTCTCCTTTTTTAGATTTGGTTTATATCCTATTATTTTTCTCTGTTCTGTCAACTTGATGAGATTTCTGAAAAAGTCAGAAATCTCTAAAAATCAGTGTAATCATTTTTGAAAATCTGTGTTTACCCCATGAAATAGAGTATTTCACGGGGTGAATCAGGGGCCTCTCGATAGGGTTTTGACTTTTGGGGTGATTTTATTAAACTAAAACTATCTTATGCGATTGGAGCAGAAAGATGAATTCTTTAATGATTAGTGTTTCTGGAGTAAGGGGAATAGTAGGAGAAACTCTTATGCCGGAAATAGTGGTAAAATTTGGAGTTGCCTTTGGTAAGTTTGTGCGAGAGAAGAGGGTAGTAATAGGTTCTGATACACGGACTTCAAATCAAATGTTCAGATACGCTCTCTTCAGCGGTCTACTTTCCGTTGGATGTAAAGTTATAGATGTAGGTATTTGTCCTACTCCATCTATCCAGTTAATGGTGGAAAAATTGAAGGCAGGAGGAGGAATTATAATTACAGGAAGCCATAATCCTGTAGAATGGAATGCTTTAAAGTTTGTTCGTCATGATGGTATTTTTCTTTATCCTGAAGAAGGAGAAAGGCTATTAACAATTTACAAAGAAAAAAGAATAAAAAGAGCAGCCTGGAACGAGATAAAAAGTGTTTATTATGATACATCAGCAATAGAAAATCACTTAGAAAAGCTCTTGGAGATTGTAGATAAAGATAACATAAGAAGAAAAAAATTTAAGGTTGTTCTTGATGCCTGTAATGGAGCAGCCTCAAAGATTAGTCCACTGCTTCTTCGTCGGTTAGGATGTAAAGTAACAGAGATTAATTGTAAGCCTGATGGCGTTTTCCCTCATTCTCCAGAGCCTATCCCTTCCAACTTAAGAGAGCTTTCCTTAAAAGTCAAAACTGAAAAGGCTGATATCGGTTTTGCTCATGATGCAGATGCAGATAGGATTGCCATAGCAACTGAAGAGGGTAATGTTTTGCCTGAGGATTATCCTCTTCTTTTGGCTACAAAATTTGTTCTTGGGGGGAAAAGAGGATTAGTAGTGACAAATCTTTCTACGACAAGTGCCTTAGATGATATAGCAAGAGAGTTTAAATGCAAGGTTATGCGTACAAGAATTGGCGATGTCAATGTTTCTAAATGTATGAAGGAACATAATGCAGTGATAGGAGGAGAAGGAAATGGAGGGGTAATTATCCCTCAGGTGCACTATGCCCGCGATGGAATGGCTGCTATTGCTTTAATATTGGAGTATATAACAAAGTCTAATAAAACAGTATCAGCTTTAGCTAATGAGCTTCCTAAATATTATACAATTAAAGGGAAGCTTGAATTTCCCAGGGAAAAATTTGTTCTTCTTGAATCTATCCTTAAGGAAGAATTCAAGAATTATGAGTTAAATTTTCTTGATGGAGTAAAGGTTATTTTAAAAGAGGGTTGGATACATATAAGGCTTTCAGGAACTGAGCCTATTATCCGTATATTTGCGGAGGCTAAGAATAAAGAAAAAGCGGAGGAACTTTTTAAAACGGGTATTAGGGAAGTAGAGAAAGTTTTAGTAGCGAGGTAGAAATGAACCGTATTTTGTGCATATTTGAAGATAAAAAAGCAGAGAATTTTTACCCTTTTACTTTAACCAGACCTATTTACATGCTTCGGTGTGGAATTACCACTTTAGAGGAGAAGATATCCAGTATATCATTAGAGGGAGAGATATGTCTTTTTTGCCGTAAATATTTATTTGGTGTCACTTCTCAAAAAATAGAGAAAGTTAAAGTGAACCCATTAAAAGATTTAAAGGAGAAGAATCTGCTTTTTGTTAACGGAAGATTACTTTTTTTAGAAAAGAGAATAAATTTAGAAGGGAAAGAGGAGATAGGAGTTAAGAAGGGGGAGATAGTATATGCTCGCCTCAATAAGAAAACTTTAAATAAACTCTCTTTTAATGACCCGGATAAGATAGAGAATGTTTTATATCAGGCTAAACAGATAGTAAAGGTAAAAGAGATTGAAGCTAATCTACTGGAATATCCCTCGGATATCATTAAATGGAATAGTTATGCCTTAATAAAAGACTTTGGGAGAAAAAAGGAGAGGGGTGTAAAAGGTAAAATAGCTAAAGGTGCTTGCTTAATTAATCCAGAAAAGATTTATATAGGTAAAAACTCAACAATAGAGCCGGGAGTGATATTAAATGCTAAAGAAGGACCTATTTATATTGATGAAGAAGTAAAGGTAAATCCTCCCACTGTTATTAATGGGCCTTGTTATGTAGGAAGAGGGACCATTATAGATGGAGCTAAAATTCGTCAGGGATGCAGCATTGGCCCTGTATGCCGTATATCCGGAGAAATTGAAGAATCTGTATTCCAGGGTTATGTTAATAAACACCATGATGGTTTTATAGGACATTCCTATATAGGAGAATGGGTAAATTTTGGTGCTTTAACTACTACAAGCGATCTTAAAAATACTTACGGTAGTGTAAAGGTATTTATTAAAGGCAAGGAAGTAGATACAAAACAGATAAAAATAGGTTCTTTTATTGGGGATTATACCAAAACAGGCATAGGAACTTTAATAGATACAGGAAGTGTAATTGGTGTAGCCAGTAATATTTTTGGCGGAGGAATTACTCCTAAGTTTATCCCTTCTTTTAGTTGGGGAGGGGAGGATGGATTTGTAGAGAATAGATTGGATAAAGCAATTGAAGTAGCAAGGATAGTTATGGAGCGGCGAGGTGTAAAGCAGACGGAGGAAGATAGAGACTTACTAAAAAAAGTATATCAGTTAACTAAAAAAGAGAGATGATAGTTTATTTTATAAACAAGTCAGGCGAAATCGGTTATTGAAAGTATAAAGAGGGTAAGTATGGGAAAATTTCGAGAGCATTATATTGTAGACGAAAAGGGGCGAACGACAGCAGCAATTCTTCCAGTTACGGAATGTGAAGAACTTTTAGAGGATCTCCATGATCTCGCAATCATCGCAGAACGTCGGGATGAGCCTACAGTAGCTTTTGAAGAACTCAATGAACAGTTGGAAGAAAGTGGATTCTTATAAGATTCAATGGAAGAGATCAGCAGAACGAGACTTACGGAATATTGATTTACAGCAAATTCCTCGAATTATCAAGACTGTCGAATCCCTAATGAATAATCCATAGAAAGAGTTCATGTGGATAGAGTTGCATATCCTTGGCTTATCAAAAGATTCATTGACTCTGATGCTGAGTTCATTTTTGTTCCCAGAGATACAGACCCTTCAATCATAAAGGATGGAATTCCCTTTGATATGAAAAGAGATTCCTAATCCTGAGAGGATCTGGCAGCCTATAGGGCAGGCGAGAATTCCCAAAAAGGAGTGGTTTGGGATATAATAGCGTTTGAAGTGAATAAACAAATGATTGTATGGAAACAGAGGATGAAATTTTATTCCCTCATTTCGCCCCAACTTTTTCCTACTTTAGTGTTTACAATAAGGGGGATAGATAAGTTCATTGCCTTCTCCATCTCTTTTTTTATTATTTTCCGCGTTTTTTTTATCTCCTCTTTAGCTACCTCAAAGAGAAGCTCATCGTGTATTTGAAGAATAAGGTAAGCGTTTATATTTTCTTCTTTGAATCTTGCATCTAAATTAATCATAGCTAATTTGATAAGGTCGGCTGCCCCTCCCTGAATAGGGGCGTTAATGGCTATTCGTTCGGCAAATTCTCTCTCTCTTTTCTTTGAGGAGACAATTTCCGGGATATATCTTCTTCTCCCCAAAAGAGTGGTTACATACCTCTTTTCTCGAGCTTTCTTTAATATTTTATCTATATACTCTTTGACCTTCGGATAACGTTTAAAATACTCCTCAATATAATCCTCCGCCTTTTTTTGAGATATTCCCAGTTCTCGAGATAATCCATAAGGGCTTATTCCATAAATAATCCCAAAATTTACTACTTTTGCCTGTCTTCTCATTTGGGGGGTAACTTGCAGAGGCAGAAGATTGAATATTTCGGCTGCTGTTTGACAATGAATATCTTCATTTTTAGCAAAAGAAGACCTTAGATTAGCATCCTTTGATAAATGGGCTAAGATTCTCAATTCTATCTGTGAGTAGTCGGCAGAGAGAAAAAGATATCCTTCATCAGCGATAAAAGACAAGCGAAGCTCTTCGCTTATTTTGTTTTTAATGGGAATATTCTGAAGATTGGGCTGGGATGAAGATAGTCTTCCGGTAGATGTTACTGTTTGATTAAAAGAAGTATGAATCCTTCCTGTTTTAGGGTTAATTAACTCAGGAAGAGGTTTTATATAGGTAGATTCTAATTTAAAGAGCTGGCGATATTTTAATATTTTTTTAACAGAGGGATGTAAAATAGAGAGGGTTTCCAGGACTTCCTCATCGGTAGAATAGCCTGTTTTAATTTTTTTAAGAGGTGGCAGATGTAGTTTACCAAAAAGGATATCTCCTAATTGTTTTGAGGAGTTAAGATTAAATTTTTCTCCCACTTCTTTGTAAATTTCTTCTTCTATCGCCTTTCTTTTTTTCTCTATCTTTTTTAAAAATTTTTTTAAAGCACTCTTATCTATTTTAATTCCCCTTTTTTGCATTTTAGCAAGAATATGTACTAATGGCATCTCCACTTTTAAAAAGAGGTTCCAGAGATTTTCCTTTTTTAGTTTTCTCTCTAATATAGGGTAAAGCTTTTCGATAGTCCAGGCTCTTTTTACAGGCGAGAATTTCTCGTTTATATTTAATCCCAAATATTCAAGAGAGAGATTTTTAAGGGAATAATTAGCTGCCGAGGGTTTTAAAAGATAGGCAGCGATTTGCACATCAAAATTTTCTCCTCTTAAATTTATTTCCCACTCTTTAAGGTCAAGGATTGCCTGTTTTAAATTATTTCCTATTTTCTTAATTTGAGGATCTTCCAGGAGAAGAATAAGCTTGTCCAGCAGAGGATCTTTATCTACTTTTTTCAAGGAAAACCGATAAACTTTTTCCTCTTTCAGCGAAAGGACTATCTCCTTTTCTTCTTTATCTACTATCAGGACAAGAGGAGTTTTTTTAAAAAGAGAAGAGATTTTCTTTAAATCTTCAGGCGATTTAATTTCTTGAACCTCTACCTTTTGAGAAATGGAAGGAGTCAATTCTCTTATTAATTCTTTGAACTCTAATCTTTCAAAGAGAGATAAAAGAGTCTTCTTATCGGGTTTTTTTACTTTAAGTTCTTTTAAATTTATTTCAAGAGGAAGAGAGGTGATAATAGTAGCCAATCTTTTGGATAATTTTGCCTGCTCGACGTATTCACTTAAAAGCTTTCTTTTTTTTAAAGGCAGCTTATTCAGGTTATTTATAATGTTTTCCAAGCTTCCAAATTCTCCTATTAATTGTTTAGCACCAACAGGTCCAACTCCAGGAACTCCGGGAATATTATCAGAAGAATCTCCTGTTAAAGCCAGAAAATCCGGTATCTGTGAAGGAGAAATCCCAAATTTTTTCTTTACCTCTTTTTCACCAAAAATTTGAGTATCTGAGATTCCTTTTTTTGGACGGAGAACATAAATAGAAGGAGAAACTATCTGAAAAGCATCTTTATCTGCAGTAAATATTTCTATTTCCAGGCCTTCTCTCTCTCCTTTTTTGGCTAATGTTCCTAAAAGGTCATCTGCTTCATATTCATCGCTTTCAAAAATGGGTATTCCGAAACCTTTCACAATTTCTTTGGTTAGAGAAATCTGAGCTACTAAATCTAAAGGCATCTTTGGTCTTAAGATTTTATACTCTTTATATTCTTTATGGCGAAATGTCTTTTTCCCTTTATCAAAGGCACAGGCTAAATAGTCAGGTCTCTTCTCCTTTATAAGCTTCCATAATATTTTAGTAAATCCATAAATTGCTCCTGTAGGAGTTCCCTGACTATTATTTAAAGGGGGAAGAGCATAAAAGGCTCGATAAAGGAGAGCATTTCCATCAATTAAAGTGAGTTTCTCTTTTTCCATTTTTTCTCTCAAAAGTTAATCTATTTAATTATATCACATCTTCTTTCCGTGTAAAATTTGCCTTCTTGTCGATATTTGGTATAATGAAACATCGGAAAAGTTAACCAGAGTTCCTGGTGTTTCTGCGAATGATCTAATAAAAAGGCAATGATGAAAGAAGAAAAAAATTTTAAAGGCAAAAGAATGCTTGCAAGAGCTCATAGTATTAATACTTCTTGGGCTTTCAAGGAATTTAATAATCTCAACAAAGAAAGTCTTATTCTTTTGGATAATGTTCAGTTCGTATATGAATTAGCTCTTGCACAACTTGAGCTTCAATCTCTTGGCAGATTTATACTCTTGATAAACTGCTTGTTCAAGTCAAACACGAGTTTAATGCAAGTAATAAAGATTTATACAAGAAAGAGGCTCTATTAGCGGAAGGTAAAATTAAATAAGAATTGCGGATGTGGATAGATTATAAGAGATTTACCAAATATTAAGGGTTTATAAAACAGCTGTTGCTACCAAAAATCTTTACATCTTCTTTAAATATGTTATATTAAAGAGAAGAGAGGTAAAAAATGAAAAAAGGGGACTTTTTTACTTTAATGTTGATTCCTCATCATTTAGAAAAAGTTAAACGGTTTAACATTTCAAAATTTGCTTTTTTTACAATTATTATAATAATAGGTATAGGTTTTGCTGCTTTATCTTTCTTTGTTAATGACTATCTGCAGCTGAGGAATGAAGTAAAACGAATAGGGGAGTTAGAGAAGATAAATCAGTTCCAGAAAGAAAAGATTTTTTCTCTCGCTGAAAAGGTGAAAGATTTTAATCAAACGATAGAAAAATTAAAAGAATTAGAGAGTAAAATAAAATCATTAGCAGGGGTAGGCGGAGGAGAATTGAATATTAATAAGGGAGGTTTAGGAAAGGGGGGTCCTGAAAGTTATATTCGTTTAGATGAAGAAACAGATATCTTTAATTTTGTAGAGAATGTTGAGAAAAATGTTATTTTTATTAAAAATGAGGCTGAAAAGCGAAAAGAAGGGTTGGAAGAAACAAAAGAGATTATCCAGAAAAAAAGGGATTTGTTTGCTTCTACTCCCAATATTTTTCCTTTACAGGGATGGATTTCTTCAGGATTTGGCTGGCGAAATGACCCTTTTAATAAGAAAAAGAGAGAGTTTCATCAAGGTATTGATATAGCTGCCCCCTGGGGGACAGAGGTGAGAGCAGCTGCTCAAGGTAAGGTAATTTTTACAGGATGGAAGAATGGTTATGGTTTAATGGTTAGAATAAAAAGTGGATATGGATATGAAACTATATATGGCCATTTTTCTCGTATTTTAGTAAAAAAAGGTTTGAAAGTAAAAAAGGGGCAAGTTATAGGTAGAGTAGGAAGCACAGGCCGAAGTACAGCTCCTCATCTTCACTTTGAGGTACGACATAATGGAAAGCCGCTCAATCCTTTAAATTTAATGGTAGAACCGTTGGGATAAGCTCTATAATTATGAAATATAGTTCCTTCTTTTTATTATTGGGGGAATTAGGAGAGGGAAATGTTTAAAAAGAAAAAAGAGGAAAGAGAAATAATGAAGACAAACACTGTGATAGGGAAAGAAACAGAGTTGAAGGGGAGTTTAAAAGATGAAGGAAGTATTCACATCGACGGGAAATTTGAGGGAGATATTCAAATAAAGGGGGAAGTAGTTATTGGGGAAAACGCAATTGTTCATGCAGATATTAAAGCTAGATCAGCTAAAATTGGAGGCAAGGTTGTAGGTGATGTGAGTTGTGAAGAAAAAGTGGAGCTTTTCTCATCGGGAAGTCTGGAAGGTAAGATTAAAGCCTCTGATTTAACTATTGCTGAAGGAGCATTCTTTAATGGCGAGTGTCTAATGACCCCTATTAATATGGAAAAGAAAGAGAAAGAAGAGGAACAGGAAAAGGAATCGGATTATAAAGATACCGAAGATGATGCTTCAAAAAAAGAATTTACTTTAGAAGATGAGGAATAGTTTTAGGTTAAATTATGGCGGCATAGCCAAGCGGTAAGGCAGAGGACTGCAAATCCTTTATTCCTCGGTTCGAATCCGGGTGCCGCCTCTACGCCCGGTTAGCTCAGTGGTTAGAGTACTTGCTTGACATGCAAGAGGTCGCTGGTTCAAGTCCAGCACTGGGCATTGTTTTTATACCTCAGTAGATGAGTGAATGGGTAAATGAGTAGATAGGGGAAAAGAGTAGGTAGGATGTAGGAAATTTTTTTGAAGATTTGAAGAGGAGAATTAATTTATGGATGAAGGCAAAGAAAAATATAGTTTAGATATTTTACGTCATAGCACTGCACATATTATGGCTCAGGCTGTTAAAAGAATTTTTCCTCAAGTAAAATTAGGTATAGGGCCTTCTATAAAAGACGGCTTTTATTACGATTTTGACTTAGAGGGAGACCTTCTTTCCAAAAATTTATCTCGTATTGAAGAAGAAATGGAAAAGATAATTAAAGAAAATTTGCCTTTTAAAAGAAGAGTAGTTGATAAAAGAGAAGCAGAAAGAGTATTTAAGAAGAGAGAAGAACCATATAAATTAGAAATTTTAAATCAAATAAAAGACGATAAAGTTAGCCTGTATCAGCAGGGGGAATTTGTGGACTTATGTAGAGGCCCCCATTTAAAAGAGACAGGCGAGGTGAAATTTTTTCGCCTTCTTTCTTTAGCCGGTTCTTACTGGCGAGGAAAAGAAGGCAATCCTATGCTTTCCCGTATTTACGGGACCTCTTTTTTTAATGAGGAAGAACTTAACAAGTATTTGAAACAGATTGAAGAAGCTAAAAAAAGAGATCATCGGAAAATAGGTAAAGATTTGGATCTTTTCACTGCATCCAGTAAGTTAGGAAAGGGATTGGTAATTTACTATCCAAAGGGTGCTACAATAAGAGAAGCTATAGAAAGTTTTGAAAAAGAAGAGCATTTTAAAAGAGGTTATCAATTAGTAAGAACCCCTCATCTCTCTCGAGCTGAATTGTGGAAAACATCGGGTCATCTTGACTTTTATCGGAAAAATATGTATTTTTTCTCTTTAAATAAAGAAGATTATGTAGTTAAACCTATGAATTGTCCAGGACATATACTAATCTATAAATCTAAGATACGTAGTTATAAAGATCTTCCTATAAAATATTTTGAACTGGGTACTGTTTATAGACGCGAAGATTCAGGGGTTCTCCATGGACTTTTAAGAGTAAGGGGTTTTACACAGGATGATGCTCATATATTTTGTATGCCCTCTCAATTGGTAGAAGAGGTAAGAAAGGTAATAAAATTTGCTCTATTTATGATGGATACTTTTCATTTGGGCTACAAAATAACTTTATCCACTCGACCCGAAGAATACATTGGCTCACTTGCTCATTGGGAGAGAGCAACAGAATCTTTAAGGAGAGCTTTAAAAGAAGAAGGTCTTCCTTTCGAAACTGCTGAAGGAGAAGGGGCCTTTTACGGACCGAAAATAGATATTCAAATGGAAGATACGCTTGGAAGGTTATGGCAGGGTCCCACTATCCAGGTAGATTTCAACTTACCTGAGAGATTTGATTTAAATTATATTGCTTCTGATGGTGAAAAAAAACGAGTAGTTATGATACATAGAGTTGTTTTAGGCACCATCGAAAGATTTCTTGGAGTATTAATTGAGCATCTTGAAGGAGCTTTCCCTCCCTGGCTTTCTCCTGTTCAGGTTAAAGTGATTAGTGTAACTGAAAAAACAGCTTCTTTTGCTCGTGATATAAATAAGTGCATAAGAGAAGAGGGAATCCGAAGCGAACTTGATGTTAGAAATGAAATGTTAGGATATAAAATAAGAGAGGGGCAATTTGAAAAAATTCCTTATATGCTTATCATAGGTAAGAAGGAGGTAGAAAAGGGACTAATAACTGTACGTAAAAGAGACGGAGAAAATGTTCAATTTAAACTAAAGGATTTTATTACTATGATAAAATCAAAAATCAAAAATAAAGAAAATATATAATGATGGGAGAGAATTGACTAAAGAAAAAACAAAAATTTGGGTTAATGAACAGATAAAAGCAAAACAGGTAAGAGTTATTAGTGCAAAGGGAGAACAATTAGGGATTTTTCCTCTTAAAGAAGCTTTAAAGATTGCCCAAAAAGAGGAATTAGATTTAGTGGAAGTAGCTCCTGACAATAACCCTCCAGTATGTCGGATTTTGGATTATGGAAAATTTAAGTATCAACGGGAAAAGCAAAAGAGAAAAGCAAAAAAAAGACAGGCAACAGATACATTAAAGGAGGTAAGGTTAAGTTATAAAATAGGAGAACATGATTTAAAAACAAAATTAAATAGAATATCTAAATTTTTAAAAGAAGGGCATAAGGTAAAAATTTCCCTAAGATTTAAGGGGAGAGAGATGATGTATCGGGAACGTGGTAAAAAGATTTTAGAAAGAGTAGTTCGGGAAGTAGAGACGGTGGGAAGAGTGGAGTCGTACCCTTCAATGAGAGATAAAACCATAGAGCAATATTTAGTTCCTAAAAATTAGATAACTGGAAATAGATATAAAAAGGAAAAGAGATGCCTAAGATAAAAAGCCATAGGGGTTCAATGAAACGGTTTAAGATAACTAAAAAAGGAAGAATAATAAGGTCAAAAGCCTACAATGGGCATTTAAAAGTTGAAAAATCTTCTAAAAGAAAAAGAGGATTAAGGAAATCTACTCTTATAAGTAAAGCGGATACAAAAAGAGTTAAAAGGCTTATACCTTTTAGTTTTTAAAAAAAAGAGGAAATAAATGAGCAGAATAAAGAGAGGAGTAATTCATACTAAAAAAAGAAAAAAAGTGTTAAAACTGGTTAAAGGATATAGAGGAGGGAGAAGCAAACTTTATGTTTTAGCAAAGGAGGCTTTAAAGAAAGCTCTTTTTAGAAGCTATATAGATAGAAGAAGAAAAAAAAGGGATTTTAGGCGGCTCTGGATTACCAGGATTAATGCAGCTGCACGTCAGCAAGGACTTTCTTACAACCTTTTTATGAAGGGATTACAGAAATCCAATATCAATTTAAATAGAAAAGTTCTTTCTAATTTAGCTATTAATAATTCTTCTGAATTTTCACAATTAGTAGGAGTAGCTAAAAGGGCTTTAAAGGAATAAAGTTGCCTCGATGGTTGAAATTTCTACTAAAAGGAGCAGGAGTATCCATTTTTTTAATAGGTTTAATGGGGGGAGCAGCTTTTTTAACTTTAA
The DNA here is from genome assembly GCA_021163155.1 of Candidatus Aerophobota bacterium. Classification (GTDB taxonomy): domain Bacteria; phylum Aerophobota; class Aerophobia; order Aerophobales; family JAGGXI01; genus JAGGXI01. The sequence continues at coordinate 88,870 of JAGGXI010000061.1, forward strand.
GGATACTGGTGCCTCCAGAAAGAATAGAAGTTCCTTCTATTGTAGGTCAAGATGTAACAGAAGCTCTTTTTACTTTAAGTAAACAGAATTTAGCGCTTAAAGTAATAGACAAAAGACCTTCTTCACAAGTTCCTAAAAATATTATTATTTCACAATCTCCTCCTTCAGGAGTTAATGTACGGAAGGACAGGGAGATTAAGGTGATTATAAGTGAGGGGGCAGAGCAAGCAGGTGTGCCCTTGTTGGTGGGGAAGAAGTTGAGGGAAGCAGAAATTTATCTTTCCGGAGAAGGACTGAAACTGGGGAAAGTAAGTTATGTTTATAATGAGACTCCTTCTGGAGAAATTTTAGCTCAAGATCCTTCTCATAAGGTTGAAATAAGTAGAGAAAAAGGGGTAAATGTTTTAGTAAGTTTAGGGAAGAGAGAGCCTCAATTTTATATGCTCGATTTTAGAGGGAAAAAGTTAGAGGAGGCAAAGACTTTACTGGAGGAAATTCCTTTAAATGTAAGTAAGATAATAGAAAGTCCTTCTCTGGAAAAAGAAGGACTCATTATTGCTCAGTCTCCTGCTCCAGGGTCAAAAGTTAGCTCGAAAACTTCTATTGAATTTTTGGTAAGTGCTTTTTGTAAAGAAAAGAGCTTTTCTTCAAAGGTAAAATTGATATTAAGTTCTGTAAGAATTTCTGAGGGCTTTACAGAAAAACAGGTAAGAGCGGTTGTGGTTGACGCCTATGGAGTAAGAACTATAAATTATGGAGGCAAACTCCCAGGGCAAGAAGTATGGATTATTTCTAAGGTAGTAGGAAAAGGAAGAGTAGAAATTTATGTAGAAGATGAATTAGTAAAGGTGGTAAGGATTGTTGGATAAGGTTAAGATAGCTTCTTCGGTATTAGCAGCTGATTTTGGTTGTCTTTATGAAGAGATAAGGAAAGTAGAGAAAGAGGCGGACCTTCTTCATTTTGATATAATGGATGGTCATTTTGTTCCTAATATAACCTTTGGTCCAGAAGTAGTTGCTTCGTTAAGAGAAAAAACAAGTTTACCAGTCGAGGTTCATTTAATGGTAGATAATCCTCAGCAGTGGATTGAGCCTTTCGCGCAAGCAGGGAGTGATACCGTAATTTTTCATTTGGAGACTTCTTTTCATGCTTATCGCTTGATTACTTCTATCAAAGAAAAAGGAATAAAAGTAGGGGTTGCTTTAAATCCTTCCACCTCTCTTGAAAACCTGAAATATATTTTATCTCAATTAGATATGGTTCTTCTGATGACAGTTAATCCTGGTTTTGGTGGACAAACTTTTCTGTCCGAATGTTTACCAAAAATAAGAGACCTCCGACAAATATGTAGAGAGAGGGAATTATTTTTTGATATCGAGGTAGATGGTGGAATTAACCAGCAGACAGCATTGGAAGCGGTAGAGGCAGGGGCTAATATATTAGTAGTTGGAACAGCTATTTTCGGTATGGTTAATCCACAGAAAGCTGTGCGTAAGCTAAAAGAAATTATATTAAAAAGAAAGGAGTAATAATTTGGCCACAAAAATTCGATTGAGAAGAATGGGAGCCAGGAAAGTTCCCTTCTATCGTATAGTAGTAACGGATCCTCGTTTCCCAGTAAAAGGAAAGTTTATTGATAGATTAGGTTGGTATGACCCTCTAAAAAAGAAAGTAGAAGCAGATAAAGAAAAAACACTGGCGTGGATTAATAAAGGGGCTCAGTTATCTAATTCAGTGAAGAAATTACTAATAAATTTTTCCATCTTTTCTCCTGGTGAAATATCTTAGAGAAAACGAAAACTAATCCAATTACTTAATCATTAAAGGAGGAGGTAAAGAGATGCGTGAGTTAGTAGAGTACATAGTCAAACGTATAGTAGATGTGCCTGATGATGTAGAGGTACAAGAGATAAAAGCGGAGAAGGTTATTCTATTGGAGATTCGTGTAGCCAAAGAGGATATGGGCAAAGTGATAGGAAGGGCAGGTAGAGTAGCTAATGCTTTGCGTACAATTGTAGGAGCAGCAGCGGCTAAGATGAAAAAGAGGGTAATGGTAGAAATTTTGGAGGATTAACCACTATACAAAAATGCAGGTTGATATTATTACCTTATTTCCCTCTATGTTTAAAGGTTTTTTAGAAGAGAGTATAATTAAGAGGGCTCAGGATAAAGGGATTTTAAGAGTAAATCTTCATAATTTACGTCAATTCACTCATAACCGTCATAAGACAGTGGATGATCTTCCCTTTGGGGGAGGGGGAGGTATGGTTATAAAACCAGAGCCTCTTTTTGAAGCAGTGGAGAATATAGTGGGGGGAAGAGTAAAATCTACCCCCCATATTATTTTATTATCCCCTCAGGGCACATCTCTTAACCAAGAGAAGATCAAGGAGTTAGCAAGTAAAGATAATCTCCTTCTGATATGCGGTCATTATGAGGGGGTAGATGAGAGGGTAAAAGAGCATTTAATAGACGAGGAAATTTCTATAGGAGATTATGTTCTTACAGGTGGGGAATTAGCGGCAATGGTTCTTATAGATGCAGTGACAAGGATAATTCCAGGAGTATTGGGTTCCGAAAATTCTGTCAGGGAAGATTCTTTTTATGATATCCTTTTAGATTATCCTCAATATACTAGACCTGCAATATTTAGAGGTTGGAAAGTGCCAGAGGTGCTTTTGTCAGGTAATCATCAAAAGATCAATTACTGGCGCAAAAGAAAAAAGATTGAAGTTACTTTAAAAAAAAGGCCGGACCTGTTAAAAAAAGTGAAACTTAAACAAGAAGATAAGCAAAAGCAGGATTAAAGGATTAGGCAAAACAGTGAGACGTAAGATGTAAAAAGTGAGACGTGAAAGGCAAAAAAGCAGGATTAAAGAAAAAGAGATACCGGTAGCCGCGAGGCTCAGAGCCTGCGTAAAGGCATGATTAGGGGGAAAAGAAAAAGAGAGAGCAAAACCAAAAAAAGAAAAAAGGACTATATAGGGGAAGGAAATTATCCTAAATGAAAAATGGTAGTCATAACTTTTAAGTTGCGTATATATCTATCCTTGCAGGCTCTGAGCCTCGCGGCTACCAATTCCAAAAAATAGATTATTTTGACATTACCAGGATTTATTAAAAGATATTATTAATGTTGTAAATAGAGGAGTTATTTAATGCAGGCAAAAATAGAGAGTATAGAAAGAGAGTCTATAAAAAAGGAAATTCCGGAATTCCGTCCGGGAGATACTATAGCTGTTTATCTTAATATTTATGAAGGGAAAAGGAAAAGAATCCAAATTTTTGAAGGTGTAGTCTTAAAAAAAAGGGGAGGGGGAATGAGAGAGACTTTTACTGTTAGGAAGGTCTCTTTCGGGATAGGAGTAGAAAGGATTTTTCCTTTAAATTCTCCTTTGATTAATAAAATCGAAGTAATTAAAAAAGGTAAAGTGAGAAGAGCTAATTTATCCTATCTTAGAAAAAAAAAGGGTAGGATATGAATGATAAGGCTTTGAGCTGGGTAAAAGAAGCAGTTGAGACTATAGTTATTGCTTTTGTATTGGCTTTTTTAATAAAAACTTTTATTGTGGGATCTTTTTATATTCCTTCCGGTTCTATGAAACCCACCCTTCAAATAGGGGACCGTATTATGGCATACAAAATATTTTATAGATTAGAAAATGTAAAAAGAGGCGATATAGTTATATTTAAATATCCACTTAACCCTCGAAAAGATTTTGTTAAGAGAGCAATTGGTCTTCCTGGCGATGAAGTCTTAATAAAAAATAAAAAGGTTTATGTTAATGGAAAAATATTGGATGAGCCTTATGCTGTCCATAGCGATACCTGGAATAGTGGTTTTCCTCGCGATGAATATGGGCCCATTAAGGTTCCTCCCAATTCCCTATTTGTAATGGGGGATAATAGAGATTCTAGTGATGATAGTCGTTATTGGGGGTTTGTTCCCAAAGATAATTTAATAGGCAGGGCATTTCTTATTTATTGGCCCCCCTGGCATATTAGAATTGTGAAAAGTTTTCCTCATAATGAGTAACTCCCTTAGATGTTTTTGTCCTGTTAGATGCTCGCTATCTAACGGGATGTTATCTAACGAGGTAAAAAGGTGACCTTTATACTACAAAAAAGAGAGTTGGGAAAGAGAGGAGAGAATATAGCAGTTAAATTTCTAAGAGAAAAGGGATATAAAATTATAGAAAGAAATTATCGTTGTCCGATGGGAGAAGTTGATATAGTAGCAAAGGATAAGAAAGCTCTTGTGTTTGTGGAGGTTAAAACTCGTATTTCTACAAACTTTGGTCTGCCTGAAGAGGCTATTTCTTATCGTAAAAGGCAACATCTTAGTAAAATAGCTTCCTTTTATCTTCTTTATTATAAAATAAAGGAAATAAATTGTCGGTTTGATGTAGTAAGTATTTTAATAAATAAAAATGAAATTAAAGATATTCATCTTATAAAAAATGCCTTTGAAGCTATTTAAATTTAAGAGGATAAAATCTCTGATAATTTATAAAGATTAAGATTTATCTCTTTTTTTCTTTCCGATGCATTGCATAATGGAGAGATTTTAATCTGGTTAGCAACCAATCCTACCATTTTTCCTCGTTCTCCCCTTATTAAAATATCTGTTGCTGCTGAGCCTAATCTAGTAGCTAAAATTCTATCCATAGCTGTGGGAGACCCGCCTCTTTGCAGATGTCCCAAAATGACCACTCTTATCTCATAACCAATTTTTTTTCTTATCTTTTCCCCTATCTCAAAAGCACCTCCTGCTTCATCGCCTTCTGCCACTGCTATAATACTGCTGTTTTTACCTCGATTTCGTCCTTTTTCTAACCTTTGGCAGATTTCATCTATATCAGTTTTTACCTCAGGGATAATGATTTCCTCTACTCCTCCCGCTAATCCTGACCAAAGAGTGATAAAACCTGATTTTCTTCCCATCATTTCAATAATAAATAGTCTTTGATGAGAAGTTGCTGTATCTCTTATTCTGTCTATACCTTCCAGAGCTGTATTAATAGCAGTATCAAATCCGATGGTAAAGTCGGTGCCTGCAATATCGTTATCAATGGTAGCAGGAATACCCACAGTAGGAATATTCCAATTTTTATTTAGTTCATAGGCTCCTCGAAAAGAGCCATCTCCTCCAATAACTATTATTCCTTCTATTCCTAATTTTTTTATGGATTCAAAAGCCATCTTTTGACCTTTTTTAGTTTTAAACAGAGGGCTTCTCGCAGTTTTTAGAATAGTTCCTCCACGATGTATAATTCCACTTACAGATGTAGCTTCTAAGAGTGAAATATCTCTTTCTATCAATCCAGCAAATCCTCTTCTCACTCCTACTACTTTTAAACCCTGATAAATAGCTTTTCTTACTACAGCACGGATGCAAGCATTCATCCCGGGGCAATCTCCTCCGCTTGTTAAAATAGCAATCTTTCTCATTGTTTATTTTTCCTTTTAAAATTTTAATTCTATTCTATTATTTACGGTCTCCTTGTCAATCATTTTTTGTAGAAAACTCCTCTTATTAGATTTTTAGAATATCTTGGACCCGGCTCCGGCAATTTGAATAATGATCATTAAGTTTATTGGCCTTCCCTACTCAGGCCAGGCACTCTAATAATTTGCCGAATCTAGGTTGAAATCCGTAATATTTGCATTAATAACAATCTATGTAAGAAGAGAAAGATTAATTTCAAAATCACAAGATTCCACATTTAGTATATGGTTACCTTTGCAGCATCTGAGTTTGCGCTACAAAGGACGGTAGCCACAACTTTTAGGTTGCGCTGTTTTACGCAGGTGGTAGCCGCAACCTTTACCCCCCCGCTAAATAGTAGTAACATCTAATGGGGTTTAGGTTGCGCTGTTTTGCGCAGGTGGTAGCCGCAACCTTTAGGTTGCGCAAAGAAGACCGTTACACAATAACGCAGGTTCTGAGCCTCGCGGCTACCATTTTTCGTGCAAAAATCCCGAGATTCTTCTTGTCAATCTCAAAAAATACTGTAAAATTTAAAGAATGAAAATAATACATCGTTATATTTTAAAGGAGATAATTGGTTCTTTTATTCTGGGTTTTTTGTTTTTTAATTTTATCTTATTTATTACTGTAATATTTGAATTAACAGAACTTATATTTATTCAGAACGCTCCCTTATTAGAAGTAGGAAAACTTGTTTTATTTAAAATACCTTCGTTTTTTAATATGTTGATTCCTGTATCTCTCTTATTTGCTACTTTGCTTAGCTTTGGTCGGCTAAGTAGCGATGGAGAAATAATCGCTTTCCAAAGCTCAGGAATAAGTTTACTTTATATAAGTAAATCTTTACTTATCTTTACTTTTATTTTAACTTTAATTTCTTTTTATTTCTCTACCTATCTCACCCCTTTATGTAATAGACATTATAGGCAAGTATATCAGAGAATAGTTCTTCAACGACCTACCATCCAAATAAAAGAGAGAACCATTACAGATGTTGGGGGTAAGAAATTATATGCTTATCATATTAAATCAGGAAGCAATAAGATGAAGAAAGTTATTATCTATGAATTTTTTCCTGGCAGGAATAAAATTCCCCAAATTAGTTTAGCTCAAGAAGGAGAATTTAATGAAGATAAACTTAAACTTACGAAAGTTTCTTTTTATCGATTTCAGAAAAATTATCAGATATCTCAACAGGGTAAATTGGATTCTCAAACTATATACTTAGGGAGATATCTTTCTCAGAAAGGAAAAATGGGAAGAAAAAGTGAAGAGATGGACTTAAACGAATTGAGAGAGAAAATAAAGGAAGAGAAATTAAAAAAAATTCCTGATAAAAGGATAATAAAAGAGTTATCCGTCGATTTTCATAGCCGAATTGTTATTCCTTTAGCTGCTTTTTTTCTTGTTCTAATAGGCATACCTCTAGGAATCAAGGTGGAACGGGGAGGAAAATCTATTAGTTTAGGGATAAGTCTTGCTATTGTGATTGGTTACTATCTTCTTTTTTTAGCAGGGAAGTTTTTAGGAACAGAGGGAATAATACCGCCTTTGGTGGCAATATGGCTACCGAATATAATACTATGCATATTAAGCATTTTATTGAATTTTAGATTTGGTAAATTGGGGTTAATATGAAAATATTGGACAAATATTTAAGTAAAGAGTACCTTAGGTTATATTTTATATTTATTCTTTTTTTTATTGCTATTTTTTTACTTGTAAACCTTTTTCAGTCTATAGATAATTTAAGTAAAGAAGCAAATATTTTAGAAGTAATTAAATATTATCTTTTGCAAATTCCATTTTTATTTAGTTTGCTCAGTCCTTTGGCGGCCATTGTCTCTGTTTTATTTATGATTACTTATTTAGGGAAAACTTTTCAAATTCAGGCTTTGCAAGTTAATGGTATTTCTACGAAGAGGTCTTTTTTAGCTATTTTAACTATTGGTATAATTATTAGTTTCTTTATTCTTTTATTGGATCAAACTTTAACATTTGAAGCAAATAAGGTAGCTCAAAGACTTAAACGGGAAAATTTTGTAGGGAGAGTGCAAAAAGGAGTACAAAGAAATATATTTATACATATTCCTCCTTCTTATCTGCTTTATATAAGATCATTTGACCTTGAAAAAGCAAAAATGGAAAATATAATGATATATAAAGAGTCCTCCTCTCCCTCTTTAATCATTGCTAAAGAAGGAAGGTGGAATGGGAAGGGTTGGATTTTTTATGAAGGAAGAGATTATTTAATAAATGATGAGTTGAGAGGAACTTATTTTAAGGAAAAGATTCTTCCTTTCTCTTGCAAGCCTTCTTATTTTAGTAAAAAATATTTTCCTCCAGATAAGATGAATATAGCTGAGCTAAAAAAGTATATTGATGAGTATCATAAAAGTGGTTTTAAAACTTTAAACTTAGAAACAGAGATGAACTTTAAGTTTGCTTATCCCTTTGCTACTTTTATACTTTTATTTTTTGGTATTCCTGTGGGATTAATTCTAAAGAGAAGTGGAAGAGGGGCGAGTTTTGGCTTGGGCCTGATTTTAAGTTTTGCTTACTATGAGGCTATGGTTCTCTTTAAAATCTTAGGCAGGGAAGGGGTTATTTTTCCTCTCTTTGCAGCATGGATGCCTAATCTTATCTTTTTTGCTGGAGGAGTATATTTATGGATAAAAGGATTCAGGCCTTAAAATGTGGATTAAGATTTCTTCCAAGAAGTTTCCGAAGAAGATTGAAACTTATCACGAATATAGCGGTGAATATCGTCAAGTATAGGAGGGCAGATTCTAAAAATCTCTATATCTGTGGGAAGTTTTATATTGCTTTCTTCTTGAGTAAAAAATATACCTATTTCATTCTCTTTTAATGTCTCATCTATTTTTTGAGCAATATATTTGTCTCTTCTTTGTAAAGCCTGAATATAAAATTCAGAAATTTTACTTAAAACTTTTTTATTCTGAGGATTTGTAGCTAAACATTTTCCCCAATCCATAGTTTCTTCAAGTAAGTTTTTATCTTCTGTTGCTTGCAATTTTTTATTTCCATTAAGAGGATTTTTAATTATCTCATACTCTTTTTTGTTTAATTTTTTAATAAGCTCCATACCTTTTTCTCCGTCGGCATCAATTAACTCGTGGTATACCTTATCGAATTTTCCAATTTTACTCTGTAAACTGTTTATTCTTGTTTTTACTTCTTCCCAATACTTCTTAAATTTTTCAAGATATTCCTTGTCAGTTTCTTTCCCAGGATAAATATAGAAAACAAGACATAATTTTCTTCCTGGTCTTTTAAAATGTTCTACTGAAAGTTTTTCTATTTTTCCTAATCTCTTTTTTTCCATATTTTTTACCTTCCTTAATAATTTATTACGGGGTAGTTTCTTGGTTTTCCCTCTAATCCTTTAATCTTTCTTTCCCCTTTATCCTGCCTTTACGCAGGCTAAAGCCTGCGGCTACCGGTACCTCTTTCTCTCTA
>JAGGXI010000106.1 GCA_021163155.1 Candidatus Aerophobota bacterium
ACTCCATATATTCCGGCAAAATAAAAGCTGATAAGAGTAGCTCCTGCAATTATTACCACAGGAACCGCAGTAGATAACATCCCTATTGATAATCCATTAACTATTACTATAGCGGGACCACTCTTTGCAGAATTAGCTAATTCCTTAACTGGTTTATGCTTATTGGAGGTATAATATACACTTATCTCACCTATAATTAAACCGGAGATAACACCAGCAAGGATTGCCCAAAAGGGGCCTAAAACAGAATAATTTTGATAACTTGTGCCTAAATATCTAACAATGAAATAAGACCCTACCGCCATTAAAATAGCAGAAAAATAGGTTCCACTGTTTAAGGCTTTTTGGGGGTCATCTGTTTTTATTGTTTTAACCCATATTATTCCTATAAGGGAGGAGATAATTCCCCAAGCAGCCAAATAAAAAGGGAGATAAGTTAAGGAATAAATAGCTAAAGAAGTAGAGATAGCTAAAGTAGCGATTATAGACTCTACATAAGACTCCAAAAGGTCCGCTCCTAATCCTGCTACATCTCCAACATTATCTCCAACATTATCAGCAATAACTGCTGGATTACGGGGGTCATCTTCTGGAATTCCTGCTTCTATTTTTCCTACCAAATCTGCTCCCATGTCTGCTCCTTTGGTATAAATTCCTCCTCCAGTACGAGCAAATAAAGCCATCAAAGAAGCTCCCATGGCATACCCATTAATAATAATAGATTTCCCTTTAAATAGGATAAAAACAACTATTAAACCGAGAAAAGCTACACAGACTACGGAAAGTCCCGTGACTGCTCCCGCAGAGAAAGAGACATCTAAAGCTGGCTTAAGTCCTTTTGTAGCTGCTTGAGTAGTTCTGCTGTTAGTTCTTGTGGCTATACTCATTCCAATCCAACCAGCCATGGCAGAACAAAAAACTCCTATAATAAAAGCAATAGCAGTTTTCCAGTTAATCTCAACATTATGTCCAAAGAGAGGGCACAAAGATAAAAAGATAGCCACTATAACTACTACAATGGATATTGTTTTGTATTCTCTATATAAAAATGTTTTTGCTCCTTTTTGAATAGTTTTAGAAATAGATTGCATTAACTCATTTCCAGGATTAGTTTTAAGTATCCCCTTTATTAAAAAACTCACTCCTATAAGACCTATTATCCCTGCTCCTGCTGAAATTATTATTTTGTACATCTTTTTCTCTCCATTATGATATGTATTTGCAATTATATTCTCTCATTGCTTTATCTATTCCTTCTGTAATTATCATATTTATAGCTTGTCCTGCTCTTTCTATCGTCTCTTTTATTATCTTTTTCTCTCGTAGATTAAACTCTTCCAACACATATTCTTTCAGTTTTTCCTTCTTGTATGGTGAGCCGATCCCCACTCGTAGACGGGGTATTTCTTCTGTATTTAAATATTGAATAATGGACCTCAATCCTTTATGGCCTCCATCTCTCCCTTTTTTAGCAATTTTAATTCTACCCATCTCCAAATTTACATCGTCACTTATTAATATTATATCCTTATGCTTTATTTGATACCTCTCCTGGAGGGCATAGAAGGAATGGCCAGATTCATTCACAAATGTAAGAGGCTTAGCCAGAATTACTTTTTCTTCCTTTATATACCCTTTCCCTATCACTACTTGAGATAGATAAGTATTTAATTGTATATTGTAAAGCTTAGATAGGTAATCTACAACAAGAAATCCTATGTTATGTCGTGTAAAACGATATTTTTCTCCTGGGTTACCCAGTCCAAATACCAACTTCATCTCTACTCTTTTTTCTTCTCTTTAGCTACTTCTTTTTCAGGAATTTCCTCCTCTTTCACCTCCTTTTTACCTATTAATTCTACTTCTTCAGCTGCTACTTTTCTTTCTTCCTCTAATTTTTCCAATTCTTCTTCGCTAACAGGAGAAATTAGAGAAACTACATTTTCATCAGGATAAGTAATAACTTTTATATTGGGAGGTAGTTTCAAGTCTTTCACATAAAAAGAATCTCCAATCATCAAAGGGGTTATATCTACCTCTATTGCTTCAGGAATATCTTTAGGAAGGCATTCAATCTCTATCTCTCGTAATAGATGCTCTACTATGCCTCCCAATTTTTCTCCTTGTGCTTTTCCTACAAAGGATAAAGGAACAATAGTAGTAACCTTTTCTCCTTTTGTAATTTCATAGAAATCTATGTGCTGAAGTCCTTCTTTCAACCGATTTTCCTGGAATTCCTTAACTATAACTTCTCGCTGTTTATTTTTACTCTCATTAACTAAATTTAAGGTAATTATTTTCTGTTTGCCAGAAGCAAGAGAAAAAAAGGTTTTAAGTTCACCCATTTCTATCTCCAATAGAAGATTTTTCTTAATATGAGGTCCATAAAGAACAGCAGGTAAAATTTTTCTTTTTCTTAACTTTCGCGCATACTCCTTCCCTGTTTTATCTCTTACTTTAACATTTAGTATATTTTTTTTCATAAAAATTTTCTCCTATTTTATTCTTACTTAAGAATTAAGCTTTATTATTCAAAAATAAAGAGCTTACTGACCTATGCTCATGGATACGTTTTATGGCTTCTCCTAATAAAGAAGCTACAGAAATAATCTTAATTTTATTCTTCTTTTTCTTTTCATTTTTTAAAGGAATAGTATCCGTTACTATCAGTTCTTTTAAAGGAGAATTCTCAATCTTTTCATAGGCATCAGCAGAAAGTACAGGATGAGTGCACCCGGCATAAATATCTTTTGCCCCTTTCTTCTTCAAAGTCTCTATAGCTACAATTAAAGTTCCTCCTGTATCAACCATATCATCAATGATAAAAACATTTTTTCCTTCAATTTCTCCCACAATATTTAACACTTCCACTTTATTAGTTGTAGGTCTTCTTTTATCAATAATAGCTAAAGAGCTATTTAATATTCTTGCATACGCACGGGCTCTTCTCACACCTCCCATATCAGGAGAAAGCACCACTAAATCCTTCAGTTTTTTTTTCTTGAGATAATTGATAATTATAGGAGAAGCGAATAAGTGGTCTACTTTTATATCAAAAAATCCTTGAATTTGGGAAGCATGCAGATCCATCGTAAGAACTCTATCCGCCCCTGCTGTTGTAATTAAATTAGCCACTAATTTTGCTGTAATAGGAACTCGTGGCTCATCTTTTCTGTCTTGACGGGCATATCCATAATAGGGAATAACAGCAGTGATTCTTTCTGCCGAAGCCCTTCGAAAGGCATCAATCATTATAAGTAATTCCATTATGTTTTCATTTGCAGGAGGGCAAGTGGGTTGGAGAAGAAAAACGTCTTTTGCCCTTATATTTTCTTCAATTTTTACATGAATTTCTTTATCGCTAAAAGATTTAATGTTTATCTTCCCTAACGAAATTCCCATGTAATCAGCTATTTTTTTAGCCAGTTCAGGATTAGCTCTCCCTGCAAAAAATCCTAATTCATCATTCAACCCCATTTTTTTCTCCAAATTTTTTATAGAGACCTTTGAAAAACCTCCAGAGGCTCTAATTTGTGTAATCTCGATTTTTATCTGCGAAATCAGAGGTTTCTGACTTTTTTAGAAATCTCTGATAGACTATTTGCATTCTCATTACTGAATTCTGATTAGCCCTATTTTATTCCGAATTCAGGTTCAATATTTAAAAGTAATGCAAAAATTAAAATAAAACTCTCCCTTTTCTTTTTAAAATTAATTAAGTAGATTAAAGGCCAAAATCTTCTGGTTTTAAATCTTTTAATTTTTTCTTAAATTCTCTGAATTCTTTATCATTTATAGGTTTGCTTCCTACAGCTACTTTATCCAACACTGTCTCATTTATGTAGATAGGCACTTTAAATCTCAGAGCCAGGGCTATAGCATCGCTGGGACGAGAATCAATATCAATGTCCTCGCCGTTCTTCCTCATCACTATCCGAGCATAAAATGTATTGTTTTTTAAATCACTGATGATTACCTTCTCAACTTTACCTTCGAGTTTTTCGATTAAAGACTTGGTAAGGTCATGGGTTAAAGGTCGAGGCGGCTTTAAATCCTGTAAAGCCAAAGCGATAGCCTGTGCTTCAAATAACCCTATCCATATAGGTAATTTCTTACCTCCTTTTTTTTCTTTTAATATTACAACAGGCATTTTTGAATTCACATCTATAGCCACATTCGCAACTTTTACTTCTATCATTTCTCACCTCCTAACTTTAAATAATAATTTTTAATTTTTTAAGCTAAATTTATAATTTCATCATGACCCTACTATATGCCCACAGCCCATTAAATCTATGATCACTTTGTTTAGCTGAATTCCAGTAAGATGTCCTAAACATCCTGAAGAAGCAGAAATTTCATCAAAAAATTTTACCTTATCTTTTCTTATATTACCTCCATAAATTAATAGAGGTACAGAATCGCTGCTATGTCTTTTAATAGAAACAGGTGTGCTATGGTCAGCAGTTACAATAAGATAAGCATCCTCTTTTTTCAATAAGTTAACTAATTTGTCAACTTTTTCAATCATTAAGATTTTATCTTTAAGATTTCCATCGTGGCTGGCACTATCTGTTCCTTTGATATGAATAAAAACAAAGTCAAATTTTTTTAAAGCTTCTTTTGCGGCAAAAGCTTTAGCTTCAATATCTGTGTCTATTCTTCCTGTAGCTCCTGGAACTTCCAAAACCTCCATCCCTACATATATAGCTACACCTTTATAAAGGGCTGCTCCTGCTATACAACAGGAATTAAATCCATATCTGTCTTTTAACGATTCTACTTTTTGGTATGCTCCTGCTCCTCGAGTTAAGATAATATTTGCGGGAAGTTTCCCCTCCTTTTCTCGTTGTTTATTTATGGGATGGGAAGAGAGTATATCTTTACTTTTTTTCACTACCTCGTTTACTATTTTAGCTGTTTTTTTAGTTTCTTTCCCTGGATTTAATGGTTTTGACTCCAAAACAAAAACGTTCTCAGAAGTATGGGGGTCAGTATCCGAAATGTCTGAAGAAAGGCCATCTCCCCTAAGAACCAAAACTCCTCTATGCTCTGTAGAAGATGCAAAAATAACCTCTATTCCTTCTATCTTTAGCCCCTGTAGAGATTTAGCTAATTCCTTTCCCTCATCCTTTAATCGTCCTGCTCTCCTATCTATTATTTTCAATTCTTCATCCACAGTAGCAAAGTTACATCTAAAAGCAACATCTCCTTCTTTTAGGTTAATTCCTACTCCTAAAGCTTCGAGGGGTCCCCTTCCCTTATAATAGATAGAGGGCTCATATCCCAATATAGCTAAATGCGAAGTATCACTTCCGGGGATGACTCCAGGCCCTAAAGCGTTCATCAGTCCAACAGAGCCTTCTCTTGCTAACTCATCCAGATTAGGTTTTTTTGTCAGTTGCAAAGGAGTCTTCCCCTCCCTTGCTACTCTATCTCCTAGTCCATCCACTATTACCAATATAGCCTTTTTTTCTAAGAACATTTTTTGCCTCTTTAGTTAAAAAAATATCAAGTTTCGCAGTTTTGTCAATCAACTTTTGTAGAGATTTCTAAAAAAGTCAGAAATCTCTGATTTCACAGATAAAAATCGAGATTACACAGATAGATTATCCTTACTAAATCGGTGTAATCATTTTTAAGAATCTGTGTAATCAGGGGCCTCTAATAGATTTTTTTTATCTCTGTTCCAGGGTAGTAAAATTTAAGGATTTCTTCTGTAGTAAAACCTCTCTCAGCCATTACTTTAGCTCCCTGCTGACACATTCCTACGCCATGTCCCCGTCCTCTGCCAGTAAATATAAAATAATCATTTTCTTTCTTTACCTTGAACAGAGTACTTCTTAATTTATCTGTCCCTATTAAATTACGAAAATCGTTTCCTTTTAAATCCAGAATATCACCATTACTATAATTTATGCGAAGTTTTTGCATCCTTCCTCCTTCATCAAAGGTGAGAGGGACAATAGAATAAATTTTGCCTATTTTAAATCCGTTGTCCTTAAAGATTTTCTCTAAGTTGTCTCTCTTTATCCTGAATTTCCAATAATAATGTGGGCTTCCTTTACAGAAATTTTCCTTTTTAGCTTTTAAATATGGGAAAGCTTTTCCCCAAACACTTTCGCTGGAAGCAGTGTGTCCTCCACAACAGTCATGATAGAAGATGGTCGCCACTTCACTCTGATAGGTAATAACTTTTCCTTTTGTTGCATCCACTGCTTCTCGAGCTTTGTCATCCTCTGCTTCCACTCCTCTGTATACCTGGTGTTTAACTGTAGAAAATAAATCGTAATTTTCTTCATTATTTTTTTTTAGGGAGTCGTTTCGTTTGTTAAGAGCGTAAGTTCTGGAGGCGATAGCCTGGGCCCTTACAGCAGCCGCTGGCCAATTAGAAGATATTTCAGCTCTTATTACTCCATAAAGATACTCCTCTAACGGAAGTTGATTAATTATTTCAAGAAAAGATCCATTTTGCTGAAAGATAAGGATATCCCCACGATATCTTCTTCCGTTCACCATAATCAAAGAACTATCTCTCTCAGGTTTTATCCATACTTCTTTCCCCAAAATCTTATCTTCCATAACTATTCCTTTAAGAGTAGCTCTTAATTCTTGAGCTGCAAGAAAATTTTTAATTCTTTCCCCTTTTATTCTATAAGGACCTGTAGCGCTTATTTTTACCTTTCTCTGTTTCTCAGAAGAGATTTTTACACGGATAACAGGAGAGCTTGCACAAGCTTTTAAGACAAAAAGGGACAAAAAAGAGAAAATTATTATAAATTCGACCCTATTTCTTCTTTTCCTTAGAGGATGAAAAGGACAGTATTCCATAAGATAAGATAAAATAACAAGCGTTTTTTTAAGATTATAAAATTTTATGTATCTCATCCCTATACTCATTTAATAAATAGTATTCCTTTTCTCCATCTAATATTTTTACCCCTTTTTCTTTAGAAACCACCTCTCCAATTATATTACATTTTATATTATTTTTACTATAAATTTTAAGCAATTTTTGACTTTCCTTAGGAGAAAGGATTAAAATTAATGAGCCTGCAGCAAGGAGTCCTAAAGGATCCAAATCATACATTTTACAGAGCGTTTTAGTCTCATTTAATATAGGTATTTTCTCTTTTTTTATTCTCATTCCTATCTGTGAAGCATAAGCCAGTTCCCATAATCCTGTCTTTAGCCCTCCTTCTGTAGGGTCATGCATACAATGGACCTTAACATTTTCACTTGCCAATAGAGCTTCTTTTGCTATGCCTATGCCAGGAGTATAAAGGATATTGTTTATCTTATTTAAAGTTTCCAAAGAAAGATTTTTTTTTAGTTCTTCTTTTCTGGTTTGAAATATTACATGGGTCCCTTCTATGGCTATTTCTTTAGTAATAAGGACAAGATCTCCCACTTTTGCTTCCGAATTTTTAATTAATCTCTTTTTAGGCATCTCTCCTACCATCTGACCAATTGCAATAGGATGGTCCAAATGAGGAGTAACTTCTGTGTGTCCTCCCACCAAAGAGATGCTCAATCTTCTACAGGCAAATTTTACCTGTTCAAATATACCCTCCACTAACTTTTGGGAAGATTTTCCTTCTGGAAGGAGAAGAGTAAGGAGAAACCAACGGGGAGTAGCTCCTACACACACTATATCATTAGCATTTATGTTTACTACATACCAACCGATATCATGATAAGTAAAAGTTATAGGATCTGTTTTTAATGCCAGATAATTTTCCCCAAAATCAATAACTGCTGCATCTTTCCCAATGCCTGGTCCCACAATAACTCTTTTATCGCAAGGTAAAGAATTTATAAGATTTTCTAAAAAATGAGGGTCGAGCTTCCCCATGGGAAGAAATTTATTAGTCATTTTATCCTCTTTACTAAACTAATTTTGTTTTGTAACTATTCAGGCACCCTGTACTAACTTTAGCCCAGGATTTGACGATCTATTAAAGCTCTCTACAGGCCAAGCACTCTGACAGTTTGCCGAATCTGGGATTAAGTATGAAACTCTAAAACATCGCCGTCTTTCAAGATATAATCTTTTTTTACTTCTTGTCCATCAAATTTATTTTTACTCCAGATTCTTGCATATTTTAATTTACTTACAAAATCTTTATGAACAGCTTGGGCAGCTTCAAGGACATTGTTTCCTTTTTTAAGGATCACCGGTTCATTTTTATCTATTGGCTTGCCAGGAGCCTTTGTATAGATTCTAATAATTTGTAACGCTTCATAAATTTTTTCTTTAAAATTTTTTAGGTTTTTCTCCTCTTTTGCAGAAATAGAAATTAAGGGGAATTTGTCTTCATAGAATTCTCTTAATGCAATTAAACGATCATTTGCTCCTTTTATATCAATTTTATTAGCTACCATTATTGTCCTCTTATAGGTCCACCCCTCTTCTTTTTCTGCCTTTTTTTCTTTTGACCATATGAGAATTTTCATCTTTTTCAATTCTTTAATTATTGTATCAATTTCTTCAAGTATATCATCACTACCTAAATTTACAATAAGTAATATTAAATCAGAATTTTTAATGACCTCAGCCAGATACGATTCTATAGAATTTTCTGCAATAGGAGGAGTATCTATCAACTGGATTTTAATGTCTTCAAAAGTCATCATTCCCACAATAGGTTTATAAGTGGTAAAAGAATAAGGCGCTACCTCTGCATCTACATCAGTTACTTTTGAGATAATTTGCGATTTTCCAGCATTAGGTGGCCCAATAAGTACAACCTGTCCCGCTCCTTGTTTGGGTATATAATGACTATAAATACGTTTGCCACCTTTTTGCTTTTTTTCTATTATCTCTTTATTTAATTTGGAGATTTTTGCCTTTATTTCCCCTTGAAGTCTATTTGTCCCCTTATGCTTAGGCATAATGGAAAACATTTGTTTAAGAATGGCAATCTTTTCTTGATTGGTTCGAGCAAGTTTATACTTTTTCTCAATTTCATAATATTGTGGTGGAAGATTTGCTGGCATAAACTATGTTCTCCTTTTTTGATTTTAAAAATTTCCTAAACTCTCTTTTGCCATATCCGAGGCATATGTGGCCATAATTTCACCAAAGAAGATATTATGATAATCGTTCTCAGGATAAAAAAGAGAGGAAATGTTAAGAGCAAGTTCCTTTGGAATAACAACATTTTTGTGAACTACTTTACATTCATAGTGCACCAGACATTCTTTAATGAGGGGAGATTTTACTTTTTCCCCTGGCAAAGGAGTAAGTTCTTTTTCCTTGAATTTATCATAATCTCTACCAGAAACCGTCCCGCAGAAAGAGACTGCTTCAATTATTCTTTCTGAAGGTACATTTACTGTAAAAACCCCTGTATCCTTAATAAAATTGTAAGTAAAGCGGGAAGGACGAACCAGCACAACAAATATAGGTTTATTCCATATTATGCCTATAGTTCCCCAGCCTATAGTCATAACATTAGCTTTCCCTTCTCTACTAATTGAAGTAAGGAGAAGTCCGTATCGGCTCATAAATTTAAGAGTACTCTTTAAATAATCTGTGAAGTTTACCTCTGTTTTTTGCATTGGTCAATCCTTTCAATTCAATTTTTTTATAGAAATGAACTTTTTATTCTCTACTTGTTATCACTAAATCCTTGAATGGATAACATAAAAAAGCTCATTTGTCAACCAACTTTTATAGAGAAAGATTAATTTCAAAATCACAGATTCCACATTTAGGATATGGTTACCTTTGCAGCATCTGAGTTTGCGCTACAAAGGACGGTAGCCGCAACTTTTAAGTTGCGCTGTTTTACGCAGGTGGTAGCCGCAACCTTTAGGTTGCGCAAAGAAGACCGTTACACAATAACGCAAGCTCTGAGCCTCGCGGCTACCAATTTGATCATTATAGCAAATGAACAAAATCAAGAGTAATTTAATGCTCTTTTTACTATACCAGAAAGTACTACTGGGTAGATGAGTAGAAGGGTGAATGAGTAAATAAGGAAAATAAGGAAAATAAGTAAATAAGGAAATGGGGAGTAAGAGAAAAGATGAAGGAACTACAAGAAATAGTACAAAATTTATCTATTTAACTCATTTACCCATTTACTTGGAATTTATATGGCTATCGAGGGACTTTCCCCGAAAGAGCATTATAGGAGCTACCTTAACGAGAAGATGAGCAGAAATAATTCAAGGCGGATATACAGCGACGGAGGGGAAAAGTCCCGAGATTTTTCTTGTCAATCTTAATTAAAATGCTATAAATTCAGATAATGGGCATAACATAAATCAATTTAAAAATGAGGAGTAGAAATGGAATTTGGCCTTTCAACCACAATGATAGAGGATAAGGATATTTTTTCTCAAATACCTATACTCTTTGAATATGGGATAAAAAAGATCGAGTTAAGAGCTAATTTAAAGCATTTTGAGTATAATAATTATAAGAAGATAGATCTACTATCTAAAGAATTAAATAAATCTGATATAATGGTATATTCAATGCATATGCCCTTTGGTAATGTTGACATTTCCCGGCAGGAGAAACAGATTAGAAATAACTCTATTTTAAGAATAAAAGAGGCTGGTTTGGCTTTACAACGATTAGGAGGGAAGGTGCTTGTAGTTCATGGAGGGGCAAAAATAGAGAATGATAAAAGAGAAAAAAGAGTTAAGATAAGCATACAAAGTTTAAAAGAACTCTCAGATTTTTGTGCTGAAAAAAACCTTAACTTAGCTATCGAGAATACTTTACCAGGTAGGATTGGAGATACGATAGAAGAGATTTTATACATAGTAAAGAAGGTTAATTCTTCAAATGTAGGAGTTTGTTTGGATACAGGGCATATCAATGTTCATGGTGAGCCTGTTGATGCTTTAAAAAAACTACGTGAGCAATTAATTCATATCCACATCGCTGATAATTTGGGGGAAAATGACGACCACTTTTTGCCCTGGGAAGGAAATATTAATTGGGAAAAGTTCATTAATGTTTTAAGCAAGATTAATTATAAAGGGATTCTTATGTTAGAAGTTGTGAGAAATGAAAAAAGTGTAGAGGAAAGGCTTAAACAAGTAAATAGTGTCTTTAGAAGATTTTCTTCGGAGACTCTCGATTTTTGAGAGCAAAGAGCAAAGAGCAAAGAGCAAAGAGAAATACAACTTAAGGATAAAAAATGAAGTTTCCATACTGGATTAAGAAAAAAGCTCCTGATCAAGAGATTCTTCAAGAGATGGGGGAACTTCTTCGCTCTCTATCTTTACATACAGTTTGCGAAGAAGCGAGATGTCCCAATATAGGGGAATGTTTCTCTAAAAAGACAGCTACTTTTATGATTTTAGGGGAAGTATGTACCCGAAATTGTAAATTTTGTGCAGTAAAAAAAGGTAAGCCCCTCCCCCTTGACGTTGAGGAGCCAAAGAATATAGCAGAGGCAGTTAAAAGATTAAATTTAAATTATGTAGTAATAACTTCAGTAACCAGAGACGACCTAAATGATGGTGGAGCGGAACATTTTGCCAAAACAGTTAAAGAAATAAAAAGTAGAAATAGAAGAATTAAGGTAGAGTTACTTATTCCTGATTTTAAAGGCTATCTTTCTTCTCTGCAACTGGTATTAGAAGCAGAGCCTGATGTATTAAACCATAATTTGGAGACTGTACCCCGTCTTTATTCGGAGGTCAGGCCTCAAGCAGAATATGAACGCTCCTTAACTCTTTTAAAACGGAGTAAAAAATTATCTCCTTCCATTTATACAAAATCTGGTCTTATGGTAGGATTAGGAGAAAAGTTTGAAGAAATAGTTGATGTAATGAAAAATTTACGAGAAGTTAAATGCGATATGCTTACTATAGGCCAATATCTCAAACCATCTCCAAAGCATCTGAAGATAAAAGAATTTGTAAAACCCGAAAAATTTAAAGAATATGAAAAAATAGGAATATCTTTAGGATTTTCCTCTATAGTAGCAGGACCTTTCGTAAGAAGCTCTTATAGAGCAGAAGAAGCGTTTAATAAAGCATTATTGCTAACATCCTGTAGGAAGAGATAAAAATTCTATGTTTAAACCAAATTTATCTCTTAGGTGTTTGCCCACCGCTTTTACACCAAAAGTTTCACTCGCATAATGTCCTATAAAGATAACATTAATCTTCTCTTCCTTAGCCATCCAGTAGTAGCTATGTTTTGACTCACCAGTCATATAAGCGTCTAATTTTACCTTAATAGCCTGGGGTAAAAGATCCAGCGCTTCTCCACTAACATAGCCTAATCGATTAATCTTTTTTGGACCAAAATCCCAAATAAGAGGTTTTATCCCTAATCTATCTTTTAGGTCTTTAGCTAATTCTTTTAGCTCGCAGGGAGGCTTAAAAAAGACCTCTTTGCCAGGAGATATACCTTTATACTTTCCAAAATCTTTTTTTATTGACCAATTAAAGAATTTAGCTAACTGAATATTGTTCCCAAATTCAGGATGTAAATCCAGAGGAAGATGAGCTACATAAAGGGCTATATCTTCTTTCAGAAGAAATTTTATTCTTTCATAAATCCATCCACGCAAGGGAAGAGGCTTACCCCACCAGAGTCCATGGTGGACAAAAAGGAAATTAGCTCCTACCTCTTTTGCTTTTTTAAAGGCATTTAAAGAGGCATCTACAGCTAAAGCTACCTTATTTGTCTCTCCTTTATTATCTACCACTAAACTATTAAGACTTTTATCCTCAACTTCCTCAATTTTTAGCAGTTTATCTAAGTAATCGGCTAATTCCTTAGTTTTCATCAACTTGCCCCCTTTTATAAAAGTAATCTTAAGAAGAATGTTTTTTCTTCTTTTTTAAAAAGATACTCTCCATATTTAGTGTTGTCAATATAATTTTCTCCAGTTTCAGGAAAAAGTTTAGATTCTCCTGAAAAATAGCTAATCTTAGCTATCGCAAAATTTAATCATATTTATAAATGCCTCGCTTTGTTTTTTCTCTCCAATTTTTATCACAAAAGTTATCT
>JAGGXI010000062.1 GCA_021163155.1 Candidatus Aerophobota bacterium
ATGGATGAAACTCAAGAAAAGCTATTTGATATCGTAGAAAAAATTAGCATTTAGTATATACGCTAAAATCGCCTGAAACCCTCTGTAGTTAAAGGGTTTCAAATTTAGCGTAGTAAACTTGCGCTAGGAGGAATGATATTACCTATAGTAGAAGAAGCTGCGGTAACTGCGGCGCTAAACCCTTTGCTATACTTCTGTCTTACCATAGGAGGGATAAGAATAGAGCCAATTCTCGCAGTATCAGCAGTGGAGGAGCCGGAGACACCAGCAAAAAGCATACTAGCTACCACATTAATGTGCCCCAATCCTCCCTTGATACGGCCTACCAAAACGTCAGATAGGTTTACAATATCCTTATTAACACCTATGCCATTCATGAGAGAAGCACAGTACATAAATAGCGGAACGGCAAGAAGAACAAAATTATTAATCCCAGAATACATTCGTAAGGGAATAATTACAGCCCCTAACCGAGGATCCATTATAACTACTAAAATCGAACTAAAAAGAAGAGAGAAAGCTAAAGGAACACCAACAATAATAATAATGGCAAAGCTTCCTATCAGAATCGAAAGAGCAACAATAGTATTAACCATTTAGATATTTTCTCCTTTCTCTTTTCGAAAAAACCTGTAGATTCTAAGGAAAACATAAATAAACGCAACCACGGCCCCGACAAAAACACTGGAATAGGTGATGACCATAGGAAGACCAGTAGATGGAGACTTCTTCAAGAGACTCAAGTGGATAAAAGCCACTCCCGACTCAGCAAGAAATCCCACAGAAACCATTACTACCGAATAAATAGCCAACTTAAAATAGGTTCTGGCTTTGCCGGTAAGTAGATTAGGTATAATATCTATCCCAAAATGGAGCTCATCTCTAATTCCCAAACCTGCTCCGAGGAAAGTCATCCAACTAACGCAAAACATAACTACCATCTGTAAAAAAGGCATAGAAATCTTGATCACAAACCGGTTAAACACCTGCATAGAAACAGCTACAACGAGGATTATTAAAAAAGTAATTAGTATCCATGACTGAAGCTTTTCCATACATTGGATAAATTTTTTAAGTTTTTTTTCATTTTCTGCAAATGCGGTAGGGAGTTTTCCTATTTTATAAATTTCTCTCCTTCCGCCCAATGGTCCTACTCCTTAAATGGTGAAGAGAAGGGGCTATTTAGTATTCAGGATATCTTCTCTTCACCATAGATTTTTAATTTTCCTTTTGTTGGCTAATGCAATAATTAAGCTTCTTAAGCCAGCTTCGGGTTGATTTTGATTCTTTTTCCTTCTTGCTATTCCTTAGCTAACTCCACAATCTGATTTAAAACATCCTCTCTCCTAATCTTTTTACCATAACCTCTAAGGATAGGCAGAGAACGATCAATAAAATCCTGTTTAAAAGGTTCGGTGAACCGAAGTCCATATTTTTTCTTCAGCATCTCCTTGTTAGCATGATCCATACTGGTTTCAAGCTGAAGTGCATAATCAGAAGCGTCTGCTCCAGCTTTAATAATAATTGCCTGAAGATCAGCGGGCAAGTGTTTCAGTTGATTTTCCCCTATAATAAGAGGCCGTACAGTGAAATTATGTTGCGTGCGAGCTACATACTTACATACTTCGGCCCACTTGTTCACATCAAAGGTGGTGAACTCATTTTCTGCTCCATCCACTACACCGGTTTGAAGTGCAGTATAGACTTCTGTAAAGGCTACCACGCAAGGAATGGCTCCTAAAGCTTTCCACCAGTTTACCATAGTGCTCCATTCCCAGGTTCTCATTTTCAAACCCTTGAGGTTATCTATAGCCCAGATAGGCTTATTTTTAGTGATGATATTTCGTTCTGCACCTCCGAAGTATCCAAGAATTATAATCCCTGTTTTCTTCCGGTAAATGTCAGCAATCTGTTTTCCAATGGGACCTTGGGTAACTTTTACCATATGATCATAACTGGCAAAGAGATAGGGAAGCTCAAAAAAAACCTATTACTGGTTCATATTCCGCCATACCTCCAGGAATATTGACACAAAGATCTATAGTCCCTGTCTTCACACCATCCAATAGTTCCGGGTTGGATCCTAATTGACCATTGGGGAATACTTGAATCTCTACTTGACCCTGAGTTCTTTCTTTCACTAACTTAGCAAAGTACATAGCTCCTAGTGTGTGCGGATGACTCTCTGGAACAACAGTACCCAGCCTCAAAACAAACTTTTTCTCGGCATTTGCAGGAATACCAGAAATACTCAAAAAGGCAAAAAGAGAAACTGCCAAAATAAATACCGTTACGATAACCGCCTTTTCTTTTCTTTCTATGATAGCTCTTATTAACATTATTCTCCTCCTTAACATAATCTTAGGTTCTCATAATTGGAACCTTTTGTTTTAATCCCAATCATTGATTTGAATCAAATATTAAAAATCTTTTCGATTAATTAGTCACCTCCCTTCTTAGAGATTTTTCTACTTCTTTTGAATATAACAATATCTTTGACTGCCTTGATGATTATACCGACAACTGTAATATTTATCTACCCTATCTCAGTTCTAGAATTCCTGATAGGTATCTAAATAGGTATCTAAACTGAGTACTTTTTTATAACTTCTTCATCCACCTCTACTCCAAGACCAGGATTTGTGGGAACTCTAACAAATCCATCTTTTTGTTTTATTTTGTTTTTGATTAATAACTCCCTTAAAGGATTGGAAGTTTGATCCATTTCTAAAAGTGGTGGAATAGGGTTAGCCGAGGAAGGGCAATCCGGAATGGAGGCAATAAAATGCAATGCTGCCGCTAAGGCAATGCCTGTCCCCCATGCATGAGGAATACAGGGAATACCAAAGGTATTAGCAAGAATAGCAATTTTTTTTCCTTCGGAGATTCCTCCAGTAATACAAAGATCCGGTTGGATAATATCTACAGATCGATGAATAAGCAGTTCTCTGAACCCAAATCTGGTAAACTCAGCTTCTCCACCAGCTATAGGAATGTTAAGAGATCTAGTAACCTCGGCATAACCTCTCACATCTTCTGGAGAAACTGGTTCTTCAAACCAGAATATCTTCTGTTCTTCCAGCTCTCTTCCCAATTTTATGGCCGTATGGACATTATAGGCATGATTAGCATCTACCATCAAGAGAACATCATCACCAATAGCTTTCCTGACAGTCCTGACTCGTTCAAGATCCTCTTCAGGAGAAAGACCTATTTTCATCTTAATTGCATGAAATCCTTGTTGAACATACTCTTGGGCTTCTTCTGCAAGAACAGCGATAGGATTTTTTACTTTCTTAAAGTATAGACCGGTGGCATAAGCCTGAACCATGTTGCGAAAAGAACCTCCTAAAAGTTTGTGAATGGGAAGACTCAAAGTCTTTCCCATAATATCCCATAAGGCAATGTCCACTCCACTAATGGCCACTACGGTCATTCCCTTTTGGCCAAAGGCCTTGGTGTGATTGTAGAGCTTCTCCCATATTTTATCCACATCAAAAGGATCCTCGTCAATCAAAAGAGGTTTAAATACGGTGTTTACTATTGCACTCGCTACCTCTGGGGGACCCCAGCACTCACCCCACCCCCTAATTCCCTGGTCGGTGAAAATCTCGAAAATCATGGCTGCCCGCGTATCATACCACCCCTGGGAAAATCCAAAAGGTTCTCTTATCTTACACCTTAATACGTGAGTCTTTACATCAGTTATTTTCAATGTATATCCCTCCTTTTTGATATGGTTCATTTCCACAAAAGCTCCTTTCGAGAGAGATTATTTACCCTACCCTTCTCTCTTTAAAAAGCTTTCTTTATTTCAGTTAACGATATACCTGTTTTTTATTTCCCTATAAACTTATTTTTAGCTTTCCCTTCTCTTCTATTTTTTATTTCTCTTTATATCCCAACCGCCCGGATATCTTCTTGCTTGTTTGAATAAGGGCTTTTTTTAGATTATTTTGTTTATCTGCGTCTATTCTAAAAGCAGGGACAGAAACACTCACTGCAGCTATTACCTTTCCTTGATAATTTCTTATGGGA
>JAGGXI010000005.1 GCA_021163155.1 Candidatus Aerophobota bacterium
AAATGTGGATGAAAAAAAATTGAAAGAGATTTTAAAAAATAATGAGATTGTAATAAAAGTGCAGTTAAATCAAGGAAATTGTAAGACCACTTTTTGGGGGAATTAATGATTATACCACCATCCCGAAATTCCGATAATTACTTGAGACATTTTAATCTTTCCTCATATTTACTAATTTCTATTTTCCTTGCTTCTTAAGCCATTTTTTAGGTTAAATTATTCAGCTAATGAAATTTCCCTTTTAACTAATAAGAATGCCGGCAGGGTATCTTAAACCTGTATTCGGCAATTTGAATAATATTAGATAGGGTTAATCCCGAAGCATAACATTAGGTCTAATTTTTACATTCTTCAAAAAGTTTCCCCTCATCAAAAATGCCCCTTTTAACATACAAGGAGCGACTTCAGTCGCCCTTTGCAAAACAAGAGTTAGAGTCTATTGGGAGGCTAAAGCCTCCCCTACCCAGGCTAAACATTCTAACAGTTTACCGAATCTGGGTTTAATTACTTCAGTTTTAAAATTTAATTAACATTTAATGCGACTTGGTTGACAAAAAAAAGATAAAAACTATACTAAAAGAGAAATTAAGAATCCTGTTAAAAAAATGGAGGAGGTGAGAAGGGGGGAAAGATTTTTACGGATAAAAAAGATTAGAATAGATTAGAGGAGGTAAGAAAGTAATGAAGAGAAGAGGTAAGATGTTAATAGCGGGAAGCGCAATAGGGATATTTTTGTTAATCTTTGGATACTATTTCCTTCTCGTTCGCCCTGCAAAGAAGGTAGTTAAAGTTGGGATTACGCAAATTGTAGACCATCCAGCGTTAAATGCAGTTAGAGATGGTTTCATTGAAGCGATGGCTGAGAATGGTTATATTGAAGGGAAAAACATTTCCTATGATATAGAAAATGCCCAGGGAGATATGGCCACCGCTAATACAATTGCTCAAAAGTTTGTCTCTGAAAAAGTAGACGTAATTCTTTCTATTGCTACCCCTACCTCACAAGCAGCAGTAAATGCTACTAGCACCATTCCCGTCGTTTTCTCGGCAGTGACCGACCCTGTGGGAGCAGGATTGGTTAAAAACTTAAAAAGCTCAGGTAATAATGTTACCGGCATATCTGATTTGACTCCCGTAAAAAGACAGTTTCAGTTAATTAAAGAGATAGTGCCTCAGGCAAAGAGAGTAGGAACAATTTATAATGCTGCTGAAACCAACTCTGTAACTACAAACAGTTTAGCCAGGGAAGCCTGCAAAGAACTGGGTTTAGAATTATTAGAGGCTACTGTTTCCAGTAGCGCCGATGTATTTTTAGCGGCTCAGTCATTGGCAGGAAGAGTGGACGCTATTTATGTTTCCACTGATAATACTACAGTATCAGCTCTGGATGCAGTAGTGCAGGTAACAAATGAAAATGATATTCCCTTGGTATTAGCTGATCCTACTACTATAAAAAAAGGAGCTCTGGCTGCTCTTGGCTTCAACTATTACCAGCATGGAAGACAGACAGCCCCTATAGTGATAAAGATTCTTAAAGGGAAAAAGCCAGGTGAGATACCAGTAGAGTTTGCCAAGAATCTGGAATTGTGGGAAAATATGGATACTGTTAAGGAAATAGGTATTTCTCCTTCTTCTTTTGAGAATTCTATCTCTTTATTTGCTAAAAAGATAGAAAAAGAGGGGGGAAAGGTTGAAATTAAAGTTGTAGGGGAGTAATAAATCAGGGGAGAGATTTTAGAAGAATCTCTCCCCTTTAATTAAATTGGAAAGAGGGAAATAAAGTTGGTTGCTTTTATTTTGCATGGTATAGAAGAGGGTTTGCTGTTTGCTATTTTAGCGTTGGGTGTCTATATAAGTTTTAGAGTATTAGACTTTCCTGACCTTACTGTAGATGGTAGTTATCCTTTGGGCGCAGCGGTAGCCGCAATAATGATTTTTAAAGGGTCAAATCCATTTCTGGTGCTTCCCTTATCAATTTTAGCAGGAGCTTTAGCAGGCCTTTTAACGGGTATTTTGCATACAAAGCTAAAAATCGCTCCTCTTTTAGCAGGGATTTTAACTATGATTTGTTTATATTCTATAAATTTGCGAATTATGGGTAGACCAAATATTTCACTTTCTCCTTATCTTGGTCATAAAACTGTTATAAGTATCTTAAAGGGGGTTAATCTACCTTTAAAGAATATATATTTTATCCCTCTTATTTTTCTTTTGGTGGTGATTGCTTTAAAGCTTTTGTTAGACCTTTTTTTACACACAGAATTGGGTTTAGCCATTCGAACAACAGGAGATAATGAGCAGATGGGTCGAGCAAACGGTATAAATACTGACACTACTAAAATAATTGGATTAAGTTTATCCAACGGGATGGTTGCTTTATCAGGTGCTTTATTTGCTCAATATCAAGGGTTCGCTGATGTAGGGATGGGTATTGGGATGATTATAGCGGGGCTTGCCTCTGTAATCATTGGTGAGGCTTTAATTAGAGGGAAAACTTTAGGAATAATAACTTTTGAGGTCGTTATTGGGGCTATTGCTTATCGTTTAGCTATTGCTGCGGCTCTTAAATGGGGATATAATTTAGGATTTAAGCCAACGGATTTAAAACTCCTTACAGGTCTATTAGTAATTCTCATCCTCTCTTTTCCCATTCTGAAAACCAAAATAAAGTTAAAATCCTTTGATGGAGATTTTCTGAAAAAGCCAGAAATCTCCGATTTCCCAGATAAAAGTCCAAATTATACAGATTAGATTATCATCGCTAAATCGGTGTAATCATTTTTGAAAATCTGTGTAATAATCAGAGAACTCTAATAATATAATTAAAAAAGGTAAAGAATATGTTAAAAATAATTCATTTAAGTAAAGTATTTTTTAAAGGAAGCATTAATGAAAATGTAGTCCTGAGGGATATTAATTTGTATGTGCCTCGTTCTGATTTTGTGACTATTGTTGGCAGCAATGGAGCAGGCAAAACAACTCTTTTAAACGTAATCAGCGGAGTATTTACTCCTGAGAGAGGTAGTAAAATCGAAATAGATGGGCAAGATGTGCTTAATCTGCCTGAATATAAACGAGCTCGATTTATTGGACGAGTGTTTCAGAATCCCCTGGAAGGAACGTCAGCATCTTTGACTATTGAAGAAAATTTAGCTATAGCTATTTTAAAGAATAAAAAAAGAAAATTGCGTCTTGCTATAACTCATAAAAGAAGAGAAGAGTTTCGGAGTAAACTTAGAATATTGGGATTGGGTCTGGAAAATAGATTACAGGAGAGAGTTGGTTCATTATCAGGAGGGCAGAGGCAGGCTTTAACTATTTTAATGGCTACTCTTGCTGAGCCTGAGCTATTATTACTTGATGAGCATACAGCCAGCCTTGATCCTAAAACTGCTCAAAAAATTATCCGTTTAACCGAAGAGATTGTTGTC
Source organism: Candidatus Aerophobota bacterium (assembly GCA_021163155.1). Classification (GTDB taxonomy): domain Bacteria; phylum Aerophobota; class Aerophobia; order Aerophobales; family JAGGXI01; genus JAGGXI01. The sequence goes on from JAGGXI010000005.1 coordinate 3,432, forward strand.
AGAAATCGACTAACTACACTTATGGTTACCCATAATATGGAGGAGGCTTTAAAATTTGGCAACAGAACTATTATGATGCACGAAGGAAGGATAATACTTGATGTTTCAGGAAAAGAGAGAACTAAAATGAGTGTTAACGACCTTTTAGATAAGTTCAGCGAGGTAAAAAAAGAGAAATTAGTTGAAGATGAGATGTTGTTAATATAGAGATTTCTGGAAAAGTCGGAAATCTCTGATTACACAGATAAAAGTTCAAATTACAGAGGACTATGAAGGTTTTTCAGAGACCTCAATATAGAAGGATTAAATGAAGATAAGAACGATTACTGCCGGTTTAAATTTAAGTTTTCCTGTTAAAAAAGAGGCAATAAAACAGTTAGCTAAATTCTGTAGGGAAGCAAAAAGAGAGTTTGAGGATAAAGGAGTAGAGGTAGAGAGCTTAAGAGTATGTACTCAACCCTGGGTGAATTATTTAAAAGATAAATCGAAAAAGATTATATTAAAAACTTTTAAAGAAATAGAAGATAGATGCAACAGCGAAGGTATTACTTTTTTAAGTATAGGAACCATTTTCCCCAATAATGAAGATAAACTCTCTTATATAGATTTAATTCCCGAGATAAATATAGCTACTTCTAATTTATCATCTTCTGTTACTATAGCTGCAGAGGGTATGGGGATAGGTTTTAAAGCTATAAAAAAAACAGCTGAAGTAATTAAAAGAATCTCAGAAGTGTCGAAGGAAGGATATGGTAATTTTCGTTTCGCTGCTTTAGCTAATTGTCCTCCTGATATTCCCTTTTTTCCTGCAGCTTATCATTCTGGTAAAGGAATGAGTTTTGGTATTGGATTAGAAGGGGGAGGATTGGTCAGAGAGGCTTTTGAAGATTCGGATAATTTAGAAGAAGCCAAATACCAGCTAAAAAATGTTTTTCAGAAGAAAATCTCCTTTGTTGAAGAGGTAGCAAAAGAGATAGAACAAAGAAAGAAAATTGAATTCACAGGTATTGACCTATCACCTGCACCTTCTCTAAATGAAAAGGGAAGTATAGCTTATGCTTTTGAAAAATTGGGTTTTGGAAAATTTGGCTCCCCAGCAACTTTATCTATCTCATCCATTATTACGGGAGTTTTAAAAAATTTAAAAATAAAGAAATGCGGGTATTCTGGTTTAATGCTTCCTGTTTTAGAGGATATTGGCTTGGGGAGGAGAAATGATGAAGGACTATTTAGTATAGATACATTACTTACTTATTCAGCTGTATGTGGAACAGGATTAGATATGATTCCTATTTCTGGCAATACGCCTTTGGAAAAAATAGAAGCTATTCTTTTAGATGTCTCTTCTCTTGCCTTAAAGCTGAATAAGCCACTTTCTGCAAGACTTTTACCCATTCCCAATAAAAAGGCGGGTGAGAAAACCAATTTCAACTCACCCTATTTAGTAAATTGCAAGGTTATGAAAGTTAAGTGAGAGCAGGAGTAAAGGATTAGAGGGGCGATTCCGATATCATTCCAGTATTTCAAAATTTACTGTTTTGGAAACGCTTTTATTTCTAAATAAATCATGCAATATGGCCTTAAAAATGTATTTACCTGGTGGAGCTCCTGTTAAATGGAAATGATTGTTAACATACATATCAAGTATGGGAACTTCTGTATTAAAATGCATACTTAAAGCGTTATCTTGCTCCCACAATATATTTTTATTTTCATCCAAAATAATTGCATCTTGAGTAAACCAGAATTCGTATCTTCCTTCCGAAGTTTTAGTATAAATATTTGTAGGTTCATAATAGACTAAAATAGGTTCTCCCTGTTTAATTTTTGGCTCGGGTAAAGGGACATAGCAACCTAAATTTACAATTTTAGAGCAGAGAGTAAAATTGCGAATTCCCAATTCTCCTTTGTTCTGAATTTCTATTATTTTATGCTTTAGTTTTAAAATTTCTTCATAATTCCCCTGATTTGCAAAAGCACTCATTGGCAATAGTAAAAATGCCAACATTAAACATAAAATCACCGCTTTTCTTATAATCTTTTCCATTTTTATTTACTCCTTTCAGAAGTTTTAGTAATGTTAAAAAATGATTATTTCTTTATATTTGGTAGCCGCGAGACTCAGAGCCTATGAAATACACACAGGTTGGTAGCCACGAGGCTCAGAGCCTGCGAAATACACACAAGTTGGTAGCCGCAGGCTTTAGCCTGCGTAAAACAGCGCAACCTAAAGTTACGGCTACCGAGGTGCCGAAGGGGGGACTTGAACCCCCAAGGAGATAACTCCACAGCATCCTGAATGCTGCGTGTTTACCAATTTCACCACTTCGGCTATCAAAATCTTATAAATAATAAAGGTAATAATTTAGTTTTCCCGAAAGACTATATATATCTTATCACATCTTAGAGATTTCGTCAACTGCCTTTTAACTCATTTACCCATCATCCCATTTACCCATTTACTCCTAAACAGCGACGGAGGGGAAAAGTCCCGAGATTCTTCCTGACTTATTAATTTGACATATAGCTGATTTTTACTATATTTAAACCGCTAAACCTAAATAATTAAGATATCTATGGAAAGGAGGGAATATGAGTAAAACAAAAGACTTGTCCGAGGTTGAAATTAAGATAGGGCTTACTGCCAAAGATTTAATCTCTGCAATAAAAAAATTGAATGGAGAGGATAAAGAGTTTCTTATTGAAAATCTCCTGGCCGCTACAAGCCCTGAGTATTTAGGGAGTATAAAAGAGGCCAGGAAAAATTATAAAGAGGGTCGCACAATTTCGCACAATGAACTCTTCGGGAAATAGAAATTCCGATGAAATATGAGATAATATACACCGAGAGAGCTGTAAAAGATCTCTCCAGGCTAGACTCAGCGGCTAAGAAAAGGGTAGCAGAAACGCTGGAAAGATACACAGAAGCGTCTTTAAATTATGCTAAGAAAATGGTTGATTCAGCTCTGGGAACTTATAGATTCAGAATGGGAGACTACAGAGTCATTTTTGATATTGAGGGCAATGAACTTGTAGTTCTTCGTGTTGGCCACCGGCGAGAAATTTATAGGAGAGGATGAGATTCAGATGGTTTCGGATAAAGGATTTGGAGCAAAAAAAATGCCGAAGGGGGGACTTTTCCCGAAAGACTATATATATCTTATCACATCTTAGAGATTTCGTCAACTGCCTTCAAAATTTGCTAAATTTGGGTTAAAAATCTACTTCTTTTTTGAAGGATTTGCCTATAAGGGCTGATTTTACCACTTTCTTTATTTCCTCTAAATTAAAGGGTTTGATGAAATGATAAAAAATGCTCTCTTTTCGAACTTTTATTTCTATTGCCAGTGAGGTATCACCAGTGATAGTGATGATGGGAAGGTGGGGGTTAATTCTTTTTATGATAGAAATTACTTCAATTCCATTTATTCCAGTCATATGGATGTCTAAAATTAGGACATCAATGGTTTGCTTCATAACCTTCTTAACGGCCATAACTCCACTTTCTACTGTCTCTACCTTATAGCCTTCATCGGTAAGTGTTTCTCGTAGAAGTCTTCTGATAAACTCATCATCATCGACAACTAATATAGAAAACATTCTCTCCTCCTCCTCCAGTGCTTCAAGTTTCATCATATCCATAATCTTCCTGTTTAAATCTTTCAGGATAAGTTTTGCTTTTACTGATAGCTTTCCTCTACCAATGATTTGGAAGGTAGACATTCCTTTAGTATCTCTATCTTTCCCGGAAAAATTTATGGGAATTAACTCACCCTTTTTATCTTCTATGCTACCAGGTATATTACAGACTGCCGAGCTTTATCTTTTACGGAGGATTGCCTAGCTGGCAGCTTTGGCTTAGTTAATAACTTATCAAAGTATAGCGTGTTTGTCAGAGCTGGTATTAAAAAGCCCAGCGATAAGGAAAACACTAAAAATAGTAGGATTTGAATTAAACTTGATATATTCAATTCTTTTTCTTAAGGGAAAATAAGAATATCTCGGGTAACAAGACCTTCTCATTTTTATCTACCCATCAATGTTTCGATAAATGTTTCAATGTAAAGTATTGACGTTGTGCTTCTAAACAATATCTTCATCTCAAATCCTTCTTCTAAGGTTATCTTATTCCTTACAGACACAGAATCATCTTCTGATTCCTCCTCCGTCCAGTCAATAATATTTAATTGAGAGGCTGTGCTGCCTTCAAAAAGATTCACCGACATTTGAGAATATCCGCACCCATCCCCTATCAAGCTATACACATTGAATCCGGTATTAATAGTTCCGGACGAACTTGATTCTCCAGCATAGTGACCGAGTGAGTAGTCAGAATAAGCAAAAGCTTCACTGGAAAATCCAGAACCCCAGAGAAAACCCTCTTGATCGCAACCAACAAAGCTTCCAAAAGACCTTGCGTAGTCTTCCTCTCCAAAATAGCTTTGCATAAATTGGGCAGAACCCTCATCTACGGTAACCTTTCTGTTCACAGTAAGCCCATTTGCACTTTGTGTTCCACTATAATTACCGTCAGCAATAAAAATGTCACGCCTATGTCCATAGGGAGTATCCGGATTAGACCAATCCATCTGGAGGGTGGACTCACTTCCAGTAAAAGATGCGGATATGTCTCCGCTTCCTTGAAATGTGAGACTGGAAATGCTGGAGTTAGCTGAGGAATCGGCTAATAATATCCCTCCTGCCATTAGTACCATTATAAGGAGAAAATTTAATCTTCTCATAGTTCTCTTTACACCTCCTTGTATCTACACCAAAAATCTTTCTTAATCAGTCCGGACTCCGCCCTCAATTGTTGCCCAGCTGTCAAATTCAGTTACCCAGCCCAGGTTGAACTGATTAGCATTTGCCATCACTCCCATAGTACAAGCGTCGTATCCTAAGACAAATTCAGAACTGAGCCACTCTCCCGTGTAAGCAATAATCTCCAGCCTTCCATTTCCTTTGCCTTCGGCGGAAAGTCCAAAATTTGCTGAATGCCCTGTGTCCACTGATTCACCCAACGATCCATTATCGTTAGATGATAAATAAGCCCCAAATGTTACATCAGGGTCAGTAGTATCAGTTATTGCTCTGATAAAACCTCCTCCGGAGAACTCTCCCTCCCTGCTGATAGCCGTGGGAGAGCTGGTGGAAACCTGTTGATTAATGCTGAGGTTTCCCCCTGCATTTACCTCAAACTCATCAGCGGCTACCCCGGGAGCTGTGGTAGCTATCAGGATGCTTCCACCGCTTCCAGAAAAGCTCAAGCTGGTAGAGCTGGCATAAACAAACGTTGCAAAAAAGAGGCAAAAAACAGCTGTAATAAAAATCGTTATTAATCTTTTTTTCATTCTTTTTACCACCTTATCTGATTTAAGTTGGAAAGAAGAGGAAGCTGGCTCAGGCAGTTGCCTGAACCAGTATATATTCCAAAGGGCCAAAGTTTTAGTTAGTTGTTACGGGGCCGGATACTCGGTAATTGCAAAGCCTCCCGCGATGAAACCATCTACGTACCCATCGTCTGTAGCCACTACTGGTCCAACCGAGTAGACTTCTGAATGCGCTGCTCTATTGAGATTGGTATTCCATCCTGCAGCCAGTCCGCCTACAGAGTTCAAAGGCGAACCGTTCTGGGTATGATGGAAAGAGGCAGCTATTCCTCCACCTGCAGAAGCACATGTGTAAAGACCTACACCCTTGGCAATACTCTTAGGACGATCAGGATTTTTGCCCATTACCAAGTCTTTGTCCACAGTGTCAATCGCATATCCTTGATAGAGTGCTGCAGAGCTGCTGCAATCACCAATTCCTACTGAGCCAGTGTATGAGCTAATGCCCAAAGTAGGTAAAGATGTCGTAGAGACTACACCAGCAGCATGATATCCTGTATAAGGCGCAGGAAGTGCTGTGCTGTTAACTTCGTAACTCTTAAGCATCATCCCATAAACTTCACTATCCGAGCCATCCGCTGTCGGCACTAGTGTGTAACCAAATGTCTGGGAACCTGTTACGTCGCCTCTCAGGTAAGTGGAGTCATTGAGAACTGTAGGTCCTCCACCAAACTTTACTTTTGTATTCCATTGGTTTATATCGTAAGGCAGTGCCGAGTGGGTTGTATGTATTTTAATATTAGTTACTGCCATTCCTGCTCCTGCTAGTCCGAGGACCAACAAAGCCGCTAATCCGATTATCAATCCTTTTTTCATTTTAAATTATCATCTCCTTTGTCTTTTTAACCTTTCTCATTAGAAAGGTCTGTTATTTTTCAATGAGTTTTAAGTCCTCCGACTCAGCCTTATAGTCTGCTGATACTTCCTTCACTTTATAACCCTTTGACCCCTTACTTCCCATCTCTTCCTCTCTTTCTACTTTCTTTTTTTGCTTAATCCTCTAATCCTTTACCCCTTTAATCCTTTTTTGTACCCATCGGATGCAAAATTAATGTTTTTCTTCTTTTAACAAAAGCTTTCATCAGACTCTCCTTGCGCTGTTCCACAGAACAGCGCAAGGCTTCTTTTTTACTATATCAAGAAATAGAAGGAATATCTTAAAAATTAGCTGTTAAAGAGATTCTATGTGCGTTTCCGAAATCTTCATAGGGAGCATAAGCATAATCTATGTTTATATTTTTAAACTTAAAGCCCAATCCTGCTGTTATTCCAGAGCCGACATCTTCTACTCCACTTTTATAACCTGCCCTGAGGGCAAAGGTATTTGTAAGATACCATTCAACCCCTGTATGAAAATTTACCTCATTATCAATGGGTTTATTCACATCTAAAGCTAATTTAAATTTACTTATTGTGTAAGCCATACCCAGTCTGTAGTTTAAAGGAAGAGGGTCCTCTTCTTCCATAAACTTCTCTTTACTTCCTATGTTTTGAACTCCTAAAGCAAGAGAGAGTCTTGATTTCTTATAAAATCCTCCTAAATCAAAACCATAGGTAGTTGCCGATTCTTTCTCAAACTTTTCTCCAATATACTTTATGCTTCCTCCTAATGAAAGGTTCTTTCCCACCTTGTGAGCATAGGCTAAAGTAATTAGGGTGCTATTAGCTTCAAAGGTATTTCCTGTTCCTTCTGGATAAACTAAGGTGG
>JAGGXI010000028.1 GCA_021163155.1 Candidatus Aerophobota bacterium
AAGATTATCCTGTAGACTCTGCGGATAGCTTGCACCTTCAAATTGAAGCTATGAAATTAGCATTTGCAGATACATATCGATATGTTTCTGACCCTTCCAGTATGGACATAGATTATAAGAATCTACTGAATTTGGATTATTTATCCCAACAAGCGAAGATGATTGACTTAAAAAGAGCTCAGAATCCCGAATATGGTATTCCAAGCTTAATGAGAATTACAACAATGAACTGGTACTGATACTACTTCACATCCATCTTCTCAAGAAAGACTTAAGCGGGCTTGAAGCCTTGACCATGGCTAATGGCTTTTTATAATGTCGGGCAAATTTCTCGGGTAATGTCCCCATAACTGCTTGATGGAATAGCTGTTCCCTGCTCGCACCTATGACAACCAAATCATAATGCTCTGCTTCTTTAAGAAGGGTTTTTAGAAGGTTGCGGGAGATAGCATACTTTGTTTCAAAAAGTGAGCTATTCACACCAAGTGATGGAACAGTCTTTTCCAGGAATGCTTCAATATTCTGGGTAGGCTTACTCTGTGGAGATACGTGAAAGATGGTCACACGACCACCCTTCTGCTCAACAAGTATTGATGCTACTTCAAGAGCAAATGCACTGTTGGGTCCCCCAGCAAAGGGAACAAGCACACGCATATACTTCTGCTGGTGATAGTTTTTTAAAACTACAATATTGCAGGTTGCTCGCTGTAATGCAGGATCCACGGTACTTCCTAAAGCAAAACCCCTGTGTCTATACCCTCTCCACCCCATAATTAGTAGGTCGGTCTTTTGCTCGGCAGCAGTTGAAATGATCCCGCGTGCAACGTTACGACAATAGCGTATTGTACTACCGAAGGTAAAATCGGTTGAGAGATAAAGCGTTGCTTCCAAAATGGCCTCTTCACCTGCAAGCGTATACTTAGAAGCATCTGAAATGGGTATCTGGGGCGGTACAGGCACCATATGTATTACCCCTACCTCCGCTTTCTTTGCCTGACAAAATCGATAGCTATGCCAGGCAAGTTGCACGGCATTTGCCGGGTTAGCAACGGCAACCAAAATTCGATAGTGCTTCTTATTATGTATAGGTTCTTCTTGAAGTACTACAATCTCGTCCTCTGTCGCTACTGTTCTATGCCTGGAATAAGTGTAATAAATTATGACACCTGATATTACCCAAGCTGGTCCCACAATCCAGGCTATCAGACTCATATGGATGAGCCACAGAGCTAACAGAGCCTGGGCAATTATGGCAATTATTGGCGGAAAGGGGAAAAGCGGCATAACAAAACCATAAGTCAATTCATCTCCTACGTAGTGACGCATACGAATTACGCAGAGGTTCACTAAAAAAAAGAGGAAGAGAAACATTATATCAGCGCTCGATGCCACATCTACGGTAGGCAAGAAGCCTGCTATACTGACCACCAGACAGGCAGTGAAAAGAAGAGCAATATATGGAGTATGTCTCTTCCTGGAAATATGGGAGAAGATATGTGGTAACATGCGGTCTCTACCAAGAGCATAAGAGGCACGCGTGGCGGAATAGATTGTAGCATTTAAAGCTGAGGTAGAGGCAAAAATGACAGTAACAGTAGTCAGAAGACCGCCAAAAGGAATAAGTCGTGAAACAGCCTCCCCAAATCCCTTTTCACCAAATTTTCCAATCCAGATCCATGCAGGCTCGCCAACGTCTTTCACTGCCACAATGGATGCGAAGGCAACACCTACATAAGTAAATACAACTATAAGGATAGAATAAAGCATAGCCTTGGGAAGATTACGACGGGGCTCTATAGCTTCATCACCTGTTTGAGCGATTACTTCAAATCCCTCGAAAGCAACATAGGTAAAACCCATAGTGATCAGGAGTTTTGTCCAACCATGAGGAAGAAACGGTTTGAAGTTTAAAAAGCGTCCCGGGTCATACAGGGCAGTCACTATTCCTGCCAGCGCAACAAAGGCAAGGGTTAATGTTTGTCCCAGTGTGAGCAAAGCTCCTATACTCCCAGTTTGGGACACACCTCTGTAGTTGATATATATAAATATAATACCAGCTACAACAGCTACTAACTTCTCAAGTATAGGGAGCTGTGCAGCTGTTATATGGACAAAGCCAAGCTGGGAAAAATAGTGGACTGTATAAATAGAAAAGGTTACAGCATAGAGGCTTCCTGCCACAGAGGAAGCAAACCATTCCATCCATCCAGCTATGAAACTGGTTGGACGACCAAAAGCAATTCTTGCAAAGTTATAGGCACCTCCAGCTCGTGGGACAGCCGAGCTAAGTTCAGCGTATGACATAGCAGTAAACAGAGCAATGACTCCATTTAGGGCGAATGTAAGTATTACCCCACCCGGTCCTGCTATCCTTGCGCTATTGCCAATCCCGAGAAAAACGCCGGCGCCGATCATCATTGCTACACCCATCATAGTAATGTGGAAAAGACCAAGCTCGCGAGAAAGTGACGTAGTTATCTTGGATTGTTTAGGCCTGGGTTTGATCACTATCAATCTCCTGTTTTATCTCCCGTAATGTCCTTGGGGGCTTAGAGTGAATGCGTTCAATAATGTGTCGACTCCATAGAACCAGGAAGACAATAACACACAATGAAGCTGCTGTCAGTATTATTCCAACTATCATGTCAAACGTCATCTCTATATCCTCGTATCCTCCAGCTTTCAGCTTTGTATCTGTTTTTTGTTGTATAAAAAGAGAAAGTAGTTAGTATAAAATTTTTAATTTCTAAGGCATAAATTTCCTTTAAAGGTAATTCGTATTTAAGTTATGTCAAGAGGACTTCGGGCATTCCCTTCCGTCGCTGTTTAAGAGTAAATGGGTAAATGGGATGATGGGTTGATGGGATAAAACTTTTTAGTACTATTTTTTATAACTCCTTCATCTTTTCTCTTACTCCCCCTTTCCTTATTTCCCTTATTTCCTTATTTTCCTCATTTACTCCTCTACTCATCTACCCAAATCTATAATGCTCCTTCGGGGAAAGTCCCTTGATAGCCATATAAATCTCAAACTAATACTTTCTTGTATGATTCGGCAACAGACTCCTCTATATTTTTTTAGAAATCCTTAAATATCCCTGCAATTGTGATTTTCCCCCACATGAAGGCTACTGACGCCGCTATAATATTCCCGATTACTATTCCCAACCAGACACCGGTGAGGCCGAATCCAAGAAGTATTCCCAGTAGATATGCTACTGGAGCCTGGAGAATTATCGTTCTCAGGATGGTAACCACTAAAGCTCTTTTGCCCTTTCCAATTCCCTGAAACATCGCTGAAGTCAGCATGCCCAACGGAATTGTCGGATAAATAAGAGCTGACCACCTGAGAAAGTTTATCAGATCATTCAATATGCGGGTTGCTCCTTCAGAATAGGTGAATATGTAAGCTACCCGGGGAGCAAATAACGCTACAAGAATGGCTATCCCAAGTTCTATCAAAATGCCTATTTTTATAACGTAGAGGTAAGCTGTATTGAGTTTTTCTTTATCTTTTGCTCCAAAAGCTGCTCCTGTGACAGATGTGGCAGCTGCAGCCATTCCCATTAAAGGTATAGTGCCCAACATAACTATCCTCCAACCGCTGGTGAAAACAGCAACGCCATCCGTTCCACCTGCCCAGATGACAATTATGTTCAGGAAAACCATGGATATGGACATCGAGAGCTGTGCTGCCGAAGCGGGTATACCAACCTCAAGTATCTCTTTTAATATCTTTTTGTTGAATTGGAAGTTCTTAAGAGTTATGTCCACGTAGGTGTCTCGTTTCACAAAGAGCCAGTAAAGAAATAAAGCTGATGAGACTGTTAATGAAGTGAGCGTTGCCCATGCTGCACCAACAACACCCATATTGAGTGTATAAATATAGATTGGATCAAGTACTATGTTAAGTCCTGAACCAAGGACCAGTGCATACATTGCCCTCTTTGCATCGCCCTCTCCCCTAAGTATGGCGTTTGCTACGTTGGAGAATATAATGATTACAGCTCCTCCAAAGAGTACTCTTGCGTAATCAGCGGCCATTATCCCGACTTTTCTATTCCCGCTGAAGGAAATGAATATATTTTCAAGGAAAGGCAGCAATGGTAAACTTGTAACCAGTCCTATGATTATGCCGATCAAAATCGTATGAATTGCTGTATTATCTGCATCTTTTTTATTTCTCTCACCTATCCTTCTTGAGATTGCGGAGCTTCCCCCTATACCTATTCCGGCTCCAAGCGCTATTATTATGAAAAAGAAGGGGAAGAATAGACCCACAGCTGCTAATTGATCAGCTCCAAGTCCTGCAACCCAAACACCATCAGCTATATTGTATATCGCTTGAACAAACATTCCTATCATCATCGGCACAGAAAGCTTTAGAATGGCCTTTTTTGGGTCTCCCAGGAGATTCTTTACCCCCTGAGTTACCTTCTTTCCCCGGTCTTCCATCTCAATCATGCTCCTTTTCAACTTCTACCTTGTAGCCAGTTTTAGGTGTAAATTAAGATACAATCATAAACCGAGAACTGAGGAATGTCAATCCGAAAATCTGAAAATCGGGGTCAAGTCGGATACTTGCTATCTAACAGAATAAAGTGTAAAATAATTATAAGAAATGAAATGTTTCAGACCCTATGGGACTAAAAAAGAAATTAATTTGTTATGACTTTGGCTTGAGATCTTCTAAACAAAAATAAAATGGAAAGAGCAAAATTAATTAATATGCTGGTTCAAGAATTTGGTAAAACCTACTCCAGGTTACTGGGTATAGACCTCTCATCTTCTAAAAGCGATGAGATATTCAAGTGGTTTTTAGTCTCTATTTTGTTTGGAGCAAGAATATCTGAATCCATTGCTATGAAAACCTATAAAGAGTTTGAAAAGAAGAGAGTCTTATCGCCTAAGAGAATTATTGATACAGGATGGGATGGGCTTGTAGCAATTTTAGATGAGGGAGGATACGTTCGTTACGATTTTAAAACAGCTACTAAACTTTTAGACATTACAGGAAAACTTTCAAAAGAATACAACGGCGATCTAAATATTCTGCATTCAAAAGCAAAAGACGCAAGAGATGTTGAGGGAAAGATAATGAATCTGGGCAAAGGAATTGGTCAGGTTACAACAGCTATTTTCCTGAGAGAGATGAGAGGTATATGGGAGAAAGCAGATCCGCTTCCCACAATCTTAATAATAGAATCTGTCAAGAATTTAGGGTTTACAAAAGAGAACAGTGGTGAGAAGATTTTACAGGATTTAAAATCTGTATGGAATAAATTTAAAATAAAAGGAAAAAATTTTGTCCAATTTGAAACAGCCCTTCTTAGATTAGGAAAAAATTGGTGCCGAAAGAAAAAGTGCGAACAATGCCCTTTTTCCTCTTATTGCCAAAAGTAATAAGATCTGTCCCCTTAATTTCTATAACCATATTATTCATAATTATCACCCATTTATCTATTCGTGCCTACAAGCGGCTTATTTTTTCTATTCTTCTTCTTCTTCTTCTTCTTTCTGCTCCATCATCTCTTGTAATTGATGCAGTTCTAACAGTGATATCTTCTTATAGCCTTTGGGCACTTTAAACTCAGAATCCGGAATTTTCCTCTTCTCAACCTTTTTAACCTCATTTACACTATTTCCTTGATTACTGTAGTTTATTGATTTTAACGGAATCCCTTGCTCCATAAGCGCCATATACTCTGGAGAAGATTCGTAAGACTCCTCTTCTTCGGGCCCACTCATCGCTTCTTTGAATTTTTCTAATTTGTTCAGGTCAATTTCATCTTTGATTTTTATCTTTGAGGAAATCCACAATTCCTCTTTCAGTTCTCCATTGACCCATACCTGATATTTCCGAGTTGGATAGCCAGCTACGATGGCTTTTTCTGAAGTCTTCTTCACTTCGAATTTCTTTTTTGTGGCAGGTTCTTTGGGTTTCTCCTTCATACTTTCTTTATACTGCTTGTACTGTTCTCTTTGCTCAGGAGACATATTCTTCAGGTACGCTTCTTCCATCTGCTTAGTCATCTCTTCTATCCCCTTCCGCATTTCTTCAGGTGTGCCACTCCAGTAGATTTTGAACTCAGGTTTGGGGTTAACAATGTAGAGCAGGTTTTTATCCAGATCGGTTATCATAATCATTTCAGGTCCCACGCTCTTCATCTTGTTCTTCTGGACATAGAGTATCTCCGTGGTTTCCTCCCCATTAGTATCCCTATTTACGCTTTCTACCATCCAACCAGCAAAAGCTTGAGAAGTTAAGAACAGGACAATAAACAGGGAAAGGATCACTTTTGCTTTCATATCCATTAATTTCATTTCTCCTCCTTCTTTTTTTCTTTATCTATAAATTTTTGGTATTACCTTTGTTCAGAAAAAACTATAGCCGATAACACTGTTAAAGTCAACAGGATAAGTATGACAAGCCATAATGTTCTTCCTTTCATTTTTTAGCTTATCTTCTGTATTATTGATATAAAAGCTAAGATAAACTCATAGTTGTAATATTTATAGACAAATATTACTTTTGCCTACCTCAGGGACCAATAACCTCCTGAGTTTACACGATTCAACCTCAATATTTTGAGGTGTAGGGCTTAAATTAGCCTACACGGTAGGC
>JAGGXI010000029.1 GCA_021163155.1 Candidatus Aerophobota bacterium
ATATATGATATATCATATATAATATACTATTATGATATAATTTTCATAATTGTCAACCCATCAAATTAAGATTTCTGGAAAAGTTAGAAATCTCTGATTTCCCAAATGAAAGTTCAACCTGAATTTGGCAATCTATTAAATCTCTCTCTGAGTAGGGGAGGCTTTAGCCTCCCAATAGACTCTAATTCTTGTTTTGCAAAGGGCGACTGAAGTCGCCCCTACCCAAAAAAGAAAAATATTTTTTGCACTTAAAAAGCTTTAAAAAATTTAATTTTCATGAAAATTAGACTCAGAGCAATATTTTAGGGTAAACTTAATGATAATTATTCAAATTGCCGAATCTGAGTTCAAATTACACAGATTAGATTATCACCGCGGTAGGTAAAAAAGAAGAATAGAGATGGATACAAAAAATTAAATCTTGAGATATTGCAAGAAAGATACTTTAAATACACTTAAAGAAAACAAAATATGGTAGCCATAGACTTCAGGTTATGCAGGATAAACTCTACGGCTACCAATTCTTGTAATATTTACCTACTTTATCAAAAAGTAAAATAATCTTGAGACGTTAGCTTAGATACTGCTCCAGCATTCTTTTTTTGGCTACTTTTCGTAATTGTTCTAATATTTTCGCCTCAATTTGTCTTATTCTCTCTCTAGTCACTCCATATTTTTCTCCTATTTCCTGTAAAGTACAATCCCATCCATCTTCTGTTCCAAAACGGAGTTTCAAAATTTCCCGTTCCCTTTCATCTTTAACCTCTTTTATCAATTCTCTTATCTCTTTTTGAAGGTAATGGAGATTAATCTCCTCAAAAGGGCTTCTTACTTTATCATTCTCTATAAGTTCTATTAAATGGCTATTCTTGTCCTCACCAATAGGAGTATCTATGGATGTGGATTTGACAACAACTTTTTGAACGCCTTCCACCTTTTCTAATGGAATATTGCTTTTTTTAGCAATCTCATCGGTAGTAGGAGCTCTTCCCATCTCCTGCTCTAACTCCCGAGAGGTTCTGTTCACCTTCTTCATAAGTTCGGTTATATGTATAGGCACACGAATAGTACGTGATTGATCAGAAATAGCCCTGGATAAGGACTGTCTTATCCACCAACTAGCATAGGTACTGAAGCGGTTTCCCCTTTGATAGTCAAATTTATCTACAGCCCGGTAAAGACCGATATTCCCCTCCTGGATAAGGTCAAGGAAGGGAACTCCTCTTCCTGTATATTTTTTTGCAAAACTAACCACTAAACGCAGATTAGCTTTAATCATCTTATCTCTATAGTTTCTATAACGAAGATTTAATTCTTTAATCTCTTCTCTCAATTTAAGAAATTTTTTCCCATCTTCGACCAATTCTATTTTTGCTATCTTTTCATCTCCTAATGCTCCTATAAAATCAGCTATTTTAGCTATTTTCTTAAATTTCTTTTTTATTCCCTTCAATTTTTCTTCACTAAGTTCTATTTTTTGAGCTAAATAAGGATTTCTTTCCAGCAAGGAAGCTATCTCAAGAGCCTTTCTTCTTAAAATTCTCTTGCTTTCTCTTATCTTCTCTCCGTACTCTCTCTCCTGCTCAGCAGATAAAAGAGGAGTCTTTCCTATCTCCTGAAGATATTTTCCTATTCCATCATTTATGCTTATCTGCCCAGAAACTGGTTTGCCAGTAGCTATCTTTTCTTCGGGAATTTCACTGTCTCTCTCCTTTTTTTCTAATTCTTCAAAAAAATCGAATACATCCTCAACCTCTTCGGTGCTAGGGGTTTCATCAATAACAGAAATCTCATCTAAAACTTTTTCTCTATTCTCTTTTTTAAAAAGATTTTTTCTTCTCCTATTTTTCATATTATATTCACCTCAATAATATTTGTTTCTTTAATTTAATTAATTCATTAGACCATTCATCAACTTTTTCTTCTTTTCCATCTTCTTCACTTTCCTCTATTTTTTTTATTAATTCAGTAATTCTTTTCTGTTTTTTAATTCTCTTTAAGCTTTTAATAAAATCATTAGCTATTTTTTCTTTATTATCCACTCCAAAAGGAGTATCTGTCAAGCAGAAAGAGGAAACAATAGAAGAAAGGTCTTCCTCCTCTAATTGGCTTATTAACTTGCTAGGAGATAAAATATCTTCTTTTTCTGATAAAAGAATTATTTTTTGAGCAATTTTTCTATAAGAAGGATTTGTAAAGTTATCCACTCCTCCCTCTTTAATCACTATATTTATTACCTCTCTCTCCATTAACATAAGCTGAAGAAGCATGTTTTCCGTTTTTTCCTCATCCCTTTTTGTATGAATATTAAATATAGGAGAAGAGGAAGGAAACGTTTTTATCTTTCTTTTTTTATTAAATTTTTTAAATTCCATTGTTAACAAAGACTCATCTAAATCCAACCGAAAAGCCAATTTTTTTATTAGTTCTTGAAGTTTTATTAAATCTCTTATTTTCTGTAAAGTAGGAAAAAGGTTATTGACTATATCTATTTTTTCTTCAATCTCAAGGGAAGACCTATGGTCAATTTCTAAATTTAGTCTGTAATCAAAATAAGATAGCGCTTTTCTCTTTCTTTTTATAAATTCTTCTTTCCCCTCTTTTTTTCTTAGGAAATCCCCTGGGTCCATCCCCTGAGGCATAGAGATAACTCTTATTCTTAAATTATCTTCCAGAAGAAGGTCAATCCCTCGTAAAGTAGCGGCACTTCCTGCAATATCTTCATCATAAGCTATAAAAACTTGATTTGCATATCGTTTAATGAGTCGACTCTGCAAGGAAGTAAGGGAGGTACCCAGGGAGGCCACCACATTTTTTAGACCCATTTGATAAAGAGCAATTACATCTGTGTATCCTTCTACTAAAATTACTTCTTTCTCCTTTTCTGCCACTTCCTTGCTTAGATTTAACCCATAAAGATTTTCTCCTTTTTTAAAAATACGAGATTGAGGAGAGTTAAGATACTTAGGCAAAGAGTTATCTAAAACTCGTCCCCCAAAACCACATATTCTCCCTATAGGGGTAAATATGGGAAATATGAGCCGTCTTTTAAAATAAAAATTACCATCTTCAGATATTAAGCCTAACTCTCTTAAATTCTTAAAAGAAATTCCTTTCCCTTCGCATACTCTCAAAAAATTTCTAGAAGAAGGAACATATCCTAATTTAAAGGTTTTTACTATATTTTTATTAAACCCTCTTTTTACTAAATATTCCTGGGCAAACCTATCCTTTCTTAATTCTTCCTGAAAGAGAGTAGATATCATCTCATTAGTTTGATAAAGATCATCCTTAATCGCACTTTCCTTTTTTTCTTTCTCGGAAAGATAAATTGACATTCCCAATTTATCTCCCAGCATTTTAACTGCCTCGGGAAAAGATATCTTTTCCCACTTCATAAGGAAACTAATAACATTACCTCCTACTCCACAACCGAAACAATGAAAGAGCTGCTTTTCAGGAGAAACTACAAATGAAGGAGTTCGTTCTTGATGAAAAGGACAAAGTGCTTTATAATTTTTCCCCACTCTTTTTAAGGGAAGGTAATTCCCAATCAGCTCTACAATATCTGTTCGTTCAATGATTTTATCTATTACTCCATTAGAAATATATATAGCCATTATCCCCATTCCTTTGGAAGAAAACTATTTTTATATACTTTAAGAGCGTATTGATCGGTCATTCCGGCAATGTAGTCTACTACTACTCTTTCCCATCTTTCCTCTTTTGCTTCATTCTTTAAGGAAGCAGGGAGAATATTACTGTTCTTTGTATAAAGGTTGTAAAGATTAATTACTATCTGATAAGCCTTCTTCTTTTCTTTTATTAAAATCGGGGACAGGTAAACCTTTTTATACATAAAATCTCTTAATTCATTAAATACTTCCAGTAAATTTTTATCCATCGTTATGTAAGATTTTCCTATACTTTCCTTCACTATATTTTGGATTAATTTATCTATTCTTTCTTTATGAGTTTTTCCCAATATATGCAAAATTTCCCCTGGCAAATCCCTTTCTTTAATTATTCCTGCTCGCAGTGCATCATCAATATCATGATTAACATAGGCTAAAGGGTCAGCTATTTTTACTACCTTTCCCTCTATAGTATGAGGATGATTCTTACTTTTGAGAGAGAGTATTTTCTCTTTTTCCTGGGAATGATTCAAAATGCCATCTTTTACTTCCCATGTTAAATTTAATCCTCCGTTCCCTTCCAATTTTTCTACCACCCGAAGACTCTGTTCATTATGTTGAAATCCTTCAGGGTAAGCATCATTTAAGGCATCTTCTCCGCTATGGCCAAAAGGGGTATGTCCTAAATCATGTCCCAAAGCAATAGCTTCTGTTAAATCCTCATTTAAACGAAGGGCACGGGAAATTGTACGGGCTATCTGCATCACTTCTAAAGTATGGGTAAGTCTTGTTCTATAATGGTCACCAAAAGGAGCAATAAACACTTGCGTTTTGTGTTTTAGGCGTCGAAAAGATTTACAGTGAATAATTCTATCTCTATCTCTCTGGAAATCTGTCCTTAAAGGACATTTTTTTTCCTTTCTTTGCCTACCTTTACTTTGGCTATTTTTAGTCGCATAAGGGGAAAGGAATTTTTCTTCAAATTCTTCCTGACTCACTCGATTAAAGGGTTGAGCTTTGTACTCCAAAACTATTTAACTCCTTTACTTTGTTAGATAGTAAACATCCAACAGGATTTACTTGCCCCCACTTTTGCCTGGATGGAGGCTTTTTTCCTCTATCGAGCCCTTAACTTTCTCCAATTTTTGCATAAACTTCTTTGTTTCTCCTGGCATAACAGAAATCATATTATCATAAACAAAGGGACCCACTTTAATTAAATAAGGAGTTAAAGTAGATCCCTTCATCCATTTATCCGCTCTTTCAGAAATGGGAGATATATTTAAAAGAATAAGAATTACGCTGCAGATTAAAGCTCCTTCGATAAGGCCTAATATGAATCCCCCTCCCCCATCTATTCCTCTTATAATTGTATATCTCGATACTTTATGAAGAATTATTCCTGCCACTCCCCCTATTAAAGCTATACCTATAAAAATAAGAGCAAAACTTATTAAATAACTTATCTTGGGGGGGATAAAGCTAAACTCACTTGAAATAATTTCTCCTACCGCTTCATAACGATTAATTGCTACAATAAGGCCCACTAAAATGCCGATTAACCCACATACTTCCTTAAATAAACCTTTTACTATTCCTCTAATGGCAAATAAAATAACGATAATCCCTAATACCACATCTAACCAATTCATTTAATTTCTTTCTCTATTCTTTTTATTACCTTTTCAACCCTCTCCTTAGCTTTTTTATTTTTTGCCTTTAATCTATATAACTCATCAGCAATATTTAAACAGGCAAGCACACTTATCTCCCCACTCTTTTTCTGGGGAGCAGAAGAAGCGATCATTCTCATTCTGCTATCTACATAATTAGCTACAGTTTTAAGATGCTCCTCGTTTCCATCCGCTTTTAAATTATATTCTCTATCAAATATATAAACTCTTACCCCATCTCTCTTTTTTCTCCTCTGCTTTTATATAATATAAAAAAAATCAAAAAAGTCAATCCCTTCAGTGTTGTTATTGCCTTATAGACAGCTTAATGCACTGAGTTTGACAAAAGAGTGGAATGAGCTACCATTATAATAACAAAAGATGAAATAGTTGTCATTGACAGACCCGAAAAATTAAGAAAGGCATTTAAAACAATTCAGAATGAAAGGACTATGATGAAAAAAAATAGCTTATAGAAAAATATATATAGGAGAAAAGTATTTATGAGATACAGAAAAATAAAAATGGGAAGAGTTATATTTTTGATTCTATGTTTATTATTAGTCTTCAACCAGAAACCTACCTTTTCTGAGACTTTAAAGAAAAACTCTTGTTCTCCAGCTTCTCTTCCTTCTGAACTTTTTTCTCTTGCCTACCATAATGTGGATACGATAAACGGAAGTGTGCAATATATTAATGAAGAATATATGCATCTGGCAGGTTC
The DNA here is from genome assembly GCA_021163155.1 of Candidatus Aerophobota bacterium. Lineage (GTDB taxonomy): Bacteria > Aerophobota > Aerophobia > Aerophobales > JAGGXI01 > JAGGXI01. The sequence continues at coordinate 6,033 of JAGGXI010000029.1, forward strand.
AAATCTATATACTATTAAACAGTTAATTTATGGCTATGGAAAAATGAGCACAGGAGAAGAAGGAAAGTTTTATAAAAAATTAAAAGACTCCGTTATTGGCTTTGGAATAGGCTTTAAACAATACATAGCCTCACCTCACCAAGCTAACCTATGGTATGGAGGCTCTGTGAACATTGCTTATCAAGCTACTAATCTTAAGACGCCTAATGAATCAAAATCAACCACCGAACTATCAGGACTTCTTATGGGCAATATAGGATATACCTGGTTTTTTAAAGAAAATTTAGCTATGGAAATTATGGTTGGATTAAGCTGGCCCAGTGTTTACCCTAAACCAGGATATTCTAATGACTTATACGCCAGCCCCTTCTTTGGGATAGGTTTAGCCTTTATATTATAAGAAAAAATAGAACCGTCCCCTTTTCACACAGAGGTTAAAATTTTTATATTTTCCACTTTAAGTATTTTCTTCGCCTCCTCTAATTTTTCTGTCTTTAAAACCACTAAAGCGTTGTCACCTATGGGGGCTACAAAGGCATATAAATATTCCACATTTATTCCCTTCTTTTTAAGGACAGCTAAAACTTTAGCTAAACCGCCTGGCTTATCCGGTACTTCTATTGCTAATACATTAGTTTGAGATACAGTAAACCCTTTTCCCTCTAAAATTTTTCCAGCTTTTTGAGGTTGATTAACTATCATACGTAGGATTCCAAATTCGGCAGTATCAGCAATAGATAAAGCACGAATGTTAATCCCCTCTTTACCTAAAGCCGAGACCGCTTCCGCTAATCTACCTATTTTGTTTTCCAGAAACACCGAAACCTGCTTAATATCCATTTTTACCTCTCTTATTTTAAATTTCTTTTATCAATTAATCTTTTAGCCTTTCCCATGCTTCTTTTTATGCTTTTGGGTTCAACTAACCTTACCCTTATCCGCAGGCCTAAAGCTTCCTCGATTCCTCTGGCAATTTTCCCCTCAAGAATTTCCAACCTTTTTACCTCATCTGAGAATATCTCAGGTGAAGTCTCCACTTCTACTGTTAACTCATCCAATCCTCTTTTTCTTTCCAAAATGAGCTGATAATGAGGTTCTGCTCCCTCTATTTGCATTAATATATTCTCTATCTGAGATGGAAAGACATTTACTCCTCTGATGGTGAGCATATCATCGGTCCGACCCTTAATTCGGGACATTCGCACCTGCGTTCGCCCACATTTGCAGAGCTCATAATTTAATGAGGTAATATCTCCGGTTCTAAATCTTATTAATGGTGTCCCTTCCCTGGTTAAAGTAGTTATAATTAGCTCTCCTTCTTCACCTTCCAGCAAGACTTCTCCTGTTTTTGGGTCAATTACCTCCGGAAGGAAATGGTCCTCAAAAATATGTAAACCATTTTTTTTCTTGCATTCATTGGCTACCCCGGGACCAATAATTTCAGTAAGACCATATACATCAAAAGCCTCTATGTTTAGTCTCTCTTCAATTTCTCCTCGCATATTCTCTGACCAGGTCTCCGCACCAAGGTTACCCATTCTCAGGGAGAGATTTTTAATATCAACCCCCATCTCTTTTACTATCTCCGCTATATGCAGAGCATAAGAGGGAGTACAGGTTAAAACTGTTGATTTAAAGTCTTTCATTATCATAACCTGGCGTTTAGTTTGTCCCCCTGAAGCAGGGATAATCTTAGCTCCTATAAGCTGCACCCCATAATGATGACCTATTCCACCGGTAAAAAGCCCATAGCCATAGGCATTTTGGATGATGTCATTTCTGCGTACTCCTATAGCTGTTAAGCCTCTGGCTACAACCTCTGCCCATATTTGAATATCCTTTTTAGTATAACCATTTACTACAGGTTTTCCTGTTGTTCCGGAAGAGGTATGAAATTCCTCTATTTTCTCAAAGGGAACAGCGATAAGTCCAAAGGGGTAGTTATCTCGAAAATCCGACTTGGTGGTGAAGGGAAAATTTCTTATATCTTTTAATGATTTTATCTTCTTTAAACGAATTCCTTCTTTATCAAATTTTTTTCTATAAAAGGGAACATGGTCATAAACTCGCTGTATAACCTCATTGAATCTCTCTAACTGTAAATTTTCTATATCTTTCCGCTCCATACATTCATACTTTTTATTCCAGATCATTTTTCTCCTCTTTATTCAAATTTGATATTAGGCATTTATACAAAAATTAAAAAAGGAGTCAAATCTTTATTATTGACAACCAACTGCAGGAAAATCCTTTCCTCTATAATGATGCAAAACCCCCATAAGGATTTGTCTTGTTATCCCTTTTGTTACTCTTATCTCATCAATGTTTATTCCTGTACCATAATAAATTAAATTTAGCATAAAAAGCCATTTTATCCTACTTTGTCAATAATAAAGATTTGACCTCTTCTGCTCTGTTTTGATAGAGGTATAGCCTATGAAGATAACATTAAGGAGATTAAGGGAAAAGAATATCATTACATCGTAGCTACCAGACAAAAAGAGAGAAATAAATACCTTGCTAATTTTGAAGAAGGGGGATTCCATGAACTTATAAGAATCCTATCACCAACAAATCCCGATAAGAAAAAATCAGGTGTTTTCATTAAGAAAATGGAAAAAGAAAACGAGCTTTACATTCTCTGCATTAGCGAAGGGAGAAAAGAAGAGGATAAAGCAATTAGGGGGTCTCATGAGAAAAAGTTAGTAGCTGATATTAAGAAGTTAGCCAAAAGAATTAATAAGGGAAGATTAAAAAGAGAAGAAAAGATATATGAGGCAATCGGAATATATCATCCTGCATCTATAATATCTCTCGGAGCCATTTTTAGAAGGGATAAATAGGGGAAAACAGAAGAGTTCGGTCTTTCGAAAAATAAAGGTAAAGCAGAAACTTCTTAAAAATCTCTTTTTGTTTAAGGTTTACTTATTGCTTTCGGTGAATAAAAAATCTCCACTCACATCAAAGGCATAATTATGTTAACAAGAGCAAATCCGTTATCAACATTGAGGTGTGTTGGCTCCCCGGGCAGGACTCGAACCTACAACCTAGTGGTTAACAGCCACCCGCTCTACCATTGAGCTACCGGGGAAATCATTAACTATTTTACAATAAATATTAAAAAAGGCAACCACTTCGCACTTAAATTAAGGTTGCCTTTGATCGATAGAAAAAAAATCCCGGCAATGTCCTACTCTCCCACAAGTTAAGCTTGCAGTACCATCGGCGCTAGGGAGCTTAACTTCCGTGTTCGGAATGGGAACGGGTGTTTCCTCCCTGCTATAATCACCGGGAAAATTTTATATTTGTGCTTAGAAAACTGCATAGGACAAATTACTTAATGTCAAATCCTCGATTTATTAGTACCAGTAAGCTGAACACGTTACCGTGCTTACACTACTGGCCTATCAACCTGGTAATCTGCCAGGAATCTTACCTCCTTATCGGAGTGAGAGATATAGTCTTGGGGTGGGCTTCCCGCTTAGATGCTTTCAGCGGTTATCTCATCCGAAC
>JAGGXI010000119.1 GCA_021163155.1 Candidatus Aerophobota bacterium
GCCAGAAAGGCGACTGAGGAAAAATTGGCCAAGCGCACGGCAGCAAAAAAACAACAACTGGTAGAAAGATTGGCTGCCGCTGCCAATCAGCTGGCGACCGGTGTTCAGGAGGCATCATCAGCTGCTCAGGAACTTATGAGCACGATGGAGCAGATCTCCTCCGGGGCCCAAGAAGCTTCTGCTAATACTCAGGAAAGTCAAGCAGCTGTTACCCAGGTTGATAAGGGAGTACAAATAGCATCTCAAAATGCCCAAGCTTCACTGGACGCCATCAATAAACTGCAGGCTATGGTAAGGGAGATGTCTCAGGATATTGAGGTTTTAATTGAAGGAGTAAACAAATCTGCCGAGATGAACGTGCAATCTGCTGAGATGGGGGTAGAACTTGAAAAACAGGCAGCCGAAGTGGGAGAGATAGTTCAAACGGTGGTTGGAATCGCTGACCAGACCAATCTTTTAGCTCTTAATGCAGCGATTGAGGCAGCTCGTGCCGGAGAACATGGTAGAGGTTTTGCCGTGGTAGCCGATGAGGTCAGGAATTTAGCAGAAACCTCAGAGGCCTCGGCTGGAAACATAAGAGAGCTGGTAGAGCACATTCAAAATGAGGTTAAGAAGATAGTTGAGGATATCAGAAAATCGGGAGAAGATGCTCGTGCTCAGGTGGAGAAGGGGAAAAAGATCACCGATACCTTAGCAATCATAGAAAAAGATATGGTTGAAGTTCAACAGGGAAGTAAAGAAGTAAATGATTTATCTTCCAGGCAAGCTGCTGCAGTAGAGCAGTTTTCTAAGGGGACCGAGCAGATTGCCTCCACTGCCGAAGAGGCCTCATCAGCTTCTGAGGAGGCAAGTAAATCAACTCAAGAGCAAGCAAAAGCTCTGGAAGAGATAAGGAAGACCACTGAGGACTTAGCTCAGATGGCTGATGAGATCAGAACCTACAATGTTACCGATAAGGCAGCTGAGGAACTCGCTGCTGCCGCTGAAGAGCTATCCGCCACCATCCAGGAGGCTAACAGTGCATCCCAACAGATAATGTCCGCCATCGAACAGATAGCCTCAGGTGCCGAAGAGCAAGGGGCAGCCACTGAGGAATCAGCTTCCAATGCTCAGGAAGTCCAGAAAACAGCTGAGGAAATTTCTCAAAAGGCAGGAGCTTCCTTAGAGAAAGTCATTGCTCAGCAAAAGCTCCTTCAAGAGAACAGAAAAGCTCTTGAAGAGCTCATTCAGGCAATATCCGATGCAGCCGAAGTTAATTTGACATCGGCGAAGAATGTTCGCAATTTAGAAGTAAGAGCAAAGGAAATTGACAAGATCGTCGATGCCATCGCCAATGTAACCATTCAAACCAATATGCTGGCAGTAAACGGTGCTATTGAGGCGGCCGGGGCCGGAGAGCATGGAAAGGGTTTTGCCGTAGTAGCCTCGGATATCCGTAACCTGGCCAATGAGTCAGCGGAAAATGCTGATAAAATTAAGGATTCAGTTCGAAGGATTCAAGAGCGAATTGCCCGTGTGGCACAGGATACAGAGGAGGTTGGAGCAACAGCTCGGGGAGAAGTAGAACATGCTAAAAAAACTACAGAGGCTTTAGGTAAAGTGGCACAGGAGATAGCCGGTGTCCAGCAAAGAATGGAAGAAATAAAGGGTGCGGCTGGTGAGAGTCTAAAGGCTATTGAGCAGGCAGGAAAGGGAGTAGATCAAATTGCCGCAGCCGCCCAGGAGACTTCTTCTGCTGCCCAGGAGGCATCCTCTGCTACCCAGGAGCAGGCCAAAGGAATGGCAGAGCTTGCCACAGCTGTAGAGGAGATATCTGCCCTGGCAGATGAGTTGCAGAATATTTAGGAGTAAAAAGTGAGTGAAAGAGGGAGGCTAAAGCTTCCCCCTACCCGATCAAGAGGTAGCTGCAACCTTTACCCTGTTTAAATAGTAGTGACATTTAACAGGGTTTAGGTTGCGTTGTTTTACGCAGGCTGAAGCCTGCGGCTACCGGGCAAAGCAAAAAAGGAGGTTAGTGTGGCTGCAAATACTGAACACCAATTGGTGGGTTTCAATTTAGAGGAGGAGAAATTTGGGGTGGACATAATGGACGTCCAGGAGATAATAAAGATACCCGAGATTACCAGGGTTCCCAAAGCCCCATCCTTTGTAGAAGGAGTGATAAATTTAAGGGGGCAGGTTTTACCGGTGATTGATTGCCGTAAGCGGTTCGACTTAGATTCCAGGGAACGGGTGGATTCTAATCGCATCATCGTGATAAACATTGAAGGCAAAACAATGGGGATAATTGTGGATTCCGTATCTGAGGTCTTGCGTCTGCCGGATGAGGCTGTTGAGCCACCTCCACCTATTATTACTGGTGTAGATGCTGAGTATTTAGACGGAATAGGCAAAATGGAGGATGGTAAATATCTAATTAGCCTCCTTAATTTAAAAAAATTTTTAAATGTTGAGGAAATGGGAAACTTCTCGGAGGATTTCAGTTCCAACGTTAATCAGAAAAATGATGAAGCTAATGAAATTAAGACAGAGGGAATTTCTTCTAATGAAGTTCAATTGGTGGGTTTTAAATTAAGTGAAGAGGAGTATGCAGTGGGTGTTTCAGAAGTACAGGAAATTATCCGGGTACCCGAGATTACCAGGATTCCCAAAGCTCCACCCTCTATAGAAGGGGTGATAAATTTAAGAGATAAGGTCTTGCCCATTCTCTCATTGCGTAAGAAATTTGACCTGAAGAATATTGAGAAGACGGATTCCCTTAGAATTATAGTGGTAAACGCGGGTGAGGTATCTATGGGAATGATTGTTGACTCCGTCTCCGAGGTTCTGCGTCTATCTAAGGATACTATTGGGCCACCACCGCCTATTACCTCCGGCATTGATGCACAATACCTTAAGGGAATAGGGAAATTAGAAGAGGGGAAAAGGCTGCTTCTTCTTTTAGACCTGGTTAAGCTTCTAACCGCTTCGGAAAGGAAAAAACTTTCCAAATTAGGACAAGTTAATGAGAAAAACCTTAAAAATACAGAAGGGGGTGAAAGAAAAATGGCCGAAGAAGAACAATTGGTGAGCTTTAAAATTGAAAATGAGGAATTTGGAGTGGGGATTGAGGAGGTGCAGGAAATTATAAGGCTGCCGGAGATCACCAGGGTTCCCAAGGCTCCATCCTTTGTAGAGGGAGTGATAAACTTAAGGGGCAATGTCCTTCCGGTAATTGATTTGCGAAAGCGTTTTGACCTGGAGGCTACCAAAAAGACGAATGCCACCAGAATTGTGGTGGTAAATGTGGATGATAAAACCACGGGCATCATCGTTGACTCCGTCTCCGAGGTTCTGCGTTTGTCTAAGGACGCCGTTGAACCGCCGCCACCTATCGTGGCAGGAATTGAGGCTAAATATCTGCGGGGTATAGGTAAACTCAACGACGGCAAGAGGCTTATCGTCTTGCTCGACTTAAATGAGGTCCTCACAGTCAAAGAGAAAGAGGAATTGGCTCGGATGGAGCTTAAAAAAAGTCAAGAGGCTGTTAAGAAACACGTTGAGCTGAAAACAGATGAGTCTAAAGAGATAGATAAGCCAGAGCCTGTTGAGGAGCCTGTGAAGTTGGAAAGCGCCAAACCCAGGGAGGTAGACCAACCAAAACCTGTTGAAAAGTGAGAAGTAAGAAGACAAGGAAACCTGAAGGTAGCCGCAACCTTTAGGTTGCGTATCTTCCCGCAGGCTGAAGCCTGCGACTACCGGTTGCGCAAAAGCGCAGACAGGAGTGCAGTAGCTTGCTACTGCTTATCTTAACATCAGCAAGCTGATGTACTCCAATAAAGCCTGCGGCTACCAACTTAAACCTTAAAATTCTCGGGAGATAAATCTATATGTCATCAACTCAGGTAAGGGTTATTGCTATCGCCAATCCAAAAGGAGGATGCGGAAAGACCACCACTACGATAAACTTAGGTGCCTTTCTTGCCGATATGAATAAAAAGGTTCTCTTGATAGACCTGGACCCCCAATGCAATGCAAGTATTGGACTCGGAATTAAACCTCATCTGCTTGATCTCTCAGCATATGATCTCTTCAATGACACTGAAAGTCAAGTTAGTGAGGTAATTTACCCGACAAATCTATCAAATTTATCAATTGTCCCGGCTAAAGCCTCTCTCGCTGATATAGAAAGTAAGATAAGAACACAAAAAGGAGGGGGGCTTATTTTGAAAAGAAAACTCGAGCCCATAGTTTTAAAATATGACTACATTCTCTTAGACTGCAATCCATCATTGGGGGTCCTCACCTTAAATGCCCTCGTCTGCTCTGACGGGGTCATCATTCCAGTGCAAACTCAATTTTATGCCCTCAGGGGACTGACTCAACTGTTAAATCTGATTAATACGGTAAGGAAAAAGGCAAATCCGGGGTTATCCATGGTAAGAATTCTAGCTACTATGTATGATGTGCGGACCAATCTAAGCCGTTACATCTTTGAGGAGCTTCAGAAGAATTTTAAGAACAGACTCTTTAATGCGATAATTCCGGTAAGCACTAAATTGGCTGAAGCTCCCAGCGGTGGTCTTCCCATTAATAAATATGCTCCTGATTCAAGAGGAGCAATAGCGTATAAGCAATTAGCTAAAGAGGTGATTTCTCTTGAAGAAAAGTAAGCCTCTAATAATAAAATTGGACGCTATAATCAAAGATACAGAAAGTGAGAGTAAGGTAATAAGGGAGGACTCTATTTTAAATAATCTCCTTTCAATTGAGAATTCTGTACTCAAATATAACCAAATTGGTTTAAATTATTATAATAGAGGAAAGTATGATAAGGCGATAGAAAGCTTTCAAAAAGCCCTTCATTCAGAGGGAGAAAGCGCTTCTATTCACTATAACCTTGGTTTAGCCTATCAGGCAAAGGGGCTTTTGGATGAAGCAGCAAAGGAATATAAAAGGTCACTTGAGCTTAATCCCTCAGATGCAGAGGCACATAATAATTTGGGGATAATTTATCATAGCCTGGACCAGGACAATAAAGCAATTGCAGAATTCAGAGAGGCGATCAGGATAGATCCTGAGTTTGAGTTAGCGAAGAGAAATTTAGAGAGAGTAACTCGGAAAGACGGTAGCCGCAACCTTTAGGTTGCGTTCATCTGCGCAGGCTGAAGCCTGCGGCTACCAAAAGAAAATTAACAAGGAAATTTTTATGGATTCTGATTACGAATACTTCAAGAAGAAAATCTTAAAAAAGAGCGGCGTTGATTTAAATGCTTATAAAACCCGTCAGATGCAAAGGCGAATAATTACATTGAGTGCAAAATTAGGATGCAAGAGCCTCAGGCAATACTATCGTTTTCTTGAAAAGAACCAAAAAAGATACGAGGAGTTTCTGGAGTACATCACCATAAATTTTTCTGAGTTTTTCCGCGACCCTGAAAGGTTCAAGGAATTAGAGGGCAAGATATTTCCAGAGATTTTAAGAAAAACACCCAATCCCAGAATATGGAGCGCCGGCTGCGCTACCGGAGAGGAGGCATATTCTTTGGCCATCATCCTTTACGAGAAATCTCCTCAAAGCATCAATAGAATCCTGGCCACGGATATAGATAAAGGTGCCTTAAAAAAGGCCAAAATTGGCCTTTACGATGAGAATCATATAAGAAATGTAGGAAAAGAGAGGCTAAGAAAATACTTTTTAAAGATAGGTGAAAATTATAAAATATGGGATGAGATTAAAAAGAGGGTAAAATTCAAGGAAATTGACCTATTAAAGGATGATTTTCCTCAGGGCTTTTTTCATCTCATCGTTTGCCGGAATGTAATTATTTATTTTGAAAACAGTGCTAAAGAAATGTTAATGGATAAATTTCGTCTTGCCTTAAAAAAAGGCGGTTTCTTCTTTTGCGGTGGTACGGAGAGGCTCTTTGACCTGGATAGAATGGGTTTTGAATGTGTAGGGACCTGTCTATATAGGAAAATACAAGAAATGGGAGGCTAAGTTACCCCCACCTTTATCCTTCCCCGTAGAGGGGAAGGAGGGATGGAAAGACAAGATTAATGGCGAGGCGGTGGCTTTAACCGCCGTATAGAGAGTGAGACGTAAAAAATGAGAGGCAAACAAAAAAAATGAAAAGAACAATTTCGGTGCCTATTGGTGAGTTTAGAATATCTACCGCTCCAGATGTGTTAATTACCCATAACCTTGGTTCCTGTGTGGGAATTGCCCTTTACGATGCTTTTTCCAAGATTGGTGGATTAGCCCATATAAGCCTACCCAATAGCAAAAACATAAACGGAGAAAGCAAAGCCCCTAAATTCGCCAACGTTGCCATCTCTTCAATGATTAAGAAAATGGAAAATATAGGAGCAAACCGCATTTATATTATAGCTAAAATTGCTGGAGGAGGAAATATGTTTAACTTAAAGAATCTACCTCTTGAAATGGATGTAGGGGCACAAAATGTGCTTGCCGTAAAAAAATATTTAGCCAGGCAAGGCATAAGAATAATAGCGGATGATACCTTAGGACATCACCCGCGGACAATGGAATTTGAGCTTGGAACGGGAAAGGTCACCCTCAGGACGAAGATGAAAAGAGAAAAATACCTATGAAACACAATCGTCTCTATACTTCATCATCACGAATAAAGGTCTTTGTAGTTGATGATTCGGCTTTTATGAGGAAGGCGATAAAGAACATATTGGAATCTGACTCTCGTATTGAGGTAATCGGCACGGCCAGAAATGGCGAGGATGCCTTAGAAAAGTTAAAGGAGTTATCTCCAGATGTAGTCACCCTGGATATAAGTATGCCCCATATGGATGGTTTGACCGCTCTTCAACACATTATGGCCGAAACCCCCCTACCAGTAGTTATGCTCAGTTCCCTTACTCAGGAGGGAGCGGTGGAAACATTTGAGGCTCTGGAGTTAGGAGCGGTGGATTTTATCCCCAAGCCATCGGGCACTATCTCCCTGGATATAGATAAACAAAAGAACGAGATAATTACCAAGGTTAAGGCAGCTGCCTCTGCAAAATTGGGAAATATAAAACCAGCTAAACCAGAAGTTGTTGAGCAACCACCAATGGCTATTTCTAAACGAAAAGTCTATACTGGTATATCTGATAAAACAGTAGCCATTGGTGTTTCCACGGGAGGGCCTCAAACTTTGATGAAAATTATTCCCTATCTTCCGGACAACCTATCGGCATCACTTTTAATAGTTCAGCATATGCCTCCCAGTTTCACCAGTGCCTTTGCAGAGCGACTAAACCAAAATAGCCAGCTCGAGATCAAAGAGGCTGAAGCTGGAGATGTAGTGGAAAAAGGCAAGGGTTACCTCGCTCCGGGTGATTACCATATGAGCGTGGTTAAAAGAACCCTTGGCAAAGGAACTATCATTAGATTGAGCAAGGAGCCCTCTAATATTCTTCACAGACCTTCTGTGGATGTGATGATGTCATCGGTAGCGAAGGTTTATGGCAGGAACGCTGTTGGTGTTATCCTGACAGGGATGGGCAGTGATGGAGCTAAGGCGATGGTTGAACTGAAGAGAAAGGGCGGTAAAACCATAGCCCAGGACGAGGCCTCCTCTATAATTTTTGGTATGCCCAAGGCGGCTATAGAGATGGGCTGTGTGGATAAGGTGGTCTCCGTAAGGGGAATGGCGCAGGCAATTGTGAGAGCAGTGAAAGGTGAAACGTGAGAAGTGAGAGGTGAAAAGTAAAAAGTAAACTGGTAGGCGCAGGCTTCAGCCTGCGTAAAACAACGCAACCTAAACCCTGTTAAATGTCACTACTATTTAAACAGGGTAAAGATTGCGGCTACCGTAATTATATAAAAGGAAAATCAAAATGATTACTTCAAAGCCTAAATTCAGCGAATTATTGGAAAAAATAAAGAGTGAGAATGATGATGAAAGAAGATGGGCAGCTCAAATGATGGGTGAACTAAGGGAAAAAGAGGGGATCCCTCATTTAATAAATCTTCTTTCCGATAAAAGCACCGCTGTCCAGGAGGCATCCGCCGATGCCTTAGTCAAAATAGATGGTAAGGAAGTTGCAGAAAAACTTGTTCCTCTTCTAAGCTCCAATGAAGCAAGTGTGCGCAACATTTCCATAGAAATCCTGGAGGGAATTGGAGAGAAGGCAATGGACGTGTTGATCTCTTTGTTGAAGGATGAAGACCATGATATACGCAAGTTTGCCTGTGATACCCTGGGAAATATCGCCAGTCCCAAGGCTGCTCCATATCTTATATTTTCTTTAAATGATGACCCAAATATCAACGTTGCCTGCGCTGCCGCGGAAGCCCTGGGAAAAATTGGTGATAAAAGAGCAGTTGATTCATTGACAAAGGCATTGGAAGGGAATATGTGGCTTATGTGTTCCTGCGCAGAGGCTCTGGGCAGGATTGGCGATAAAAGAGCAGTTGAGTCCCTGATGAGCATTCCATCGAGTGAGAACGCATTGGTGCTTCTCTCAACGATTAAATCCCTGGGTAAGATAGGTGATGGAAGGGCGATCGATTTTCTCCTCTCTTTTTCTAAATCCGAGACACTAAGGGGAGCAGTAGCAGAGGCGATAGCTCAGATAGTTGAAAAGGAAGGAAAAGCCATTGATAAATTAAAGGGGTCAGACTTAAGCTTTCTCTTAAAGCTTCTGGAGGGTAAATCTACCTCAACAAGAAAGGCCGCCGCCTTTCTATCAGGTAAAATTAAATACAAAAAGGCAATTTCCTCCCTGGTTAAGTTTTTATCCGATGAAGACGAGGAGATAAAAGAGATGGGGATGAAGGCCTTAATCCTTATAGATCCGAGCCTCGGATATCTACCCTTGGAGAAGAATGAAGAGGTGAGGGAAATACTTGAATCATTGGCATACGATAACGATGAGGAAGTGCGAAACGCAGCGAATGAGACATTAAAAAGACTGATGAGTGATTAAAGCGGGAGTTAATCAATGTATCTTTCGAGAGAGGATTTTCAATCAATTCGAGACTTGATCAACAGGGAAACAGGTCTTTTTTTCGATGAAAAGAAAACCTACTTTGTGACCAATAGACTTTCAAAAAGAATGGAAGAGATAAGTTGCGATAATGTAAAAGATTACATACACATTTTAAACTATGACGGGGAGGAATTCTCCACCTTCGTGGACTCCCTCACCATAAACGAAACTTATTTTTTTCGGGATTATCCACAGCTAAGGATGTTTGCTGAGGAAATCCTACCCCTTGTTTGTGAGGAGAAAAGAAAGAAATATAATAAAACTTTAAGGATATGGAACGCTGGTTGTTCCACCGGCGAGGAGCCCTATACCATCGCTATCATTCTTCTGGAGATGATCAAGGATATCTATAGCTGGAGGGTGGAAATTTTGGGCACCGATATAAACCGCAAGGCTCTTAAAATGTGCAGAAAGGCAACCTATGGCGAAAGGTCGCTGAAGGACGTCCCTCTTGAATACAGAGAGAAATATTTTATCCCCTGTCAAGAGCAAGACCAGGATAAATATAAAATCAAGAACGAGATCAAAAAGTATGTTAGATTTGAATATCTTAACCTCAACGATGGATTGAGACTGCAGAGGATAAAAAACGTTGACTTTATATTTTGTAGAAATGTCCTCATTTATTTTGACCCGAAGTCCTGTAAAGAAATAGTAAATTCCTTTTATAACAGCCTTAACAAGGGAGGATATATTTTCCTGGGGTCAAGCGAATCTATGTCTCGTATCAGCGCCGCCTTTAAACTGGTCAGACTTAATAGCGGACTGGTATATATAAAGGAGTAAAACGTGAGACGTAAGACGTGAGGCGTAAGACGTGAGAAGTGAGACGTGAATACCACCGCATTCCGAAGGAATCGTCGAAGACCATTTATTCGGTGGTAGCTTATGTCTGAAAGCGAAGCGGTGGCTTTAGCCTGCGAATTTTACGCAACCTGAAGGTTGCGGCTATCGACCAGCAAATTGTAGCGGTCAAGATTGCTTGACTTATCGGAGTGCTTTAGCTTGCTAAAGCCAAGATATGCAGTAGCAAGCTGCTAAAATGTAGTTCAGGTCTTTAGACCTGATGAATTTAGGCAGACCTCAAGGTCTGCACTACGACAATTACAATTTTTATTAAAACAGACAAGAGCAAGGAGGAAAAACAAGATGAAAAAGAAAATCCTCGTGGTGGACGATTCAGCAACTATAAGGACATTACAGGGTTTCATACTGGAATCAGCGGGCTTTGAGGTCCAAACCGCCTCTAATGGGATAGAGGCTTTGGAGAAACTGTACAGAGAAAATTTTGACTTAATAGTAGCAGATATAAATATGCCAAAGATGGACGGACTGAAGTTAATCCAGACTTTAAGGGAGCAGGATATTTACAGAGATCTTCCCATTATCATCGTAACCACCGAGGAAGAGGAGGAGGACAGAGAAAGGGGTCTTGCCGTCGGAGCTAATGTTTATTTGGTTAAACCAACAGATCCCAAAAAATTGGTGATGAATGTGAAGATGCTTTTGGGTTGAGAGATAGAAGACAGAAGTCAGAATTGTAAATAGTTCATAGCTGATAGCTCATAGCCTCTACCAGCCAATGTTTTTTCATTCTGACTACTGAATTCCAAATTCTTAAACAATGATTATTCAAATGCCAGGATTAAAGTTTTGGCTGATTTACTCCGAATATACTTATAAAGGAAAAAAATGAATGAATTTTTAAATGACCCTGAAATTATGGGAGAGTTTATTAATGAATCCAGAGAGCATTTAGAATCCTTAGAGCCAAAACTCCTCCAGTTAGAGAAAGAACCTCACAATTTGGACCTTTTAAATGATATATTTCGCAGTTTTCATACCTTAAAAGGTTCTTCTTCGTTTTTAGGCTTAACCCAAATAATTGAGCTATCTCATAAATCAGAAAGCATACTTGATAAACTGCGCAGAGAAGAACTTAAAGTTACTCCCGAAATTATCGATTTTATATTTAAGACAGCGGACATTCTCAAGAGTCTAATAGAAGATGTAGCCAGTGGAAAAGAGGATAAAATAAAAGGAGTTACTGCAAATTTATCTAAAGATATAAGTGAAATTATAAATAAAATTGAAGAAACAATTGAAAAACCTCCCTCTAAAGAAAAAGAATTAAAAATTGAGGCAAAAAAAATAGATAATGAAGAGAAAGAGGTATTTTTGAATGCTACCCAACAATACCTTTCTACAATAGTAGAATGCATTAATAAATTAAAAAAAGGGACTTATGAACAGGAGGTTATCAATGCTCTGTTCAGAACATTTCATAGCTTGAAAAGCTCTGCTGATTATATGAAATTCTCTGAAATTAAGGATATAGCAGAGGAAAAAGAAGACCTTCTTCAAAAAATAAGAGAAAAAAAAATATCTATCTCTAAAGAAACGGTGGATGAATTAAATTCATCTTATAACATTCTTGTAAAACTTATAAAAAATATAGAAAAATCTGGAGAAGAGCTTCTACAACCGGAGTTTATCTCGAGTAAGGAAGAGAAAACTGAGAAGAAAATCTCCCCGGAGAAACCCCTACCACAGAAAAAGATAAGATTAGAAAAAACCATACGGGTAAGTGAGAATAAACTTGATCTTTTAATGAACTTAGCGGGAGAATTGATTATTAACAGGGGAGGTCTCTTTTCTATTGCTCAAAAATTAGAAGCGGGGGAAAAAATTTCCGAGACCTGCAAACAGTTAAGAGAAACTATTGAAGTGATGAATAGAATAACAAGAGACCTGCAAACAGTAGTTATGGATATACATATGCTTCCCATAAAAAATCTTTTTAATAAATTTCCCCGCATGATAAGAGACCTCTGTCGAAAAAAGAACAAAAAAATTGAATTAAAGATATCGGGGGAAGAGACACACTTAGATAAGATGATGATTGAAAAACTTGGAGACCCCTTAATTCACTTGATTCGCAACTCCGTAGACCACGGGATAGAGACACCTGAGGAGCGAAGGGCTAAAGGAAAACCTGAAAAAGGAACAATAAAACTCTCTGCTTTCCAGGAAGGCGAAAGTGTAACTATCAAGATTGAAGATGATGGAAAAGGAATTAATCCAGAATTAATCTGTCAAACAGCCATCAAAAAAGGAATTATTAACGAAGAAAAAATAAAATCTTTAAATAAAAAAGAACGCCTTAATCTCATTTTTCTTCCTGGTTTTAGCACTGCCAAAAAAGTAACCGATATCTCAGGACGAGGGGTAGGAATGGATGTAGTAATGACAGCTGTTAAAGATTTAAGAGGAGAAATAGATGTAGATACTCACATAGACAGAGGAACAGTCTTTACTATTACGTTACCCCTTACCCTGGCCATTCTGAAAGTTTTTCTCATAGAGGTAAACAAACAGACTTTTGCTCTTCCTTTAAGCTCTGTAAAAGAGACATTACAGATTAATTCTAATCAAATAAAGGGAATTTTAAATAAGGAATCAATTGTTGTTAGAAATAGAGTTGTAGGAATAGCTCGTTTATCTGATTTACTTAATCTTACCCATAATGGTAATAAAAATAGGCATATCTCTATAGTAATTATTGAGGGAGGAGGAAAAGAGCTGGGTATAGCTGTGGATGCTTTACAAAGAGAGGAAGAAATCGTTATAAAACCCCTGGAGGGATGTTTAGCCGATACTAAAGGGTTAGCTGGAGCAACAATCTTAGGAGACGGACGAGTAGTTCTTATTCTTGACCCCCGAGAATTAATTCAATTAGCTATAAATGGCAGATAAAATAGAGGATTAGAGGATTAAAGGGAAAGAGATATCGGTAGCCGCAGGCTTTAGCCTGCGAAGAGGTAAGACGTAAAAAGTGAGACGGTAGCCGCAGGCTTTAGCCTGCGAAAAAAGGGTGAAACGGTAGCCGCAGGCTTTAGCCTGCGAAAAAAGGTGAGACGGTAGCCGCAGGCTTTAGCCTGCGAAGAGGTAAGACGTGAGAGGTATGATTTTTATACCTCTTATTGTAGCATAAACCAATTTCAACTTTTGCCCATCTTCATCCGCATACTGAAATTCATCTATCATAAAGTACGCAGTTTCGCTGCTTTGTACAGGAAAATACGAGTAGACAAAAGAAACAGGGTCAGCCTCAAATTCCATAAGTAATCTTCTATCTTCAAAAGTTACAATCTGTATCAAGTCTCTACTAATCTTTAGCTCTCTTAATAAATACTCTCTAATAATTTCTAAAAAGGTGGTTTTCCCAGCCTGCCTTGGGCCTATTACTGCTATAAATTCTCGTCTTTTTAAGAATATTTTATTTTATTGATTAAATTTCTCTGAATAATCATCTTTTACCTTACTATTGATGTATTAACAACAATTATAGTATAACTGATTTTACAAATATGTTAAGAATATCTCGGGACTTTTCCCCTTCGTCGCTATAAAATTTGCCATCCTACCCATAATTATTTTTTTACATTTTCTTTTGTTAGCTAAAATTTAATTAACAATTTTACATTTTCTTTTTGACAAATCGCTTTTTATATATTATTATAGTTTATAGAGGTAAAAAAATGAGGGGCTATAGACATATACCTATCAAAGAAAAAGTCCTAATAGTCTGTCAGATAATAGCCGGGGAGAAGATACAACTCGTAGCCAATGAGCTTCAGATGCCTTGGAGGAAGCACTAAAACTGGAAAAACGGGGACCCAAGTTAAGAAGGCTCGAGTTCGATGTAAAAGATAAGGTAATCAAAGAACAAAAGGAAGAAATAGGAAGGCTAGCTAAAGGATATCGTTGAAAAGAGAGAGAAACAGATTGAAAATTTGAAAAGAAAAATGAGTTTTCAGAAAAAGAGTATTCCTCGTCCTTCAAAGTGCCCCTATTGTGGATTTGAGAAGATATACAAAAATGGCACCTATAAGATAAAGACGGAAAAGTTTCTTAATGAGTTTAGAAAGGGGAAAGAAAAAGAGATAATAGTTCAACAGTTCATCTGTCCTTAGTGTAAGAGCACTGTTCATTTCTCAGAAAATAAGAGAAAAATCATTTTTCTTTAATACCCATAGTACCAAATTAAAGTAACCCTATAATGATGTAAAATAATTATTAATTTTTAAAATATATTCAAATCAAAGCTACTCGTGCACCTTTAAATTTCCTTTAAATAACCTTAAAATTAGAATTTACCTTCAATTTTTCAGAAATTACCCTTGACAATTTTAATATTTTGTTTTATATTTATAATTGGAATAAAATAAACATTGCAGGTTAAAGCGCGGCTACCAGACACCCATACCTTTGTAGATTCTGACTGAGTCTTATAGATAGCAGTTTACTATCTCTATTCTCAATCCCTTGATTTTTTGAATCTTTTACTCTCTTTAAAGTAAGAGAGCTCATTAAAGTTCTCCACCTGGGTAGGGGAGGCTTAGCCTCCCAATCGCTTTTTAACTCTTGCTTCACAAAGGGCGATTAGTCTCGCCCCTGCCCACAAGTGGGTTGTTTAAAATTTTGGTGGGTTGAAGTAGGTTAAAAATAGAGGGAAATAAGCTCTTTTCTGAATGTTTTTCAGGAATAGCCGATAAAGGTAAACCATCTAAAAGGATGGGGCACAAAGTCACAGATCTTCTTTAAAAAAGATAGCTGAACTACCGAAGCTAATAAAACCCCATTCTTTCATATCTAAGAAATGGGGTTTTTTATTTATAGATAAAACCATTTAAGATTGCTTCTATTAAAAAGGTTATTCAATGCTTAAAAAATTTTCTATTCTCATAGCAATCAGGCAAATAGAATCCTTCCAAAAGATAACTAATTCATTAAAAGAAGAGGGATATTGTATTAAATTAGTTGAAAATAGCAAAGAAATATTAGAGAAAATTCGAAGAAAAAAATTTGATTTAATTATAATTGATTTAGATAAAAAATTAAACAATGTAGAAATCCTTAAAAAAATAAAGACAATTTTGCCAGAAGTAAAGATAATCATTCTTTTAAAACCAACTGAGGTAAAAAATACCCTTAAATTGATCAAAGAAGGCATTTATGACTATCTTAAGAAGCCTTTCATTTGTGATGAGTTAAAGATATTAATTCGTAGAGCAATAGGAGATAAGAGTAAAGAAGATTCTTTATTAAAGTCATTAAAGACAAAGAAAAATTTTGAAAATGTTATCATCGGTGAAAGTAAAAAAATCCAAAAAATACTTCAAGATGCTCAAAATATAGCCCCTACGGACATTACTGTCTTAATTCAAGGAGAAACAGGAACGGGTAAAGAATTAATTGCTTCTACAATTTATAGCCTAAGCAAACGTAAAAATAAACCTTTTCTTAAAATAAACTGCGCTGCTTTACCTGCAGATCTTTTAGAAAGCGAGCTTTTTGGACACGAAAAAGAAGCCTTTACAGGGGCCGACCATCCAAAATTTGGTTTATTTTCCTGCGCTGATAAAGGAACTATACTTTTGGATGAGATATCTGAGGCAAGTTTAGACCTTCAGGCAAAGCTACTACGTGTAGTAGAAGAAAAAGAATTCATTAGAGTAGGAGGAAGGAAGTCTATAAAGGTTGATGTTCGAATTATTGCTGCCAGTAATAAAGATTTGGAGGAATGTATCCAAAAAGGAAAATTTAGAAGAGATTTATATCATCGTTTAAATATCTTTCCTATATTTATTCATCCTTTAAGAGAAAGGAAAGAAGATATTCCCCTGTTACTGCATTTCTTCCTTAACCAGCATAATAAAAAGCTTAATAAAAATATTGAGGGAGTATCTGAGGAAGTAAAAAAAATTTTCTTAAATTATGAGTGGCCTGGAAATGTAAGAGAATTGAAAAATTTACTATTAGTAATGGTTATTAATTGCAAAGAGAGGATAATTACCATAAAAGATATTCCCAAATCTTTTTTTAAGAAAAGTGAAGGCCCTTGTTCTAAAACTTTTCTTCCCGATATTCCCCCTTCTTTTAAGGAGGCAAAACAAAATATTATAAATTCCTTTGAGGAGACTTACTTCAAGAGTTTACTTTATACATATAAAGGAAATATTCTCCGCTCTGCTGAAAGTGCTCAAATAACTCGCCCGTTTCTTTATAAAAAGATAAAGGAACACAAAATTGACCTATCAGACTTTAGATCAGGGGAGAATTAAAGTCAGGATTAAGAATGAAAAAAAATGATTAATAGAAACTATAAGTCTGAATTTTGACTCCTGGGTTTTATTTAAGCAGAGAGTTTACTTGTTAAAATAATTTTAATTCCTCACAGTGTATCCTTTAGTAAACATTCCCTTAAATTCTTTCCTTTCCCTTAAAATTCTCTATAAAAACCATCTTTCCTTGTTAACAAAAAGAGACACTTTTTAAAAAATAAATATGAGGATAAAGTCTCTTTTTCCTATGAATTATCTATTTTTTTCTATCTTTTAAAAAATGGCATTTATTTTGCTTCATCTTAAATGATAAGATGCAAAATGTTATGAACAATCCAATGGAGAGTAATTATTATGGCTTCTATATTAGTTGCGGATGATGATAAATTTATTCGGGATTACCTGCGAAATGTATTAATTGAAGAAGAATATAATGTGCAAACAGTGGAAAGCGGAAGTGCAGCTATAAAAAAAATCCTCAAACAGAATTTTGATGTTCTTATCCTTGATATCCATATGTCAGGA
Source organism: Candidatus Aerophobota bacterium (assembly GCA_021163155.1). Taxonomy (GTDB): domain Bacteria; phylum Aerophobota; class Aerophobia; order Aerophobales; family JAGGXI01; genus JAGGXI01. The sequence goes on from JAGGXI010000119.1 coordinate 16,644, forward strand.
ATAAATGGATTAGAGACAATTTCCTTTATAAAAAGTGTACATCCTAATCTACCTATCATTGTTATTACTGGAGATGCCTCTATGCAGACAGAAAAAAGAGCTCGAGAAGAAGGTGTCTTTTGTTATTTTACTAAGCCTTTAAATATAAAAGGATTAAAACAGGTAATAACATCAGCTTTAAAGACGAGGGCAGAAAAATGAAAGAAGAAAAGTTGTCTTCTTCTAAAATAATAAAGAAAGAAGAGATTAGCCTTACGGATAAACCTATATTAATCAAGTCAGCTTATAACAATCATTCTATGAAAATCAATTTAAAAAAAGAGGGAGAAATAATAAGAGTAATTGAAGTTATCTGCTCCTGCGGAAATAAAATAAATATAATTTGTGAGTATGAAAATGAAAATTTCTCTACTTAGTCTTCATAATTTTTTTCTTCGTATTATTAAAATTTTTTCTTCAGGAAAATTATTTTTAGTTAAATTTATTAAGTTCATACCAGGCTTACTCTCTGTAAAAGACTTTTTTAAAAAAACAAAAAGGATAATCCTTAAAAAAACAAAAATATCATTAGGTATCTTATTCTTGTTACTAATAGCTATTTTTACAATGTTTGAAGTATCTCCTCCGTTGTTAAATAAAGAATCAAAACTTGAAAACTACCTTCAAAAAGCGGAAAATCTCTATAAAGAAAAGCGTTACAATGAAGGAAGGAAAATTTACGAAAAAATTATTGAAGAATTTCCTCAAAGAAAAGAAAAGATAGATTTAGCTTATTATCGAGTGGGCGAAGGCCTCCAGAAATGTGAACTTTTTCATCAATCTATTACCATTTATGAAAAATTTATTCAACAATATCCTCACTCAGACTACTTATTAAAAGCCAAATATAATTTATCCTCCTGTTATAAAAAAATAGGAAGAATAGAAAAAGCAGAACAAATTTTAAAAGAAATTATAAATGAATCTCCCCGAAATGAGATGATGCCAGAGGTATATTTTCTCCTTGCAGATTGCCTTAGAGAACAAAATAAGAATAAAGAGGCTGTACCTATTTATCAAAAAGTCATCAGAGAATATCCAGCAAGCTTACAAGCAGAAAGATCTTACCTTAGATTAGGAGATATCTATCTTCAAAAAAAGAGATATTCAGAAGCTATGCTATGCTACTCTTCTCTCCTTAAAGAATATCCCAGAACAATCCTTAGAGATAAAGCTCTCTTTAAACTTGCATTGTCCTCTTTCTCTCAAAAAGAGGTAGATAAAACTATCTCCTTGCTCCTTACTATTTTGGATGAATATCCTCGAAGTGATTTTTTAGATGAATCTTTCTTTCTCTTAGGAGAATGTTTTTGTCAAAAGAAAGAATATGAAAAAGTTTTAATTATTTTTCAAAAAATGGAAAAAATTTATGAAGATAACCCCCTTGTCTTAACTAAAGCGAAAAGAAAAATAGCTGAGCTTTATTTAAATGAAAAAAAATATACAGAAGCAGCAAAGATATATGAAAATATTATAAAGAACTATGCTTACTACTGCGAGGGTGAGGATAAAATCTATTTTGAATTGGGCTCTTTATACCAAAAAATTGGCAGTGATGATAAGGCAAAAAAGACCTTGATGAATTTTATTCAATATTTTCCCCTTTCTCCCGAAATCTCTTCAGCTTATTTTAAATTAGGGGAAATATTCTTTAAGCAAGGGTTTTACTTAGAATCTATCAAAGCTTTCCAGGAAGCAATAGAGGAAAAGCTCTCTAAAGAAAAGACAGGAAAAGCTCTTTCTAAAATAGGAGAAGGATATATGAGGTTAGGTCTCTGGAATGAGGCATTAAACACTTTTGAAAAAAGTCTGTGTTATCTTAATGAAAGAGAAAACCTGAGAATGCAGTTTAAAATAGAAGAATGTCTCCTAAGAAAAAGAGATACTTCTGCTGCCAAAAAATTTTCTTCATCTCTTCTTAAAAAACCTTTTACAAATTACCCTTTTTCGGAAGAATATTTAAAAATAGGGGACATTTTAAATATCTACGGAGAAAAAAGGATAGCTCTTGAAATGTATAAAAAAGCTCTGCTTAATTTACCACCGGAGGGAGAAAAATTTTATTTCACTTTATATAAAATAGGCAATATTCAAAAGAATGTAGGCCTTATTAATCAGGCTTTCAAAACTTATAAAGGAATTATATATCTAACTAAAAAAGATAAACTTTTTTCAAAAAATAAGATAAGAAAAGATGCTTTGCTTTCTCTCGCTGACCTTTATTATTCTTTAAAAAAGTATGAAAATGCTTCTCTTTTATATACACAGATTGCTACAGACTTTCCTGAAAATAAAGACATTAGTTGGGTTCTTTACCAAATAGGTAATTGTTATCAACACTTAGGACTGCCCAACAAAGCAAGAACATTTTATCAAGAATTGATAAAAAATTTTGGTGATAACTTATGGGCACAAATAGCCAAAACAATAATGATGTAAGCTATAATAGCTCATAGCGGTTGTTGGCAGCTAACTTTTACATGAAAAAACAGCACAATCGGTAGCCGCAGGCTTTAGCCTGCGCAAAACAGCGCAACCGGTAGCCGCAGGCTTTAGCCTGCGTTTTTGCGCAACTTAAAAGTTGCGGCTACCTTCTGATTCTGCACAACCGGTAGCCGCAGGCTTTAGCCTGCGCAAAATAACACAACCGGTAGCCACACAAACGCCCAGAGTCTGCGTGTGCGTTATTTACGCAACCTAAACCCCATTAGATGTTACTACTATCTAACGGGGTAAAGGTTGCGGCTACCAATTAAAAAAGAGGAAGAACAAAATGAGTTTATCATTAGAAGAAGAGAGAAAACTACAAGAAAAGTGTGAGGAAGAGTTAAAACTTTATGAAAATATGTTTCGCATCGCTTTAGAGCAGAAAAAAGCCATTAATTTAAAAGAGACAAAGGCTCTCCTTTCTCTCCTTAACAAAAGAAAAAGAGTAATCAACAAAATAGAAGCAATAGAAAATGAGATTGCTTCACTTAAAAAAACAATGAAAGAATCAAAGGATTCTTTTTGCAATAATAAAATAGCTTCTTTAATGGAAAAAATAGCTTCTTTAATGGAAAAAACCTTAAGACAGGATGTAAAAAATCAGTCCTTACTTAAGAATTTTATTAAAAATATCAGCCAGAATCTTGAGCATATACAGACAGGTAGAGCATTACATAATGCTTATGGAAAACATAGTTTTCCAGAATCTCGTTTTATGAATTATAAAACATAATAGTAGCCGCAATTTTAAGTTGCACAAATAACGCACACGCAGGCTCTGAGCCTTGCGGCTACCAAAGTTGTACAAAAGGAATAAAATATTGAAAGAAAAACTTCTTCAGAAAAAAAGAGATGAAATGAGTCTTCTCACAAACGCCTTTAGTAGCTTTAATCAAGCGACACAGACTTTAAGAGAAAGCTACCAAACCTTAAAATATCAAATTGCCCGTTTAAATAAAGAGTTAGCTGAAAGCAATGAAAAGTTAAACCGAAAAGTTGAAGAACTTAATAGAACTCGCAACTATTTAAATAATATTCTGGACAGTATGACAGAAGGACTTATAGCTCTTAACTATAAGGGGGAAATAACCCTTCTTAATAAAACAGCAGAAATTATTTCTGGCTATAAGTCGAATGAAGTCCTTGGTTTGTCTTACCAACAGCTCTTTGGGCGGGGAAACAGAGCCTTTTCTTCAATTTTAGAAAAGAGTTTAAGAGAAAAAAAGTCTTTAATGGGAGAAAGAAAATTCTATACTCCTAATAAATCTCTCCTTCTTGAAGTGAGCACCAATCCTATAAATAATAAGAAAGGAGAAATAGAAGGAATTTTAGCTGTATTTCGAGATATCTCCATTATAAAAGAACTTCAGGAAGAAATTCGCCGAAAGGAAAGACTAGCAATATTAGGAGAAATGGCAACAACTATTGCTCATGAAATAAGAAATCCCTTATCGGGAATTGAGGGATTTGCTCTACTTTTAAAAGAAAATCTAAAAGATGGCTTAAAAGAAAAAAAATGGATTGACAATGTCGTAAGAGGAACAAGAAGTTTGAATAGTCTTCTTACAAATTTATTAGACTTTACCCATCCTATAAAACCCAATTTTCACCAGATAGAGATAAAAAAGGTAATAGAGGAAAGTCTATTATTTATTACTCAGAAAATCCAAGAAGAAAAACTTAATATTCAAATCGAAAAAAGATTACCCTCGGGTTCTATAAAAATAAATGGGGATTCCATTTTACTTAAACATGCATTTTTAAATCTGTTGCTTAATGCTACCCAGGCTATCTCTGAAAAAGGAAAAATAACCATTAGTATAAACAAAAAAGTACATTCCTGCTTGAGGAGCCGTAAATTTTTCAAAGAATGGGAAGGAGACTATATATTAGCTAAATCCTTTGAAGATATTTATATAAATTTTTCTGATACAGGATGTGGTATTTCTTCAGAGGAAAAGAAAAAAATATGCCAGCCCTTTTACACTACTAAATCTAAAGGATGTGGTTTGGGATTGGCTATTACTCAACGAATCATTCAAAATCATGGAGGGATGATAAAAGTAGATAGTAAAAAAGATAAAGGAAGTACCTTTACAGTCATTCTCCCCTGCTGGCAGGAAGTGAGACGTGAGAAGGTGTGAGGTGAATACCACCAAATTCATAAATTTTTTTGGAGATTTTAAAAAATGTCCATAGAAAATATTCTCGTAGTAGATGATGAGCCTTTAATTCGAGAACTTTTAGAGGAAATTCTTAAAAAAGAAGGCTATAGTGTGAACACAGTAAAAAATGGTCTATCAGCCTTAAAGAAGATTAAAGAACATCACTTCGATTTGATAATAACAGATGTGCGAATGCCCGATATGGACGGAATAACGCTCTTAAAAAAAATAAGAGAGTCTTCCTTCTCTATTCCTGTAATAGTAATCACCGCTTACGGAAGTATAGAAAATGCTGTAGAAGTTATGAAAAAAGGAGCAGATGATTATATCACTAAACCTATTACTCCTGCTCAACTTAAACTCACTGTTCAAAAAATATCAAAACAGAGAAATTTATTACAGGAGAATAGATACTTAAGAAGAGAAATAGAACAGAAATACGGTTACAAAGAGTTGATAGGAAAAAGTCAAGCAATGAGAGAAGTTTACAAAATGATTGATCGAGCAGCTTTAAGCAAGAGTACAGTGCTTATCTCTGGTGAAACAGGGACAGGTAAAGAACTTGTAGCCAGAGCAATTCATCATCGGAGTTCTCGTCGAGATAAACCTTTTATAAGTGTAAATTGTGCTGCTTTGCCAAAAGACCTTTTAGAAAGTGAACTCTTCGGCCATGAAAAAGGGTCTTTTACAGGAGCAATAAGCAAAAGAGAGGGAAGGTTTGAGTTAGCAGACAAGGGAACACTCCTTTTAGACGAGATAAGCGCTACAATACCTGCTTTTCAAGCAAAACTGCTTAGAGTATTACAGGAGGAAGAGTTTGAGCGTGTAGGAGGAAACAAGACCATTAAAGTTGATGTAAGAATAATTGCCACTACCAATAAAAATCTTAAAAAAATGGTAGAAAAAGGGGAGTTTAGAGAGGATCTTTATTATCGTCTTAATGTAATCCCTATACATCTTCCCCCTTTAAGAAAAAGAAAAGAAGATATACCACTGTTGGCTCAATTTTTTCTGAAGAAATATAACCATAAAAATGGGGGAGAAGTTAAAGAAATCTCAAAGGAATGTTTCAAAATAATGGAAGAGTGCCTATGGCCCGGAAATGTGCGGGAGTTAGAAAATGTTATAGAAAGAGCCGTAGTGATGAATAAAGAGAAGACTATTCTCCCTCAAAATTTTGCTTTAGATATTTCTTGCTCCAATGAAAGGATAAATTTACCGGAAAATATTACCATTAAAGAGATGGAGAAAAAACTCATTAAAGAGACTCTCCAAAAAATGAAAGGCAATCGAACAAAAACAGCAAAAACATTAGGAGTGAGTATACGCACTATTCGTAATAAGATAAAAGAATACCAGTTATGGTAGGCAGATTTTTCCGTAATATGATATCTTTAATTCTTGGTTCTCAATTCTTGGTTTTGAGCTTAACCTATTTTCTCTATTTATTATTCACTATTTACTGGTTTATTTGGCATAAATTTTGCTTTAATAAAAAAGTGAACTTATTCAGGAGAAAAAAATGGGCTTGGTAAGGGGAGATTTAACCTACTTTCTCTTAAAAAAGTCTCTGGATGCTTATTTTTTAAGACATAAAGTCATAGCCAATAATATTGCTAATGCAGATACTCCAGGATTTAAAAGAGGAGAGGTTATTTTTGAAGAAAAACTTAAAAAGGCATTAGGAGGGAATTTTCCTTTAAATAAACTCGAAGAGGTAAAACCTGAAATTGTATTAGATTTAAATTCTTCCTGGAGAGAAGATTTCAACAATGTAGATATAGAAAAAGAGATGGTTAATCTTTCTAAAAGTTCTTTACAGTATAATCTATGCATCCAGCTCATAGATAAAAAGTTTCAAAGAATAAAGATGGCCATCCAGGGAAAATAATTTAACGACTTTTAAACCGGGAGGTAAAAGAAATGTCTTCTCTATTTTCAACAATGAATATTAGCTCCTCAGGGATGAGTGCTCAGAGAATTCGTATGGATATAATTGCCAGTAATATAGCCAATGCTCAAACTACACGAACCCCACAGGGAGAAGGACCCTATCGAAGAAAAGAGGTTGTTTTTGCTACTCTCCTTGAAGATATGAAAAAGGGAGAGAGAGGAGTAGATATGGTAGGCATATTCCCGGATCCATCTCCTTTTAAAATGGTCTATAAACCTCAACATCCTGATGCTAATGCCCAAGGATATGTATCTATGCCTAACGTGAATATAGTTACGGAGATGATTGACATAATTTCAGCTACACGAGCTTATGAGGCGAATGTTACTGCTTTTAAATCTACTCAAAATATGATTCTTAAGGCTATGGAAATAGGGAGGAGATAATGGAAGAAAATCAATCTATTCAATCTTCTTTTCCTTTAAGAGAAATACCGAAAATAGCGGAGAGAAATTTAGCAAAAATCGGGAAAGAAAATTCCTTCAAAGAAATTTTAACAAATCTTGTTGATAAAGTTAACAATCTTGAGAATAATGCCGACCAATCTATTCAAAAATTGGTTACAGGAGAAACAGACAACATTCATCAGGTGATGATTGCCGTTGAAGAAGCTGATCTTGCTTTCCGTATGATGATGGAGATAAGAAACAAATTGGTAGAAGCCTATCAACAGATTACACATATGCAGATGTGAAAACAGGATTAAAGGGAAAGAGATACCGGTAGCCGCAGGCTTTAGCCTGCGAAGAGGTGAGATGTGAGGGGAAAAAACAGGATTAAAGGATTAGAGGATTAGAGGATTAGAGGGAAAAAAGCAGTGAGACGTGAACCGGTAGCCGCAAGGCTCAGAGCCTGCGAAGAGGTGAGATGTGAGGGGAAGAAGCAGGATTAGAGGATTAAAGGATTAAAGGGAAAGAGACACCGGTAGCCGCAGGCTTTAGCCTGCGAAGAGGTGAGATGTGAAAGGCAAAAAATAGGATTAGAGGATTAGAGGGAAAGAGATACCGGTAGCCGCAACCTTTACCCCGTTAGATAGTAGTAACATCTAATGGGGTTTAGGTTGCGTAAAGAAAGATTATTACATGAGAACGCAGGCTAAAGCCTGCGGCTACCGAGGGGGAGATATCTATTAAGGATATAAAATGGACTTTTTAAAACAAGTTAAAGAACAACTTCTATCAATCTGGAAAAGACTGGAAAAACGTCAAAAAATATTCTTAATATCATCAACAGCTATTTTTCTGGTATCTCTTATTATTTTAATTAACTGGGCATCCCATCCAGAGTATTCTCTGCTTTACTCAAATCTTGCTTTACAGGATGCAGGAGAAATTGCAAATAAATTAAAAGAAAAGAAAATTACTTATAAAATAGAGAATGGTGGAAAAACAATTCTTGTACCTTCTTCAGATGTTTACGAGATGCGTCTTCAATTGGCTATGGAAGGTGTTCCCAAAAGTGGACAGATTGGTTTTGAAATATTTGATAATACTAACATTATAGGAATGACCAATTTTATGGAGAAAGTAAATTATCAAAGAGCTTTGCAGGGAGAATTATCTCGGACAATCCAAAGCCTAAATGAAATATCACAGGCACGGGTTCATCTGGTTCTTCCCGAATCATCTTCTTTTATTGAAAAAAAGAAATTAGCAAGAGCATCGGTAATGATAAAACTTAAACCTGGTAAGTGGCTAGCAAAAAAGCAGGTTATGGGCATTGCTAACCTTATAGCCAGCAGTGTGGAAGATTTAACCACTAAGAATATCACCATTATAGACGAGAAAGGAAATATGCTTTTAGGCGGAGAAGAAAATGACGAAACTACTTATCTTAGTGGAAATCAAATAGAGCTAAAAAGAGACGTAGAACAATATCTTACAAACAAAATCCAACTTTTATTAATTCCTGTATTAGGTGTAGGAAAATCTGCAGTTACTGTAGATGCAAAGTTAAATTTTGACCAGATAAGAAAAACAGAAGAGCGATACGACCCTGAAGGAAAAGTAGTTAAAAGTGAAGTGAGAAGTGAGACTACGAGAGAAGGAGGCGGTGGAGTTATAGGAGGAAGCCCTGGGGTTAAAACAAACTTAGGTCAAAACAGCCTTTTATCTCAAGGGTTAAATCCAGAAAAAGAGACAAAAGAGGAGAGCAATATACAATATGCTATAAATAAGACTATAGAGGATACAATAGGAGAGGTAGGGAATATAGAAAAACTATCTATCGCTGTAGCCGTTGATGGAACTTATAAAACCGGTCCTGATGGCAAAAATGAATATATCCCTCGAAGCAAGGAAGAGATAGATAAACTCGTTTCTATTATTAAAGGAGCTATAGGATATAACTCCTCTCGTGGGGACACAATTGCAGTAACTAATGTTCCTTTTATTTCATCTCTTCCTGAAGCTGAAGAAAAAGGTCTTTTGGGTAAAATAATAGGGCCTGAATTCTTAAGATCTCTTCCTAAGTATATCATCATAGGAATATTAATCTTAATGTTATTTTTACTTCTGCGTCCAATAATAAAAGCTGTAAGTTCCTTTAAAATATCACCCATGGAAGAGAAAGTGCCTTCCAGAGTAAAGCCAGAACAAGTAATAAAAAGGGAAGAAGAAATTATTCCTTTTAAAGAAGGACAGTTACCCGGAAAGGAACTATTATACAGAAAAGAGATATTTAAGGCGGTTGAAGAAAAACCAGAAGACATTGCCCAAATAATTAGAGTATGGCTTACAAATCATAAAGGAAAGAAAAAATGAAAGAAGATACATATCAGCTTACAGGTAAACAAAAAGCAGCTATTTTTTTAATCAGTTTAGGAAAGGAAAGAGCAGCTGGAATCTTAAAAAAATTGGATATAGAAGAAGTTGAGCAATTAACTCAGGAGATAGCTAATTGGGATAATATTTCTCCAGAATTAATCAAAGAAGTATGGAAAGAGTTTTCTCAGATGAAATTAGCTCAACATTATGCTAATCAAGGAGGGGAGAAATATGCTCGGGAGATATTAGAAAAAGCATTAGGAGACCATAAAGCATTAGATATTATAAATAATTTAAAACAGAGAACAGACCTTCTTCCTCTTGATATTCTGGAAAGTATTGATCCTCAGCAATTACTCAGCTTTCTTCAATCAGAACATCCCCAAACTATTGCTCTTATTCTTTCACATTTAAAGTCAAAGCAGGCTGCTATCATTCTTTCATCTTTACCTGAAAAACTTCAATTAGAGGTAACTACAAGAATTATTAATATAGAAGAGGCATCGCCAGAAGCACTTAAAGAAGTAAATAAAATATTGAGAAAGGAATTTTCTTATACTTCTGAGAAAGGGAGATTACAAAAAGTAGGAGGAACAAAAATGGTAGCAGAAATTCTTAACAGAGTAGACAGAGCCACAGAGAAGAGGATTATGGAAGCTATGGAAAAAAGAGATGCTCAATTAGCAAAGAATGTAAAAAACTTAATGTTTGTTTTTGAAGATATTCTCTCTCTTGATGACCGTTCTTTACAACGAGCTTTAAGAGAAATGGATACCAAAGAATTAACCCTTGCTCTTAAAGGAGCAGACAAGAAGCTGAAGGAAAAATTCTTTAAGAATCTATCCTCTAGAGCTGTAGAAACCATTAAAGAGGATATGGAATTTATGGGGCCGGTGCGACTGCGAAATGTAGAGGAAGCTCAGCAAAAGATTGTAAACATAATGAGAAGATTAGAAGAAAAAGGGGAAATAGTAGGTCGACAAAGGGAAGAGGGGGAGCAGCTAATTGTTTAAAATTAAATTTATTAGCCCTTTAAAAAGGGTACATCCTATTAAATCATTGCCCTCTCTATCAAAAGAGAAAAAAAGTCCTGCTAAAAAGGAAACCTCTATATCTTCCAAAGTGTTAACTTCTGTATCTATAGACAAAGAGACTGCATTCAGGGAAGGGTTTGAAAAAGGAAAACAGATAGGCGAACAGGAGATAAAACCTCTTATAGAGGTACTTAAAAAAGTAGTTAAGGAATTGAAGGCTAAAAAGGAAGATTTCAGTAAAGAGATGGAAGAACAGATGGTTAAAATATCCTTAAGTGCAGCGAAGAAAATAATTAAAAAGGAAGTAGCTGAAGACTCTGAAGTTATTATTAGGATAGCTAAAGAGGCTCTTAAGCAGACAATAAATTGTCGACAAATAACCGTAAAAGTTAACCCTCATGATTGGAAGAAATTAAGAGAAGTAGAAAAAAAGTTTTTATTTTCAGACAATAGAGAACAAAACATAAGCATAGAGAAAGATGAAAAGATTAAACAGGGAGGATGCATTATAGAAACAGAGAAGCAAATAATAGATGCCCAGATTGATAATCAAATAAAAGAGATGGATAAAGCTCTTTTAGGAGAAAGATAATGAAAAATCTCTCCTCATACTTAAAGATTATAGAGAAAACAGACCCCATAAAGGTAGAGGGCAAAGTAACCAGAACGGTGGGTTCAGTTATAGAATCATTAGGTCCCCCTGCTTGTATAGGAGAGCTCTGTTATATCTATCCCTTAGGAGAAAAAAATGAAATCAAGGCTGAGGTTGTCGGTTTTCGAGAAAACAGACTTCTTCTAATGCCTCTGGAAAGAACTGAAGGTATGAAAACCGAAAGTAAAATAGTAGCTACTGGTTATCCCATTACTATTAAAGCAAGCAAAGACCTTTTAGGAAGAGTACTAAATGGTTTGGGTCAACCTATAGACAATAAAAGTGCTTTTATACTGGGGGAGAGGCGGCCTATCTATAATGCTCCTATTCCTCCATTAGGAAGAAAAAGGGTTAAAGAGCCTTTAAGCATAGGAATAAGAGCAATTGATGGTATTCTCACTTATGGGAAAGGGCAAAGATTGGGAATATTTGCTGGAAGTGGAATAGGGAAAACTATTCTTATGGGAGAAATAGCTAAATACTCCCAGGCTGATGTAAATGTAATTGCCCTTATTGGAGAAAGAGGAAGAGAGGTAAAAGATTTCTTAGAAAAAAATCTAGGCGAAGCAGGTTTAAAAAAATCAGTAGTAATAGTAGTCACTTCTGACCAACCAGCGCTTTTAAAGATAAAAGGGGCCTTTGTGGCTACTGCTATAGCAGAATACTTTAGAGATATGGGATTAGATGTACTTTTGATGGTAGATTCTATAACACGTTTTGCTATGGCTCAAAGAGAGATAGGAGTAGCTATTGGTGAGCCTCCAACTACAAAAGCTTATCCACCATCTGTGTATGCTTTAATACCTAAACTTATAGAAAGAGCGGGAGCCTTTGCTAAAGGAAGTATCACTGGATTATACACCGTTTTAGTAGAAGCAGATGATATAAATGAACCTGTTTCAGATACTCTCCGTTCCACGCTGGATGGTCATATTGTTCTTTCTCGAAAATTAGCCAGCAGAAACCATTATCCTGCTATTGATGTATTAAACAGTATAAGCAGATCAATGGTGGATATTGTTTCTTTAGAACACAGGAAAGCTGCTAATAAACTGAGGAAAGTTCTCTCTATTTATAAAGAAGCTGAAGATTTAATCAATATTGGAGCTTATGTAAAGGGAAGTAATCCGGAAATTGACTATGCTATAAAAATGATTAAAGAAGTAAACTCTTATCTCCAGCAAGATTTAGGAGAATACACTCCTTATAAAGAAGCTGTTTCTAAGCTAATAAGGATATTTAAGTAGAAAACAGAAGTGAAACGTGAGAAAAATACGAATTGCATCTATCATTTTTTATGTTTTATGAATCAGGGGCAATGGCATTATTATTTAAACTGTTGAATATAGGATTAAATTATAAATGAAAAAATTTACTTTTTCTCTTCAACCTCTTTTAGATTATCGGAAAAGATATGAAGATAGATTAAAAAAAGAATTGGCTGAAATTAAAAAAGAGGAGAAAAGGCAGAAAAAAATTATTGAGCAGCTTCATAAAAAGAGAACAAAATGCGAGGAAGAATTAAGAAAAAGAAGAATTTCAGGAGAGATAGAAATCGCTTCGCTGTTAATCTATCAGTTTTATTTAGACAAACTCTCTTTGCAGATTGAAGAGGAGACAAAAAAAATGGAAGAAATTTTTCTAAAAATTAAAAATAAACAAACACAGATAATTGAAGCTTCCAAGAACAAAAAAGTATTAGAAAAGTTAAAAGAAAAAAGATGGCTAAAATTTATTGACGATGTAGAGAAAGATGAGCAACGTTTTATTGATGAAATAGCTCTTACAAAGTTTAATAGCAGGTAATAGCAGGAAGAATTCAGAAGACAAAATAGAAAATATAAATATAAGTAGAGACCTCTGGAGGTTTTTTAGAGGTCTCAAGTAGGCTTTTAAAATGAGCAAAATAAAAATAGTCTGTATCCTGGTCTCTATTTTTATCCTTACAACAGGAGCAACACTATTTAAAAAAGGTCTTCTAACGAGAGAGCAAATCTCTTATTTAATAAAGAAGAGCTCTTCAAATAAATCTATAAAAAAAGAGGAAAATTTATCAGAAAAAGAGATTGTTCTTGCCCTTCAGAAAATTGAGAAAGAAAAAAAGAGACAATTTGAAGAAAAGCAGGAGATAGAAAAATTTAAAGAACGCCTTTCCATGCAAGAGGAAGAATTGAAGAAAAAACTGAATAATAAGGCAAATGAGATATTTAACCTAAAAAAAGAGGCTGAAATGTGGGTTAAAAAAAAAGAGGAGATAGAAAAAAAAAATATAAGTTGGCTCTCCAAGGTTTACGAAAAAATGCGGCCAGAAGAGGCGGCCTCTATTGTAGAAAAATTAGATGAAAATTTAGCAATAGCAATTTTATCTAAAATGGAAGAACGTCAAGCAGGAAAAATATTAGGAGCTATGGATTCCAAACAGGCAATTAAACTAAGTCAGAAAATAGGTAAACCCCGTTAGATAGAGAAGCTTATCTAACAGGGTAAAGAAATTCCTTATGATGAAGGAAAGAAAAAATGAGAGTAATACAATTTCCTTTACTACCTAAAATAAAAGAAGGAAAAGGAAAACAAATAAAACAGAAAATAGAAAAAAAAGACTTTAAAAGTCATTTAAAATCTGCGATAAATAATCCAAAAGAGATAAAATTTTTCTTTTTTTGTTCTAATTTCTCCATTAATCAAATTTTGGCTAATAAAGGTAAGCCCAATCTAAGAAAAGTTTTTTGTGATATTAAAAAAGAGGGCTGCGTTGAAAACTCTCAAAAAAAGACTCAGCCTCTTAAGCAAAAAGAAAAGTTGATGAACCTACATAGAAAAAGCGATAAAAAATTGCCAGATGATTTTTCAGAACTTACTTTAATATCTCTTCTCTCTACAGAGAAAAAGCTTGATAGGGAGAGTATTCCTAAGGTTACCTCTATTAAGAAGAATGGTGAGGAGAAGAAGATAAAATTAAAGGCTGAGTCAGGAGAAAAAGATACTTCGGGAGTTAAA
>JAGGXI010000087.1 GCA_021163155.1 Candidatus Aerophobota bacterium
AAAGGGAGAGTTTCATCCAGACTGGATGCTTCCAGATGGAAGTATTGATGAAAAACTTAAAAGATAAATCCGTAATTTATATAGATTAAATAGATGAAGAGATATTAAAAAGATGAGCATAACTACTGCTTCTGTTTTAATTGCAGGCAAGTGGACATAGAGTGATAGAATTCGGCAATTAAGAGCCAAAATCTAGAATAGAAATAGAGAAATAAAATCCAATAAGGAGGTGACGAAAGATGGAAAAAAGGAAGAAGATGTTAGTTAAAGAAGTAATGAGAACTGAACTTGTAACTGCGAAAGAATCAACTACTTTGAGAGAATTAATGAAAATTTTTTATGAATTTAATTTTCATACTATTCCTGTGGTAAAAGTCAATAATAAGCTTGTGGGAATTGTTGCTATGGAAGATATTTTAAAGATTTTTCAACCATATCCTCCTTATATTTCGGAGATACTTAAGAGAACCCCTTTTTTAGATGTATATGATGATATAGATCTTTTAGATGCGGATATTCCTCCCGAAATGGGAACACTTTGCATAGTTAAGGATTTAATGAATGAAAACATAGTAACTGTAGATAAGGAGGCAACAACACAGGAGGCTCTTTCTTTAATGAAAATGCATCGATTAAGGAGATTGCCTGTTATTGATAAAGAGGGATTTTTAATAGGTATTATCAGCCTCTTTGATATGATCTTATCTGTATTTAAGGAAAAGGGAGTCCTTTAAACCAAATGAAATGAATTTAGTATAGGAAGATTATATGAAGCATTTAACTCCAATTAAATGGATAATCCTTTTTCTTTTACTATCTTTTCCTCTCTTATTTCTTCTAATCCGTAGCGAGAAGCCTCAAAAAGTTATCTTTTTAGAGGGTAGCTCTTATACTGCCTATTTTTCTCCTCAAGACCGTCTTTATCCTCACCTAATTTATTTGATAAAAAAAGCTAAGTGGAGTATCTATGCTGCCTTTTATGAAATAGAACTTAAGGAAGTAGCTCAGGCATTGGTAAAAGCTCATAAAAGAGGGGTAAAAGTAAAGATTTTTACTGATGATTTAACCTCTAATGATGAGGATTCACAATTCTCTTATCTTAAAAGTTTTGGTTTAGCTAAAAAAGATGCTGACCCAGAAAGTTTTATGCACCATAAATTCTGTTTAATTGATGAGGAATTGGTTTGGGCAGGTTCTTTTAACCCCACCCATTCAGGGTCCCTAAAAGAAAATAATAATGTAGTAATAATTAAGTCTTCTTCACTTGTTTCCCATTTTATTGAGGAATTCAATAGATTGTGGGGGGGAAATAGTTCTTTCCCTAAAAATAAAATTGAAGCAGAAAAATTTGGTGTTTATAAGCCTCAGGAGAAAATATCTGTAGGCAGGGCAAGTATAGAGGTTTATTTTTCTCTCCTAAACAATCCTGAAAGAGCTATCATTGAGGAGTTAAAAAAAGCTAAAAAAAGTATCCATTTTGCTCTTTTTTCCTTTACTTCCCCAGAGATCGCTTATATTCTTATCCATAAATATGCAGAAAATATAGAAGTTAAAGGGATAATGGAGAAAGACCAGGATAGCTTTTTCTCGCAATATCATCCCTTGAAAAAATTAAAAATGGAAGTAAGGTGGGATAAGAACTTCTATCTTATGCATCATAAATTCTTCATTATCGATGAAGAAGTAGTGATTACAGGCTCATTTAACCCTACTCGCCATGCTAATTATGAGAATAGAGAAGATTTATTAATAATTCACTCTCCGCTTTTAGCTAAAAGATACGAGAATGAATTTCAAGGTATGTGGAAGAGATGGTACGAGAAAAAAATTTGACGAAAGGGAGAGCTTATGCTAAAATAAAAATAAAGATTAAGTTGGAGTAAAGAATGAAAATAGCTTTAATTATGGCAGGAGGATTTGGGAAGAGATTATGGCCAGAAAGTAGAGTGAGTTATCCCAAACAATTTTTAAAAATAGATAATGATGAAGAGAGCCTTTTACAAGCATCTTATAGAAGAGCAACGCATATTTTTGGCCTGGGTAATACTTATATAGTAACAAGAAAAGAATTAGAGGAAGCAATTGTTCTTCAACTGCCCAAGCTTCCCCAAGATAACATTATTGTTGAACCTCAGGGAAAAGATACGGCTCCCTGTATCGGGTTTTCCAGCGTTTGGATAAAAGAAAAAAGAGGAGATGTTCCTATTACAGTGCTTCCTGCCGACCATATAATAAAGAATGAAGAAAAGTTTGCTCATATTATACTTGCAGCAGTTCAGCAGGCAGAGAAAGATTTTCTGGTAACTATTGGCATTAAGCCTACACGAGTTGAAACCGGATACGGTTATCTCCGGATAGGTAAAAAGATAGGAAAATTAAATAACCTTTCTCTTTTTAAAATAGACAGATTTACGGAGAAGCCTTCCTATAAAAAGGCGAAGGAATTCTTTGAGCAAGGTAATTTTTTATGGAACGCAGGAATTTTTGCCTGGAAACCAAGTATTATTTTAAATGAGATAAAAAAATTTCTCCCCGATATTTATAAAGGGCTAAATAAAATTGAAAGGGCTTTAAAAATAGACGAAAATAAGGATAAAAGGAATGAGATAATAAAGGAGGTCTATTCCTCTTTTCCTAAGATTTCCATTGATTATGGAGTAATGGAAAAATCTTCTTCTGTAGTAGCTATACCTGCTGACTGTTTTTTTTGGGATGATATAGGCAGCTGGCAGTCTTTAGAGAGAATTCTCTCCAAAGATAAGGAGGGAAACATTATAAGAGGAGTAATTAAAGGAATCGAAAATAATAATTGCACATTGATGAATAAAGAAGATAAGATTTTAGGAGCAATAGGGCTTTCAAATTTAATTGTTATCAATACGAAAAATGGAATTTTAGTAGTTAATAAAGATAAAGCACCAAAGGTGAAAGATTTAGTAGATAGACTTCTTAGTGATAAAAGGTTTAAAAAATATGTCCAATAATTTAATAGATTTTCGTTTAAATCGAATTTCTCAATTAATGGAGGAGGAAGAGGTAGATGCTCTTTTAATTACCAATCCTTATAATGTCTTGTATCTTACAGGTTTACCTATTGAGGGGAGTGTACTCTTTATTCCAGGGAAAAGATTCTTTATTACTACACCTCTTTTTTCTGAAGAAGTAGGCGATAAGATGCCCGGGTGGGAAGTAATTATCTATAAAGATAATTTTGAGAAAACACTGAACAAATTATGGAGAGAGTCAAAGGGAAAGAGTTTAGGGTTTGAGGATTCTTACCTTTCTTATAAAAGATATAAACAGATAGAAAAAATTATAGAGAAGATGGTTCCTTGTTCTAAGTTGTTAGAAGACCTTAGAATAGTAAAGGATAAAAAGGAGTTATCTTTTATAAGAAAAGCCTCAGAAATAACAAAAGAAACATTTGAACATTTAAAGACTTTTCTTCATCCAGGGTTAACTGAAAAGGAGCTTTCAGCAGAAGCAGTATATTTTATAAGAAAGAAAACTGAAGGAGAGTCTTTTCCTCCTATAATTCTCTTTGGAGAAAGGACTTCTCTTTGCCATGGAAAACCAGGCGAGAGAAAATTAAAGAAAAACGAGCTTGTTCTTATGGATATAGGAGTTAAGGTAGGAGGATACTGTTCTGATTTAACAAGGACTATTTTTTTTGGTGATGTAGGAAAAGATTGGCAAGAAATTTATAATATAGCAGTAAAAGCACAAGAAGAAGGCATAAAAAATGTAAAACCAGGGGTTATCTCCTCCTACATAGATAAAGTAGTTAGAGGAAAAATAGAAGAGTTAGGTTATGGCGATGCTTTTGTGCATAGTACAGGTCATGGAGTAGGATTAGAAATTCATGAAGAGCCTTTCATCTCTCCTCAGTCGAAAAAAATGTTAAAGGAAGGTATGGTATTTACTGTAGAGCCAGGGATATACCTTCAAGGCAGGGGAGGAGTGAGAGTGGAAAAAATGGTAATAGTAACTAAAGAGGGAAGGGAGATTTTAGGATGATTACAGCCAACGATCTTAGGGAGGGAATGAGTATAGATATAGATAATGTTCTTTATACAGTTGAAGAATTCCAACATGTAAAGCGGGGTAGGGGAGGTGCTTTTGTACGCACCAAGCTTAAAAATCTTCGAACTTCTCAAAGTATTAAAAAAATTTTTCAACCTAATGAAAAAGTAAAAGATGCTTTTATTGAGGAGAAGAGTGCTCAATATCTTTACAGAGAAAAAGATAATTTTCATTTTATGGATTTAGAGACATTTGAAGAGAGAGTGGTCTTTAAAGAGAATCTTGATAAAAAGATAGACCTTTTTCGGGAAAATATAAAGGTGACTCTTAGGCTTTATAAAGGGGAAGTAATAAGCGTGGAGCTTCCTAATTTTATAGAGCTTAAGGTAAAAAAAGCTTCTCCTGGGGTTAAGGGGGATACTGTAGGCGCAGCTACTAAGATGGTAGCTCTTGAGACTGGCTATGTTTTAAAAGTCCCTCTATTTGTAAAAGAGGGAGATGTGGTTCGCATAGATACAAGATCAGGGGAGTATATCAGCAAGAGATAGGAGCGATAAAAATGAATTTTGAAGAGCTTAAAAAGCTTATTAAGATTTTTGAATCTTCTTCTCTTTGTGAGTTGGAAGTAAGAGAGAAAGGTATCTGCTTTAAATTAGCTAAGCATACACAAACTGAAAACAGAAGAGAGCTTTCTTTGTCTCAAGCAAAAAATAAAGAAAGAGGCAAGGTGAAAAAGGAGAAGAAAGAAGAGATTTATGTGCGCTCTCCTTTAGTAGGAACCTTTTATAGAGCTCCCTCACCTGAAGAGGAGCCTTTTGTAGAGGTAGGAGACGAGGTTTCCCCAGACCAGACTCTTTGTATTGTTGAAGCAATGAAAGTAATGAATGAGATTACCTCGGAAAGTAAGGGCAAAATCAAGAGTATACTTGTAGAGAATGGAGAACCTGTAGAATATGATCAGGAATTATTTCTTATAGAGGAGAAGTAGTTGTTTAGTAAGATTCTTGTTGCTAATCGGGGCGAAATTGCTTTAAGAATAATAAGAGCTTGTAAAGAGTTGGGGATAAACACAGTAGCGGTATTTTCAAAAGAAGATGAAAACTCACTTCCTGTACATTTTGCTGATGAGGCTATATGTATTGGCCCTCGTGAGCCAACAAAAAGTTATCTTAATATTCCTCAAATAGTTAGTGCTGCTGAGGTAGCTGGAGCAGAAGCTATCCATCCTGGATACGGATTTTTAGCTGAAAATGAACAATTTGCAGAGATTTGCCGTTCTTCAGGAATAAATTTTATAGGTCCTCCTCACGAAGTAATTAAAAAGTTAGGTAATAAAGTAGAAGCACGTAATATTTTATCTAAGGTGGGCATTCCTGTAATACCTGGTTCGAAAGAAGTAATAAAAGATAAAGCAGAAGCTAAAAGAGCAGCTTCCCATATTGGCTACCCTCTGGTTTTGAAGGCATCTCTGGGAGGGGGAGGAAGAGGAATGCGGGTAGTAAAAGAAGAAAAAAATTTGGATTTAATGTTTGATTTAGCTCAGCAGGAAGCAAAAGCTTCGTTTGGGGAAGCAGATCTCTATATAGAGAAGTATCTAAGTAAAGCCCGGCACATTGAATTTCAGATACTTGCTGACGAATATGGGAATGTTTTTCATTTCGGAGAGAGAAATTGTTCTATTCAAAGAAGATATCAGAAGTTAATAGAAGAATCTCCTTCTCTTGCTTTAGATGGTTCTCTGCGTAAAAAAATGGGAGATGTTGCTGTAAAAGTAGCCAAAATACTTGATTATAAGGGAGCGGGTACAGTAGAGTTTTTACTGAATGATAATAGGGATTTCTATTTCATAGAGATGAATACTCGTCTCCAGGTGGAGCATCCAGTAACAGAAATGGTTACTGGTAAAGACCTGGTTAAAGACCAGATCAGGATAGCTGCGGGAGAGGAGTTACTATACAGTCAGAAGGATATAAAAATTCAAGGTTTTTCTATGGAATGTCGTATTAATGCGGAAGATCCTGATAAAAATTTTACCTCTTCTCCAGGAAAAATTACTACTTTTCACCTTCCAGGCGGTCCGGGCGTAAGAGTGGACACTCACATTTTCAATGGCTGCCATGTCTCTCCTTCTTATGATTCCCTTCTGGCTAAACTTATCACCTGGGGAGAAGATAGAAACGAGGCAATTGTTCGAATGAAAAGGGCATTAGAGGAATTCGTTATTGAAGGAGTAAAAACTACTATTCCTTTTCATCAAATGATAATAGAGGATGAGCATTTTATAAGAGGTGCGTTTTATATAGACTTCGTGGAAGAGAAGCTGAGAAAAAAAGCAGGATTAGAGGGAAAACAGTGAGCCGTAAGACGTAAAAAGTGAGACGTGAAAGGCAAAAAAAAGATTAAGAGAGGCAAAGAGATACCGGTAGCCGCAACTTTTAAGTTGCGATAAAGCCCAGGCTTTACCCCGCTAAATAGTAGTAATATCTAATGGGGTTTAGCCTGCGTAAAGGCAAGATTAAAGGGAAAAGGAGAACCGGTAGCCGCAACTTTTAAGTTGCGCAAATAACGCAGGCTCTGAGTCTTGTGGCTACCAATTTGCCATAAGCTATGAGCTATGTGGAGGGAGAGATGATGAAAAAAGAGGGTTATGAAATAGGGAAAAAGGTGATGGTTGACCTTATCAAAAAATCTCTTGCCGAAGTGAAGGGAGTTCATTCTATTCAAAGGGGGTTGTGGGGAAAGAGTATTAAAATAAAGGAACTTAAAGAAGGAATGGAAGTTTCTTTGGGATTAATTGTTAAAGAGGGGAGCATTATTCCTCAGACTGTTCGAGATGCCCAGAAAAAGATAAAGGAAGAGATAGAAAAGACCTTAGAAACATCTGTAAAAAAAGTGGATATTAAAATAAAAGGGATTAAACCTTAATTATGAGGAGGTGTCGAGATGAAAACTTACAAAAAGGTTTTGTGGGGAATAGAAATAGGTGTTTTTGCTTTTTTTTGCATAGGAGTAATTTTAGTTATTAGAGGGATTATTCCCAGATTCATCATTTTAGGAATGCTTGCCGCTATTGAGCAGAGATTAATAGTAAGAGTGGCTATTTTAGTTGCTTTTGTTTTTCTCTTTGTGCTTAATCTTTGTCTACCGTTTTTGATTAAAACAGAATCTGATGGTGGTGCTGTTATTCCTTTAAAGAATCCGTTGGGAGAGGTGGAGATTTCACAGAAAGCTATTTGTGGTTTTATTCAGAGAATAGGCAAAGAAATTGAAGGAATTGAGGATATTGGAGCAAAGATTAAACCCAGCGAGGAAGGGGTGGATGTTTTCTTAACTTTATCTGCTAAAGCTCAAGGAGAGGTTCCTCGGTTGATAGATGAAATTCAGACAGTTGTAAAGAATTATCTCAACAATACTATAGGTATTGAAAATGTTAGAGAAATAAAGGTAAGGGTGGCTAAGATTCTTTAAGGGGGAAATTTTGAAGGAGGCTACTCTTAAAATAGTAAGGAGAATGTTTCTTTCTCTCCTTTTTCTTCTTTTTTTACCTCTAATTGTTGCTTCAGCTGAGTTTAATCATCCTGAGCTTAACTGGAGAACAATATCTACTCCCCATTTTTTCGTTTATTATCATCAAAAAGAGGAGGTTTTTGCCAAATCTACAGCAAGAATTGCTGAGGAAGTTTATCCTCGTATTACTTTTGATTTAGGATTCAAGCCTTCCCAAAAGACCCCTATTATTATTAAAAATTATGATGATATTACAGGTGGATATACTTCTGCAATGACGGGGAAAATAGTTATTCAAGCTCAATCTAATCCTGAGGAAACTTGTGGGAATCTATCATGGGTTAGAGAGGTTATTGCTCATGAGTTTACCCATGTTATTACCTTTGCTGCTATCGAGGAATCCATCTTTCCTTTACGAAGAGCAATGGCTAATCTTGTTCTTCCTATGTGGTTCATAGAAGGTCTGGCTCAATATGAAGGGGAAGAGTGGCATTCTTTAAAGGAGATGGTAGTAAAAGATGAAGTTAAAGAAGGAAGGGTTATGTCGGAGGGAGAGTTAGGGGCTTTCTATTTTTTTGAAGGGTGGGGAAGAATATCCGGCTATTATCAATCGGAGAGTTTTGTCCATTATATCTTTAAGACTTACGGTAAGGACAAAATATCTAAAATTTTAACTGATCTTCGTCACCAACCAATTCTTCAATTTATAGGAGAGTTTGCCATTCCCAGCGGTGAAGTTGCTCTTTATCCTTTTCCTCAGTTTCTTAATTTTGACCAGGCCTTAAAAAATGTAGTTGGCAAGGATTCCGTTACTCTTTATAAGGAATGGCAAGATTGGATAATAGATAAATATAGCCAAAAGGAGGAGCTTTGTAGTTCCTTATTTACTTCAGAGAGACTTTTAACTTCTCAAGGGAGGAAAGATAAGCATCCTGTTTTTTCTCCTTTGGGAGATAAAGTGGCTTTTGTCTCTGATAAAGGATATGATTATGCCATATTCGACCTTTATTTATTGGACATTAGAAGTAAGAAAATAAAAAGATTAGACAGGCAGGTTAATCCTTTTATCTCTTTTTCTCCTGATGGAAAAGAGATTATTTATTCAAAAACAAGATTTTTCCGTTCTCAAAGCTCTTTTTTAAGTGATTTATATCTTGTTAATATTAATACAGGAAAGAGTAATCGCTTAACTTATGGTTTAAGAGCATCACAACCATCTTTTTCTCCTGATGGAAAAAGAGTAGTTTTTGTAAAAAACGAGGGAGGAAATTCTAATCTCTATTTACTTGAAAGAAAGACAAAAAGGGTTTTCCCTCTAACCGAAAGCCGTGATGGATTAACCCAAAATTTTTCTCCTTCTTTTTCTCCTCAAGGCGATAAGATTGTCTTTACTTCATTTCGTAAGGGGAAGAGAGATATTTATCTTTTAAATATAAAAAATAAATGTAGTGTTTCTCTTACCTTAGATAGAGCAGATGACCGTTCTCCTGCCTTCTCAGCTGATGGAAATAAAGTTTACCTTATCTCTAATCGTGAGGGAGGAGTATTTAACCTTTATTCAATAGATTTGAAAGAAAAGAATAAAATAAAAAGAGAGACTAATGTACAAGGAGGAATATTTGAGCCTAATCTATCTAAAGATGGAAAAAATATTGTCTTTTCTGTTTACCATAAAGAGAGATTCTCTCTTTATCTTATCTCTATCAATGATTTAAGAGGTAAGGAGATGCCTCTTGTTAAAAAAGAGAATAAAAAGATTGCTAAATATAAAGTAAAAGAGAATGCTAATTATCCATCCTCTCCTTATCGAGCTAAGATTAAACTAAAGTATTTATTCCCCTGGGTTTTTTTTAATGAATATCGTCTTTCTCTTTCACTTAAGGGATATGCTACAGATGAGCTAAATAAACATAATTTTTATTTTTCTACTCTTTTAGATGATGAAACAGAGTATATTTTAAGTTATATAAATAGAGAGCTTACTCCTACAATCTTAACGGATATTTACAATTTAAGAGATTATAAGAGTTTTGAGGGAAAAAGCTATGAGGAGAAAATAGAGGGAGGAGGGGTTGGGATAGAATATCTTTTAACAGATAAGCAGAGTTTAAAAATGAGCTTTAATGTAGAGAATAGAGATACCTATCTTTTTAACTCCTCAGCTTTATTGAAACAGTGGAAGGGAAGGGTAAATACACTTGAGGGTTCCTGGGGATTTTCTAATGCTATTCCTACGGTAGATTCCTACTTCACAAGAAGGGGGAGAGGGGTTTATCTTGGGGTGGAATATTCAGGAGAAGAGATAGGGAGTCAGTTAAAATATACTTCTTATAAAGGAGAATGGCTAGATTACTTTCCTCTGGGAAGTAAAGGTACTCTTGCCTTTCGTCTTCTAGGAAAGAGAGTAGAAAATAGAAGTCTTCCTCTCCTTCTATTTTCTCTCGGAGGAAGAGATTCCTTAAGAGGATATCCAGAAGATTATTTAAAAGGAGAAAATCTTATTCTCTCCTCTTTGGAGTGTAGATTTCCTCTTTTAAGGAATATTGGAGGCTCATCCTCATTTTATGTAGATTCTCTGGCATCTTCTCTCTTTTTTGATGCAGGGGATGCCTGGAGAGAGGATGGAAAGATAGATTTAAAAAGGGATTTGGGGATAGAATTTCGTTTAAGAACTCTTCCTTTTGGTAAGTATCCTTTAATTTTGAGATGGGGTGCTGTTTGGCCTCTCAATTATAAAGATAAAAGTGGAAAAATATTCTTGAGGATAGGAGAAGCATTTTAATTGGAGAAAGGATTCACTTTAGTAGAACTTATAATAGTCATAGCAATTGTGACCGTTTTGTCTGGTATAGCTGTAATCAATTTCTTAAAAGTTACTGAAAAAGCGAAAAGAGCAGAAGCAAAAACTTTTATTGCCGGCTTGCAGACAGCTATAAGTATGTATAAGTTGGATATGGGGCATTATCCTCCTGATGATGAAAGTTCTGCTTCCTTAAGAGAAGCTTTATCTTCGGAGACGAAAGATTTTTTCGATGAAGAGGATTCAGGATGGGCAGGACCTTATATGGAGTTTAAGGATAATCAAGTAAACAATTATGGTGAACTTCTCGACCCCTGGTATCAAAGTAAGGATGACCGCAAACACATTTATACATATAAAGCAAATATTGATGGAGATATCTTTACCACTCCTCCCTTTCATAACAGGAATAGCTATGACATTTATTGTAGAGGTTTTGACGGAAAGACAGGGACAGACGGTGTTGATGGTAACGAGCTTATGGATGGAAATTACTTTCAAAATAAGAAAGATGATGATTTAGATGGTTTTGTGGATGAGCTTGACTCTAACGGGCCAGGAATGGCTAATGGATATTTAGAGGATGATATTAATAATTGGTAAACTTAGAGATAAGAATGAAGGTTTTACCTTAATAGAGCTTCTTATTGTCTTAAGTATTATATGTGCAGTTCTTGGTATATCTATTTTCTATATAGATAATTTTCTTTTTCGTAATCGATTAGAAACTTCAGCACAAGATATTGCAGTTACCCTTAGATTGGCGCGCCGATTATCCATAACTAAAAGGAGAGAGTATAAAGTAGCCTTCAATCAAAAGGAGAGAAAGTATTGGATTGAGAATAAAGAAGGGGAGGTTGTAGAGGAGAAACACCAATTAGAGAAAAATGTATTATTTGCTAATCCTCATCTTGACAAATACGGGGAGGATAATGGAATAGTAGAATTTGATGAGCCTGATGATAATAGTTTCTCTTTTTATCCTCAGGGAACAGCGGAAGCAGGGTCGATTTACCTTGAAAATAGAGATAGCAAAAAATGGTATACTATTACCATATCCCCTACTACTGGCTGTATTAGAGTTTATTCTCAAAAGCATTAGTTTTTTTGGAAAGGTTTAAAGTTGGTTTCTTATAGAAGAAATTTAAAGAGTACTGGTTTTACGCTTCTTGAAGTTATTATAGTCTCTGCTATTATATCTATAGGTCTTTTAGGTATAGTGCAGATTTTCCCTCTCTGTTTTCAAGCTGAGCGGAAGACAGAACAGAGTTCCATAGCTGCTGTTTTGGGCCAGGAAATAATGGAAGAGATAAAAAGTAAGGGATACGATGGGTTAAGTATTACTTATCCATCTGACACTAAAGGTTATGGAAGAGGAGAGGGAGAATGTAAAGGATATAAAGGGTATAGATGGCAGGTAGAATGGTGGGATACAGAAATTTCCCATCTTCGTAAGATAAAGGTGAGTATTTCATATAAAGAACTCAGGGAAGATGAAAAGTTTTCTTCTAAACAAAATTTAAATTTGCTTACTTATTTAGCAAAGAGGAATTAATGAAGAGAAGAGGAGCTTTTACCCTGATAGAGGTTATTTTAGCTACCTCTATTCTTGCTTTCCTTTTGAGTGTCCTTTATTATGTTTTCTGGAGAAGTTCTTCTGCCTGGGAGAAAGGAAATGCTCATATACGTATGCACCAAAGTGGCCGAGTCTGCCTGGATATAATGAGCAGAGAGATAAAGACAGCTTTTATCAGCAGAGGAAATCCTTATTTAAAATTGAAAGGAAATAAGAATACGCTTTCCTTTATCTCTACTTTAAATAAAATAGGGAAAAAAGGAGAGTATGATTTATGTGAAATAGAATATAACTTAAACAATAATAATTTGCAAAGAAGGATGAAAGTCTTTTTAGATTCTGATTCTAAAAAAGATGGAGCAACAGATATAATTGCTTCAAATGTTGTAAATTTAAAATTTTTATATAACGGTGATGGTGGATGGTGTAAGAGTTGGGATTCTACAATGGGTACAGAGAACAATACTACCGATGATGTTCTACCTCAAATGGTAAGAATTACTCTTACAATTTATGATGAGCGAGAACAAAAAGATTTGATTTTATCTACAGTTGTTACTTTACCTACAAGAGAATGATTTTTGTAAGTACTCAGTGAACACCCTGCTCAGAAGGAAATTTACAGCCGAGTTTGATCGGTAAGGCAGGGTAGCCGCAACCTTATTCAAATTACCGAATCCGGGATTAAAGAAGATTTTCTAACAGGGTTTACAAATATAAAAAATATGCTAACTTAATAAAGAAACTGGAGGAGATTAATGAGTATTAGTAAAGATAAAAAAAGAGAGTTGATTGAGAAGTTTAGATGCCATAAGAATGATACAGGGTCATCCGAAATTCAAATAGGGGTGCTCAGTGAAAGAATAAACAACCTTACTGAGCATCTTAAACGTTTTAAAAAGGATATGAGTTGCAAAAGAGGGCTTCTTCAATTAGTTGCCCGACGACGAAAACTTCTTGATTATCTTAAAAGAGAAAAAAGGGAAAAATATAAAGAATTAATAAGTACATTAGAATTGCGAAGATAATTTTTATTTTTGTTGTAGAGAATTAAAAAACTTCCTCTCTTATAAAATTAGACTTTTTTGAAAGGATATAATATGATTAAAATAGAAAAAGAGATAAAAGGTAAAAAAATAATTTTAGAAACAGGTAGAGTAGCTAAAAAAAGTGATGGTGCTGTATTGGTTCAATATGAAGATACTATAGTTTTAGTTACTGCGGTAATATCTCTTTTTACTTCAAAAGAGAGCAGCTTCCTCCCTCTAACTGTAGATTATCGAGAGAAAGCCTATGCTGTTGGTAAAATTCCTGGAGGATTTTTCAAACGTGAGGGGAGACCATCTGATGAGGAAATTTTATGTAGTCGATTAATAGATAGATCCATTCGTCCTCTTTTTCCTGAAGGATTCAGAAATGAAGTTCAGATAATAGCTACTGTTTTATCCGCTGTAGAGTCCAACCGGCCTAGTACTCTCTCAATTATAGGAGCAGCGGCAGCCTTGTCTATTTCTGGATTTTCTCTTGTTAAACCTATAGCAGGGGTAAGAATAGGCAAAGTAGGAGAGGAATTTTTATTTAATCCTACCGATGAGGAGTTAAAGCAGAGTGAATTAAACTTTGTGATAGCAGGAAGCAAAGAAGGAATAGTAATGGTTGAGGGCGAAGCAAATAAAGTTGAAGAAGAAGTTGTTATACAGAGTTTTAAAGAAGCCCATTCTTATATTACTAAATTAATAGAGGTAGAGGAGGAGTTTATCTCTAAAGCTAAAAAGAAGGAGAAAGAAGTTCCCCTTTATCAAATTGAAGAAGAACTAAAAGAAAAAGTTACTAGTTATGCGAAGGATAAAATTGAGGCAATCAAAAAAGAGTGGAGTAAAGAAGAGAAAGATAATTATGTAAAGTGTTTAAAAGAAGAGGTTCTGGAAAAATTTTTATCAGAATATACAGATAAAAAAGATACTATTTTAGATATTTTAGAGGAAATGTTGAAAAAAAGGATGCGAGAGTTAATTATAAAAGATGGGGAGAGATGGGATAAGAGAGGAATGGATGAAGTAAGGCCTATTAGTTGTGAAGTAGGTGTCCTTCCTCGAGTCCATGGCTCAGCAATTTTTACTAGAGGAGAAACGCAAGCTCTGGTAGTAACTACCTTAGGTACTTCTGCTGATGAGCAAAGGATAGATGGACTTCAAAAAGAGGAAGTTTTTAAAAAATTTATGTTTCATTATAATTTTCCTCCTTTTTCTACCGGTGAGGTGAAATATTTACGAGGGCCGGGAAGAAGAGAAATTGGTCATGGATTTTTAGCAGAAAAGGCTCTTTTACCTGTTTTGCCTGATGATAAATCTTTTCCTTATACCATTCGTTTAGTTTCAGATATTCTTGAATCTAATGGTTCTTCGTCTATGGCATCTGTTTGTGGAGGAAGTCTTTCTTTAATGGATGCAGGGGTTTCTATTTCTGATCCGGTAGCAGGAGTAGCTATGGGTTTAGTGAAAGAAGGTGGAAAAGTGGTTATTTTGACCGATATTCAGGGTTTAGAAGACCACTTTGGAGATATGGATTTTAAAATTGCCGGAATAAAAGAAGGAATTACTGCTATTCAATTAGATATCAAGATTTCCGAAATTGATTTTGATATACTAAAAGAGGCTTTAAATAAAGCAAAAATAGCCCGTAGCCATATATTACAGGAGATGGAAAAGGTTATAAAAGAGCCTCGGGGTAAACTTTCCAGCTATGCTCCTCATATTGCTATCGTTTCTATTCTTCCTGATAAAATTGGTGAACTCATTGGTCCAGGAGGAAGAATTATAAAGAGAATAATCAAGGAAAGCGGTGCAGATATCAATATAGATGATGTGGAGAGTAAGGTCACCATTTCTTCTCCAGATGAAGAGAAAACAGAAAAAGCTTTACAGATGGTTAAGCAGATAATTTCCGAACCAGAGGTAGGAAAAATTTACTCAGGCAAGGTAAAGCGAGTTACAGATTTTGGAGCATTTGTAGAGATTATGCCAGGGAAAGAAGGTTTAGTTCATGTCTCGGAGATGAGTAATAAATTTGTAAAGAATGTTTCTGATGTAGTAAAAGTAGGAGATGCTATAAAAGTTAAACTTGTAGAAATAGATGAATTGGGAAGATTAAATCTCAGCAAGAGAAAAGCTATGCTTCATTCAAATGATTCCTCTAAAAAGACAGATAGATGAAGGAATGCGTATCCTTGACTTATCTAAAAAATGTGCTAAACTAAAGTTACTTAAAGTTAGAGGGGGTGCAAAAAGGTTGGTAACCATAGATGTAGAAAGATGTGATTCTTTTTCACATGCTTTAAAAAGATTTAAAGTACAATGTCAACAATCAGGTTTAACTTCAGAGATTAAAAGACATAAAGAATACGAGAAGCCTACGGAGAGAAAGCGGAAAAAAAGACTTAAATCTATCAGAAGACAAAGAAGAAAAATGTTGAAAATCACAAGGTTAAAAAGCTATTAATAATGATTCCCTGCCCTGGCAGAAGGCAAAAAAAATTTGAGTCAACACATTATCATCGGGAATCCAACGTTAGGTATAGCATACATAGCCTCAAAGAGAGGAAGTATAATATATCTAAGAGGATACCCCCATAGAAGATAGGCTCAAAAATTTTTATGCCTGAAGGGCAGGGATTATTGTAAGGGAAAAAGTTGCGTATTCTTTTTATAGGGACCCCTCAGTGTGCTTGTCCTTTGTTAGAAAGATTAATTGGTAAAGAACAGGTAATAGGAGTGGTTACTCAGCCTGACTGCCAACGGGGAAGAGGGAAAAAGATTTTACCTTTACCGGTAAAGGTATTGGCTAAAAAGAGAGAAATTGTTACCTATCAGCCCAAAGATATTAATTCTTTTTCTTTTATTTCCCAAATGAGAGATAAGGCGCCTGATATTATTGTAGTGGTAGCTTTTGGTAAAATTTTTTCTCCTGAATTCCTATCCATACCTAAAATTTGTGTATTAAATGTCCATCCTTCCCTTTTACCTCAATATAGAGGTCCTGCTCCTATTCCGTGGGCAATAATTAATGGTGAAAAAGAGACAGGGATAACTATTCATAAGATAGAAAAAGAGATAGATAAGGGGAAGATAATCCTTCAACAGAAATTGTCTATTGATTTATTTGATACAATCAAAAGTTTAGAAACAAAGTTTTCTTTGATAGGAGCGACTCTTTTGATAAGAGCGATAAATATGATAAAGGATGGTTCAGTTAAGTATATAACTCAAGATGAAAGAGAAGCTACTTATGCTCCCCGAATAAAAAAGGAGGATACAAGAATTGATTGGAATAAATCTTCCATGGAAATTCACAACCTGGTGAGAGGCCTAAACCCTTATTATGGCGCTTTTACCTTCGTCAAAATAAGAGGGGAAAGGGTAAGAATGAAAATTTGGCAGACAGAACCTGTAGAAGAAGATTCAGAAAGAGATTCCCAGTCGGGTAAGATTGTTCGTATATGTAAGGGGAAAGGATTTTTAGTAAAAGGGGGAGAAGGTTTCATTTTAGTAAAGGAAGTTCAAATCCCTAACAGAAATTCTATATCTGGCTATGATTTCATAAAAGGATATCACATTAAAGAGGGAGCTATTTTAGGAGATAAGGGTGAATAATTTAAAAACTACTATTTTACTTGTTGTTCTTACTTTACTTCTTATATTAATAGGATATTTAATTGCTGGTCCTGCTGGAGCTTTAGTTGCCTTCTTTATAGCTATGATAATGAATATTGTAAGTTTCTGGTTTAGCGACAGAATAGTGATTAGTATGTATAGAGGCAAGGAAGTCTCTGAAGCTGAGAAACCACGATTACATCGGCTAATAAATAATCTATCTCAAGCAGCTAATATTCCTAAACCGAAGGTATACATTCTTCCATTGAAGATTCCTAATGCTTTTGCCACGGGAAGAAGTCCCCAGCATGCTTGTGTAGCCGTAACCAATGGAATTTTAAGCACTTTAAGTGAAGGAGAGTTGGAGGGTGTTCTCTCGCATGAGATTGCCCATATAAAAAACAGAGATATTCTTATTGCTACTATTGCTGCTACTTTAGCTGGAGCTATTATGACAATAGCCTATTGGGGAAGATGGATTGCTTTTCTGGGAGTAGGAGATGATGAAAGAGGGGGAGGGATAGGTTTGATAGGAATTATTCTTCTCTCTATTCTTGGCCCTTTAGCTGCTACTATTATCCAATTAGCAATTTCTCGGACAAGAGAGTATCAAGCTGACAAAAATGGAGCTTATCTTAGCGGAAAGCCACTTGAGTTAGCTAATGCTCTGGAAAAATTGGAAATAGCGGCGAGAAGTAATCCCCTTAGAGGTAATGCTTCTACTTCTCATCTTTTTATTGTCAACCCTTTCCGTGGAGGCTTCCTTTTCCGAATCTTTAGCACTCATCCTCCCATTGAAGAGAGAGTAAGAAGATTAAGGGCTTTGGCAGGAATGGGATAATATAGTAATGTCAAAGATTTTATGAGAGATTTTTGACTTTTCCAGAAATCTCTATGAAGGAATTCCAGGAGAACATTATGGATAAAGAAAAGTTTCCTCCGCGTTTAGCTAGAGAGGCTATAAGGGTATACTTGAGGGAAAAGAGGGAAATTTCTCCTCCTACAGAATTTCCTAAAGAATTTCAAAAAAAAGCAGGAGTTTTTGTTTCTCTCCATAAAAGGGGTAGGTTAAGAGGTTGTATAGGAACCTACCTTCCTACTAAAGAGAATGTTGTTTATGAGATTATTAAAAATGCTATTAGTGCTGCTACACAAGACCCACGTTTTCCACCTATGGAGAAAGATGAGCTAAGGGATGTAGATATATCGGTAGATATTCTTAGCCAACCTGAGCAAATTTACTCAGAAGATGATTTAAACCCTAAAAAGTATGGCGTGATTGTAAGCAAAGGATGGCGAAAGGGGTTATTACTACCAGACTTAGAAGGTGTAGATACGGTTGAGCGACAAATAGAAATTGCTAAACAAAAAGCAGGTTTGTGGGAAATATCTAATAGAGATTTAGAAATACAGCGATTTACAGTGACTCGATATAAAGAATAATTTTGGATGGTAATTTTTGGTAGCGGTGCAGGGATTCGAACCCCGGACCTCACGGGTATGAGCCGTGTGCTCTAACCATTTGAGCTACACCGCCTTTTGGTTGCGGGGGCCGGATTCGAACCGACGACCTCCGGGTTATGAGCCCGACGAGCTTCCTGACTGCTCCACCCCGCTGTCATTTTTATTTAACAATAGTATATAAAAGGAAAAATAAATGTCAAGTCTAACCTATCAGTGTCAGAAAGCTCTGAAAAATTTCCAGAGTTCTCTGATTACATCGATTTATATAGATTTCTGACTTTTCCATAAATCTTCTGTTACGTAAATTAAATCTTGGTGGTAATGAAATTGGCAAATGTAGAACAGAAAAATTATGATGGAGTTAATCCTGTTAAAGCGCTTAACAATATTAAAAGACGCTATCAGGAGAGAAAGAGAAAGGTAGAATCTGATTTAAAGACAGCATTGGTCCTTCAAGGAGGAGGTATGCGTGGCATATTTGGAGCCGGTGTTTGCTGTGCTCTACAGGAGTTAGGATATAGTGAGGGATTTGACGAGTTTTACGGTGTCTCTGCTGGAGCTTTAAATGGTGCTTATTTTCTTTCTGGACAAGCACCCTATGGGGCTACTATCTATTATCAAAATATCAACAATAAACACTTTATTAATTTCTTTCGCTTTAAAAAGATTGTGGATATAGATTTTTTAATGAATATTATTGTAAAGGTGAAGCCTCTAAATACAAAAAGACTCTTAAATTCTTCTACTGTTTTTAATATTATGTTAACCGAGGTTTCTTCAGGAAAAGCTGTAATTTTTAGGAAAGGAAATTTTAAAAATACCGACCTTTTGAAGATTCTTGAAGCAACTGCTGCTATGCCACTTGCCTATGATATCCCTATTAATATTCAAGGCGTCGATTATCTTGATGGGGGCGTATCCTGTCCTATCCCGATTAAAGAAGCTATTGATAATGGGTGTACAGACATTTTGGTTGTTTTAACGAGGCCAAAAAGTTATAAGCCTGCCAGCTCGAGGGGAATTCTTAATAGATGCTTTATAAAACCAATGATGCAGAGGCATAGTAAAAATTTTTATGCGGTTTATATAAATAGAGATAGAATACATCGAGAGCAATTGCAGATTATTATGGGTAACAAAAAATACAAAAAGAAAAAAGTAAATATTATAACTGTTTTTCCGGAAGAATCTCTTAAAATTAAAAGAATAACAAAAAATAGAAAAATTTTAAAGGAAGCTGTCAACCAGGGAACAGCTAAAATTTTTCAATTATTTAACCCAAATTCGGCAATTTGAATAATGATTGCCAATCTTATTCTGGAATATTGTTCTGAGTATAATCTTCTTGAAAATTAAATTTTTTAAAGCTTTTTAGGAGCAGAAAATATTTTTCTTTTTTTGGTAGGGGCGACTTCAGTCGCCCTTTGCAAAACAAGAGCTAAAGTCTATTGGAAGGCTGGGTTACCTTCACCTTAACCCAATCATCACCCTCACCCAGCAGAACTTTTTCCGCTCCTCCTCTCTCTTTTCTTTATTCCTTTTTCTTAAGAGCCATAATAATCTTTTCTGGAGTAATAGGCAAACTGGTAAAACGAATTCCTGTAGCATCATAAATAGCATTGGCAATTGCTGCTGCTGTAGGAGTCATAGAAGGTTCCCCTATTCCTTTAGCTCCAAAGGGCCCTAATCCTGTTTTTGACTCCAAGATTATCGTTTTAACCTCAGGAACATCCAAAGAAGTAGGAATTAAATATTGAGCCAGGTTTTTAGCTTGAATTATTCCCTTTTCTGATTTTATATCCTCTAAAAGGGCGTATCCAATACCCATAACAGCTCCCCCTTCCATTTGACCTTCTA
Source organism: Candidatus Aerophobota bacterium (assembly GCA_021163155.1). GTDB lineage: Bacteria > Aerophobota > Aerophobia > Aerophobales > JAGGXI01 > JAGGXI01. Next base: position 19,877 of record JAGGXI010000087.1, read on the forward strand.
CGCTATTTCTATTAACGACTCTACCTACATCATAAGAAGATACGAGTTGGGTAACTTTTATTTTTCCTGTCTCTTCATCTATTTCTACCTCAGCTGCTTGAGTGCCGAAGGTAAAATCAGGAAATACTCTCTCGTACTGCTCCATTTCAGAATTCAGAGGCTTAGAGAAAGGAGCATTAAACATAGCAAAACTATTTCGAGGAAGACCATCGGCAGCCATCTCTTTAACTACGTCTACCAGAGGTATTTCTTTCTTCCCTTTTTTTACTATAACCTTTTTATCTGTTAAATCAAGCTCTTCCTTTGAAACATTAAGCATTTGAGATGCTCTACTTAAGATCATATTCCTTAAATTTCTTGAAGCTTGAAGGACAGCGTTACCGGACATATAAAGCTGTCTTGTAGCAGTAGTAGTTCCTGCTAAAGGAGTTAAAGAGGAATCAGTAAGGTGAATGGAAATGTCTTCGCCAGGTATTCCAAGAATTTCAGAAGCAATTTGCACTAAAGATGAGCCTTGCCCTCCGCCTAAATCTGGAACCCCAGTTCTGATTATTAAACTTCCGTCCATTTCTATTCCTACCCAGGCATGAGAGGAATCATGAAGCATTGTTAATCGTCCGTAGCTTTGCATCATGGAAGCAAAACCTCGACCAATTCTCTTTCCTTTTTTACTTTTATTAGGTTTTTCTAAAGCTTTCCAAGCCCTTGAAGCTGTTTCTGTTAAAGCAACTGTGCTTTCTATACGCTGACCAGCAGGTAATTTTTCTCCTCTTTTTATATAATTTATTTCCCTAATTTTAAGAGAATCCATACCAAGTTTATGCGCTAACTCATCCATTTGCGATTCGTAAGCAAAACAGACCTGTGTTCCTCCAAAACAACGAAAAGCACTTGTAAAAATATTGTTAGTATAAACGGTCTTAGAGTCAACTTTTATATTGGGAATATCATAGGGTCCACTGGCATGCACTGTAGCATAAAGCAGAACCCAGGGACTTAAGTAAGCATAAGCACCAGCATCGGAAACTAATTCTGCTTTCAGGGCAACAAGCTTCCCATTTTTTTTTGCTCCTGTTTTATACTTCATAACAAAAGGATGCCTTTTATCATGGGCAAGAATAGACTCTTCTCTAGTGTAGATAAGTTTTACTGGTTTCTTTGTTTTCTGGACAAGCAAAGCTAAAAAGGTTTCCACGGTTACATCTTCTTTTCCTCCAAACCCTCCTCCAATAAAGGTTCCTATAACTCTTATCTTGCTTTCAGGAACTCCTAAAACTTTAGCCACATCTCGATAATGCTCAATGACCTGGGTGGTAAGACGAATGTTAATTACTTCGTCATTATCAATCCAGGCTACTCCTCCTTCAAGCTCCATATAGGCATGGTCTTGAAATTGAGTATAGTAAGTATTCTCTACTATGACATCAGATTCCTTAAAACCTTTTTCTATATCTCCTTTAGCTATCTTCCACTTAGCTAAAATGTTACTTCCTTCATGGACAAGAGGGGAGGATGGTTTCATTGCTTCAATCGGGTCAGACACTACTGGTAGTTTCTCGTAATCTACTTTTATCAAATTTGTTGCTTTTTCTGCAATTTCTAAGCTCTCTGCAGCAATTAAAGCTATAGGCTCTCCTAAAAATCTTACTCTATCTTTGGCTAATACAGGCTGTATAGCTTGGATAGCTCCTATTTCTGTAGTTTGACCTACAACATTGGAAGCACGCTCATTATAGGGAACATCTTTAGCAGTGATAATCGCTTTAACACCTGGTAATCTTTCTGCTTCATGAGTATTAATAGATAATATTTTAGCCGAAGGATACTTACTTCGTAAAACTTTAGCATGAAGCATGCCAGGCATAACAAAATCGGCTCCATATTTGGTGATTCCTAATGCTTTATCTCTTGCATCATAACGTTGAGCAGGTTTACCTATAAGTTTAAGCTCGGACATTTTCCCCCTCCTTTTCTTCTTTCCCTTTAGTTACCGCTTCTATGGCTTCTATAATCTTTTTATAACCTGTACATCGACAAAGGTTTCCTGAAATAGCTATTTTAATTTCATCTCTTGTAGGATGTGGATTTTTATCTAATAGAGCTTTAGCTGACATTATCATTCCAGGGGTGCAAAATCCGCATTGGATAGCTCCATGAGAAACAAAGCTTTTCTGCAAGGGGTGAATTTTTCCATTCTTATTTAAACCGCTAAGAGTAGTAATTTCTCTTCCCTCTGCCTGCATAGCTAAAGTTAAACAGGAGTTAACTGCTTTTCCATCGAGGATGACTGCACAGGCTCCACAATCTCCTTGTCCGCATCCCTCTTTTACCTCCATCAAATTGAGCTCATCTCGTAATACCTCTAAAAGGGTAGCATTAGGTTTTGTTTCTATGGAAATCTCTTCACCATTAACAACCATATGGAGAGTGTATTTCTTCATAATTTTAGCCTCCTAACATTATTTTATTTAAAGCATTTTTAATCAGTGCCTTACTCATCATACGGCGATAATCAGCTGATGCTCGAACATCAGTGATAGGGTTAATATCATCCAATACAACCTCAGCGCTTTTCTCTATTAAAGATTGACTAAGAGTCTCTTCTTTGAGAACATTCTCTACATTTCGAGCTCTGATAGGTTTAGGAGCAATCGACCCCAGAGCAACCTTTGCATCATCAATATACTTTCCATCTTTTAATTTTAACACAATAGCTACACTTACAATAGATATAGCCATAGCATTACGTAGGCCAAGCTTTTCATAAGCACTTTTTAAATTGCCATTATTACCATTTAATGAGGGAATCTCTATTTCTGTAATTACCTCATCCTTTTTAAGCAGTGTCTTGTTAGGAGCTAAAAATAACTCTTCTATAGGAATCTCTCGTTTTTTATGATTACTATCAATAGTTTCGACTTTAGCTCCAAGAGCAATAAGAGGGATAGCAGCATCAGCTGCAGGAGAGGCATCAGCTAAGTTTCCTCCTATGGTAGCCTTGTTACGGATAAGAGGATTAGCAAATTGAATAGATGATTCTCTTAATATTTTTGCCTGATGATTCAACAATTCAGAGGTAGTGAACTCACTAATATTAGTTAAGGAGCCAATTTTTATTTTTTCTCCATCTTTACGAATGTAACTAAAATCTGCCAATCTGCTTATATCCACCACTATCTCCGGTTTTATTTTATTAGCCCGCAAATTTACTATTAAATTGGTTCCTCCGGCTAAAAGAGAATTTTTTCTTTCCGGTTTACCTATAACCTCTAAAACTTCATCCATTGTTTTAGGAGCTATATAATCAAACTCTACCATTCTTTACCTCCTATTAAATTAATTAAGTATTGTCAACCAACTTTAATGCCATTTGGCAACTACTGGATTTTTAGAATATCTTGAAATCCGTAGTATTTGCATTAATAACGATCTATGTAAAGAAGAGAAAGATTAATTTCAAAATCACAGATTCCACATTTATTGAGGTAGGGAACGGTCGCGACCGTTCCCTACTTTATAAAAGGATTTCCCTGCAAAAGCTAGCTGTCAAAAATAATCGTAACTATTCAGCCTGTCCAATTGTAGCAATACAAATAAACCTGGGGCTAATTGACTGTTTAATGAGTAGGGGCGACTTCAGTCGCCCTTTGCAAAACAAGAGTCAGAGTCTATTGGGAAGCTAAAGCCTCCCCTACCCAGAGAGAGCTTTAACAGTTTGCCGAATCTTCACTTAGTGCATCCTAAATATTAAATGCTTATTACCTCTTTAAGAGCTTGAATAAACTTTTTATTCTCATAAGGAGTTCCTATAGTAACCCTAATGAAATCTGGGCAACCCCAGGTTACTCCTGGTCGAATAATTATTCCTTTTTTTAATAATTCTTCAAAGATAACTTTTGTATCTTTTTTTAAATCAATAAAAATGAAATTAGTCTCTGTAGGAACATAAAATAGCCCTAACTTTTTTAGTTCCTTATATAAATACCCCTTTCCTTCCTTATTCAACCTTAAAACTTTCCTTTTGTGTTCCTCATCATCCAAAGAAGCTAAAGCTGCCACTTGAGCCAATCGGTTTACAGAGAAAATATCCACTACTCTCCTAAGATAGCCAATTAGCTCTTGTTTTGCTATGGCATAGCCTACTCTAATTCCTGCTAATCCAGCTATTTTGGAGAAGGTGCGTAAAACAATTACGTTCTTTCCCTCTCGAACATAAGATAAACTATCTGGATAATTATCATCTTCAACATAATCGCAATAAGCCTCATCAAAAACCACGATTACATCTTCAGGAACATTTCTCATAAATTTATCCACTGCCTCTTTAGTAACTATTGTTCCTGTAGGGTTGTTGGGATTGCATACAACAATTAGTTTTGTTCTTTTATTTACTCTTTGGATGATACTTTCCAGATCATAAGTATAATCTTTAAGTTTTACAGGTATTATCTTCCCTCCCATAATTTTAACTACACTTTCATAAACGGGGAAAGTAATCTCTCCCATAATCACCTCATCATCCTTATTAATGAAAGCCATTCCCGTAAGTTTAATGATGTTATCTCCACCATTGGCGATAATTATCATCTCTTTATCAAGTTTTAATTTTTGAGCTAACTTTTCTCTTAAGATTCTGCTTGAGCCATCAGGATAAAGATTAACGTTATCTGCTTCCTTTTTTATTGCTTCTACAGCTAAAGGCGAAGGGCCAATAGAAGTCTCATTAGAAGCTAACTTTATAACCTCTTTTAAACCTAATTCTCGTTTTACCTCTTCAATTGGTTTACCAGGGATATAAGGTTTTATAGATAATATTTCTTCTCGTATTAAACTCTTTTCTTTTTTCATTTTTTATTCCTTCCTTTCTATTATTCATCTATTTTCTCATTTCTGATCCGGGAATTTCCACTTTTTTCTCTAAGCTATTAAGGAATTTGGTAACTACAGAAACCATTAATAGATAGATTGCTCCTACAACAAGAAAGACTTCCGTATATTTAAAGTAACGGCTTGCAACAATTTTTCCTGCACCTGTTAGCTCTATGCAGGTAACCATAAAAGCTAAAGAAGAATACTTTACCAGGTAGATGATTTCATTAGAGCAACCAGGGATAGCCCTCCTTAAAGCCTGAGGAAGGATAATATACAAAATTGCTTTAAATTTACTCATCCCTAAAGACTTGGCAGCCATCATCTGGCCACTTTTTATTGATTGGATAGCTCCTCTAATATATTCTGAATGATAAGCACCGCTGCAAAGTGCAAATCCTATGACTGCTGCTGTAAAGGGAGAAAAGAAGATGCCCAGAGAAGGGAGCCCGTAATAGATAATGAAAAGTTGCACTAATAAAGGAGTACCTCTGAAGAGAGCTACATAACCAGTACACAACAGAGAGATAAATTTATTTCCATATACTCGTCCTACAGCCATTAAAATTCCTATAACCAACGCAGGGGGGATAGATAGGACTATTAATTTAAGAGTAACCATTGTTCCCTCTAATAAAAAAGGTAAAGCAGTATCCCAGATAAAATAGAGCTCACCCATTTTTTTCTCCTGATTTTATTTCTGGAGAATCAATAATAGCCTTTATCTTCTCTTCTAATGTTATATTTTTATCTTCAGACATCCTTTTATATCTCTCCTCTTCTTTCTCCGTAACCAGGTATTCTCACCTTTTTTTCCAGAAGATCGAGAAGCTTTACCCCTCCATAGGTTAAAATAAGGAAAATTACAGCGCAGGTAAGAAAAACAGGCATAGGCTTATAAGTTCGAGTAGCAATAAAATTTCCTCTGGTTAGTATCTCCATCACTCCTAAAGCGTAAGTAATAGCAGAGTCCTTTAAGATAATTGAATATTCATTTGACCACCCTGGAATAGACATTCTTAAAGCCTGGGGTAGAATAATATATATGACTGCTTTAAATCTACTCATTCCTATGGAACGAGCAGCCAACATTTGCTCCTTTCTAAGTGATTGGATGCTTCCTCGGAAGATCTGGGATTGATAAGCAGTACTCCGAAGACCTAAAACAAGAACAGCGGTAGTAAAAGCTGATAAATTGATTTTTAGGAGAGGGAATAGTCCAAAGTAAAAGAGAAAAAGGAGCACTAAAACAGGAAGTCCTCGAAAAAACCAGACATAAAAAGAGATTATTTTAGAGATAGGTTTACTGCCATAGACCTGCCCTGCAGACATAGGAATGCCCATAATAAGTCCTAAGCCCAGAGCTCCTGATACAAGCTCAATTGTTACTATAGAACCCTTAAGTAAATAAGGAAGAGCCCCATAAATCATTACAAGATCTTCCATCATCTTTATCTTTTGCCTTTTAATTTTAGATGGAGAAACGCAAAGAATAAAAACTTTACGTTCCTCCATCCCCACTTTTTATTTAATCATATACTTAGATATGAGTTCATCCCATTTGGGTGATTTCATTAATCTTCTCAATCCCTCATTTAGCGTCTCTTTAAATTCTTTATCTTCTTTTCTGACAGCATATCCGTAAAGTTCTCCTGTTTTGATTATGCCGATGATTTTAAGTGGTTTCCCTTTTATCGCATCCTTCACCATAACATCATCCATCATAGCCGAATCTGTTCTTCCGTTTAACAAATCCTTTACTGCTAAAGAAAAGCCTTCGTATAGTTTTAACTTATCTTTTCCAATTATACCTTTTTTCACTAGATTGTCCTCAATCCACATTGCTGCTGTGCATCCTCTCTGAGTTCCCACTATATATTTTCCAGTTAAAGCACTAATGATGTCGAGGTTAGAATCCTTACGAACTGCAACAGCTTGGTTTATCTCCCAATAAGGAATTGTAAAATCTACTACTTTTTTTCTCTCCTCTGTTATTGTCATTCCTGAAGCGATAAGGTCAATTTTCCCCGATTTTAAGCTGGGAATTATCGCATCCCATGCTGTGGGTTGAACTTTCACCTCAAACCCCATCTCTTTACCAATCCACTTTACAGCCTCCACATCGAATCCTGCAGGGTTACCCTCTTTATCAATATAAGAAAAAGGAGGATAATCCGGGTCTATACCATCAATGTATACCTTCTTCCCCTGAGCCCACAGAGCACTCCCACCGAATGTCCACATCAAAGCAAACAGTGAAAGAATAAAGATAAGCAACAGTTTTTTACTTCTCATTTTTTTCACCTCCTGGTGTATAATAGATTTTGGTACCCCACTAAATCTTTATTAAACAAAGTAGGGCGGCAGACATTATACAATCTGCCTATTCACCTTTATCATTGCATAATATTTGATATTATAG
>JAGGXI010000040.1 GCA_021163155.1 Candidatus Aerophobota bacterium
AGGCAATGCTTTGCTATTTAGAAGGCATGGAAAAGGTTAACGAAATTAAAACTAAGCCAGGGGTTATTGCTAAAGAAGTAGAGGTTAGCCTGTGAGCGAGGTCTTCTTTGGACGTGAAGTTGTTAAAGCGTTTCACCGACTTGGATTTGTGGTAGACCATCAACGAGGAAGTCATATCTTTTTCATAACCTTGAAAGAAACATCTCGGTAGTAATTCCCAATCATAAAGAACTCAAGAAAGGGACATTGAATTCAATATTAAAAAAGGTAGGAATTACTGTTGAAGATTTAAAGAAACTTGTCTGAATGAATGGCTCAACAAAAAGAACAATACAAAAGTTGTATTGAGTTTGAGAAAGTTGATATTGTGTGATTGCAAGACCTGACCCCTTTACTTTAGAGAATATACCGAGAAAGGTCGACGCTTTCCACTATATCCTTTAATCTTTCTTTTACATAATCGGTGGTGATAGTGAAAGATTTATTGGAAGTATCAGGAGCTTTAAAGGAAATATCCTCTAAGAGCTTTTCCATAATGGTATACAGTCTTCTTGCTCCAATATCCTCTGTTCTCTCATTAACCAGGGAAGCAAAAGAGGAGATCTCATTAATAGCTTCCTGTTCAAAAATTAATTTTATATTTTCTGTCTCCAGGAGAGCTTGATACTGCTTTATTAAAGCATTCTTAGGCTCGGTTAAAATTTTAGTAAAGTCTTCTTTTGTGAGTCTATTTAGCTCTACGCGGATAGGGAATCTTCCCTGAAATTCAGGGATTAAATCAGAGGGGGAAACAGAGTGGAAAGCTCCCGCAGCTATAAAGAGGATATGATCGGTCTTGACAGCTCCATAGCGAGTGTTTACTGTTGTTCCCTCCACAATAGGTAAAAGGTCTCTTTGCACTCCCTCCCTTGAAATATCTGCTTTATCCATCTCTCCTCTTCCTGCAATTTTATCTATCTCATCGACAAATACTATTCCTGAGTTCTCTATGCGTTTAATAGCTTCTTCAATAACTTTATCCTTATCAATCAATTTTTGAGCCTCCTCTTCAGTAATAATCCGACGAGCCTCTTTTAAGGGAAGTTTTCTTTCTATCGGGCGTTTAGGCATCATATCTCCTAATAAATCCTGAAAGTTCATTCCCATCTGCTCTACCCCTGCAGTGCTGAATATCTCTACCATAGGAGTAGATTTGTCTACTGTTTTTATCTCAATTACTCTATCTTCCAATTCTTTATTCTTTAGTTTTTTTCTTAGTTTTTCTCTCGTTCTTCTTGCTCTTTCTGCTCTTTCATCTTCCTCTGTCCCTTTTTCCTGAGAAGTTAAAATTTCCTGCGGAAGAGGAAGAATGATATCCAAAAGCCTCTCTTCTGCTAATTTTTTTGCTTTTTTTCTTACTTTTTTCATCATTTCCACTTTTACTTGATGCATTGCTATATTAGTTAAATCTCTAATCATAGATTCTACATCTCTGCCTACATAACCTACCTCAGTATATTTACTCGCTTCTACTTTTATGAAAGGGGCTTGAGCTAACTGAGCTAACCGACGAGCAATTTCTGTTTTCCCCACCCCTGTAGGGCCAATCATAATAATATTTTTAGGGGCTACCTCATCTCGGAGTTCAGGAGAGAGTTTTTGCCTTCGCCATCTGTTACGCAAGGCAATAGCTACAGCACGTTTAGCATTGTCTTGTCCTATAATATATTTGTTTAATTCTCTTACGATATTTGAAGGAGTAAGATATTCTTCTCTCATTATAATTCCTCAATAATAATTTGGTCATTTGTGTAGATGCAAAGGGAAGCGGCTATATGCATAGCTATTTCCACAATTTTCTTAGGAGGATAGTTGGTATGATTAGTTAATGCCTGGGCAGCAGCCTGGGCATATCCTGCTCCTGAACCGATAGCTATTACTTGATCGTCAGGCTCTATTACATCTCCACTCCCTGATATCAATAAAGATTTTTCCTTATCAGCTATAATCATCAGGGCTTCTAATTTACGTAATATTTTGTCCTGTCTCCAATCTTTAGCCAATTCTAAGGTAGCCCGAGAAAGATTTCCTTGATATTGCTCAATCTTTTTTTCAAATTTTTCAAAAAGAGTAAGAGCATCAGCAACTGCTCCTGCAAATCCAGCCAAAACTCTTCCCTTGTAAAGTTTCCTTATTTTTTGTGCTTTATGCTTCATAATCATATTTTCAAAAGTTACCTGCCCATCTCCTCCAATGGCTACTCTATTTTTATCCCTTACTGCTAAAATAGTTGTAGAGCGAAACATAATTTTTTCCCCTTAAATTTTTAAGTAATATTAAAATATTTTGTCTCTTCTTGTAATTGGTGGCCGCAGGCTTTAGTCTGCGTCTCATTTACGCAACTTAAAAGTTGCGGCTACCTCCTGGGTTACGCTCTTGGATGCGTTTTTTGATAAACTTCTTTCAACCTTTTTGGGGTTATATGAGTGTATATTTGAGTAGTAGAAAGCCTTTCATGCCCTAATAACTCTTGCACAGAACGAAGGTCAGCTCCTCTATTTAAAAGATGCGTAGCAAAGGAATGACGCAATGTATGAGGACTGGCTGATTTACTAATATTAGCTGAATCTAAATACTTGTTTAGTTTTTTTCGGACAGCTCTATCGGACAATCTTTCTCCAAATCTATTTAGGAAAAGAGCTTTTATTTTGCTTTTCTTCTTCTCTTTCCTTTTTTCTAAATAAAGATTTAATGCTTTTATGGCATAACTTCCTAATGGAATCATTCTCTCTTTGTTGCCTTTACCCTTTACCTTAACTGCTTTTTCCTCTAAATCTACCTCGTCTATATTTAAACCCGTTAATTCATTCACTCTCATTCCTGTAGCATAAAGTACTTCCAGAATAGCTTTATCACGGCAATGAAAGAAGTCGTTTCCTTTTATTGAACTTAAAAGTTTTTCTATCTCCTCCTCTTCCAAAAATGAAGGTATCTTTTTTCCCAGTTTTGGTCCTCGCAGAGCAGCTAAAGAAAAACAGGGGGTGTATCTCTTTAAATAAAGGTAACGGGAAAAAGAGCGTAGAACAGCTACTTTTCGAGTCAAGGTAGATTTTTTTAATCGTTGCTCTTTTAGAAAATAGAGATATTCTCTTATAAAATGGTAATCTATCTTTCTTATATCTTTTACATCTCTACTTTTGCTATAAAGAAAAAAACCTTTAATATCACTATTATAACTTTTAACTGTATTTAAAGAAAGATTTTTCTCTTCCTTAAGATATTGAGTAAATTTTTTTATCCAGTTTACTTCCATCCGTTTTTTTCTTTACAATTTTATAAACTATCCCTTCTACTTTTTTTTCTTTAATTATAGAATCTTCAAATTTTTCATTACAGACAGGACATTTTAGTTTGCCTTTTATTTTAATTAAATAAGGATTCCCACAGTGAGGACACTTTATTTCTATGGGTTCCTCTGAAGAGATAAACTTGCATTGGGGAAACTTAGTGCAGCCATAAAATAACCTGCCATTTTTTTTAGATACTTTTTCTACTATTTCTCCATCACAATCGGGATAAGGGCACTTCATTATTACTCTTCTGGGAAGTGGCTCTGTGTTTTTACAGTTAGGATAGTCAGAACAAGCAAGAAATTCACCATAGCGGCCAAATTTGAGAACCATATTTTTCCCGCATGTTTTACATTTAATTTCTCCTATTGGTATCCCTTCTTTTTTTATATTCCTCATTTTTTTTTCGGCAGTCTTTAAGTCTTGCTCAAAGTATTTGTAAAATTCATCTATTAAGCTTGTCCATTTCTTCTTATCTTGCTCAACTGCATCTAAATTCTCTTCCATTTTAGCAGTAAATTTAATATCCAAAATAGCAGAGAAGTTCTCCATTAAAAGTTTATTTACAACTTTTGCTAAAAGTGTAGGAATTAGTTTACCCTTATCCCATTTTACATATTCTCTTGCTTTAATTGTAGAAATAATAGGAGCGTAGGTGCTTGGTCTTCCTATATTCTTTTCTTCCAGGGTTTTTACTAAAGAGGACTCCGTATAATGAGGAGGAGACTGGGTAAAATGTTGCGCTAAAATAACCTCTTTAAGTCTTATTTTTGTTCCTTCAACAAGAGGAGGAAGAATTTTTTCTTTCTCCCTCTTTTCCTTATATATCAATGTGAACCCGGGGAAATCAATCCTTTTCCCTTCCGCCTGAAAGAGGTACTTGCCTCCTTGAATATCCATAGTTACTGTTTTTAAAATGGCTTTTTCCATCTGAGAAGCTATAAATCTTTTCCAGATTAAATTGTACAGTTTAAAATGGTCATTAGATAGATATTTCTTTATCTTTTCAGGAGTTCTCCAAACACTGGTAGGTCTTATGGCTTCATGAGCATCCTGGCTCGATTTTTTGTTTCTATATCGAGGTTTTTTTTTAGGTAAAAACTCTTTTCCTATCTCCTTGCCTATATAATCTCTTGCTTCAGATTCTGCCTCTTTAGCTATATGAAAAGAATCTGTGCGCATATAAGTGATTAAACCTACCCTCTCCTCATTCCCTATGTTTTGTCCTTCATAAAGGTCCTGAGCTAATTTCATAATTTTTGCTACAGAAAAATTTAAATGATAACCTCCTACCTGTTGAAGACCGCTTGTGGTAAAAGGAGGCTCAGGGGATTTTTCCCTTGTTTTCTCTTCTATTTTTACAACGCTAAAATTTTCTTTAATTAATTTTTGGACAACTTTCTCCGCCTCATTCTCATTGATTATCTCTGTTTTTTTGCCTTCGATCTTAGTTAATTTTGCTTCGAGAATCCTTTTCCCTTTAAGAATAAATTTAGATGAAAATGTCCAATATTCTTGAGGGATAAATTCTTCGATCTTCTTTTCTCGGTCACAAATTATTCTTACAGCTACTGATTGTACTCTTCCCGCAGAAAGTCCTCGTTTTAATTTTTCCCATAAAATAGGAGAAATTTTATATCCTACCAATCTATCCAGCACTCTTCTTCCTTGCTGCGCTTCTACTTTATGGATATCTATCTTACCAGGATTATGAATGGCTTTTTTAATAGCTTCTTTTGTTATCTGATTAAACGTTATCCTTACCCTTTTTTTACCTTTTAATTCCTGGGATAAATGCCAGGCGATAGCTTCCCCTTCTCTATCCATATCTGTAGATAAGTAGATTTGCTCTGCATTTTTGCTCAGTTTCTTTAATTTTTTTATAATTTTTTCTTTGCCCGGAATTATTTGATAAGTAGGCTTAAATCCGTTTTCTATATCTACTCCTAATTCTTTTTTGGGTAAATCTTTTATATGACCATAGCAAGATTCTACTATAAAATGGTCTCCTAGAAATTTATTTATAGTTTTTGCTTTTGCTGGTGACTCTACAATAACCAAATTCTTATGCATTTTTACTCTCTTGCAAATATTTTTCCTGGAAGCTCTCTCACTAATCCTTTTATTTCTAACTTTATTAAACTTCCTCCTACCTCGGAAGCAGAAAGGTTGCTAATCTTTATTATAGAATTAATATGAAGAGGTTTATCTTTTAGGAGATCAAGCATTTTTCTTTCTTCCAAGGATAAAGAGGGATTATTTCCTTTATTTATTTCTTTACGAATGAGAGGAAAGTTCAATTCCTCCAATATATCTTCCTTGGTTTCCACTAATTTTGCTCCCTCTTTTATTAAGCGATTTGTTCCTTGACTATTAGGGCTGAATATATTTCCGGGAACAGCAAAAACTTCTCTTCCCTCCTCAAGTGCAAAATTAACTGTAATTAAAGCTCCACTTCTTAATGGGGCCTCAACAACAACAACTCCTTTGCTTAATCCGCTGATGATGCGATTGCGTTGAGGAAAATGAAAAGCATCGGGAGCACTTTTTAAAGGGAACTCAGAAATTACTGCTCCATTTTTAATTATCTCTTCCATTAGTCTTTTATTTTCTGGAGGGTAAACTATATCCACTCCACATCCTAATACGGCAATAGTTCTTCCCCCTCCCTCTAATGCTCCCCAGTGAGCTGCTGTGTCTATTCCTCTGGCCATCCCACTAATAATAGTAATTCCCTCTTTGGCTAAGTCTCGAGCTAACTTTCTAGCTGCTAGCTTTCCATATGTAGTAGCTCTTCTTGTCCCTACAATGGCAACAGCATTTACATCTTCTTTCTTTAATTTACCTCTTACATAAAGAAGGAAAGGAGGAACGAAAATAGTAAGCAGGTTGGGAGGATAAAGAGAGTCTTGGAAACCGACTATATTTACATCTATTTTGTGTAATTCTGCTATCTCTTTTTCTATATTCATTTTTTTTGCTTGCATTATAGATAAAGCTGTCTCTTTGTCTAATCCAGGAACTTTCATTATATCATTAAATGAAGCAGAAAAAACTTTTTTAGGTGACCCGAAATACTCCACTATTTGACGGCATTTTTTTGAATTGAGCAGAGGAAGTTTACTTAAAAGTAACCATTCTCTGGAAGAATTCATTTCCTTAAATCCCTCATTACCAAGCCAGTTAGAAGTTTAGGATAGAAGTAAGTGCTTTTAGGAGGCATTACTTTTCCTGTAAGAGAAATTTTTTTTACCTGCTCTAAAGAAGTGGGTTTAACAAAGAAAGCCATTTGATATTTTCCTTTATCAATAAGATATATTACTTTCTTCTCGTCTCTTATAAATTCTATCTCTTCTTCTTTTTTTAAATTTTCCTTTCCCAGGAGCTTCTTTATTATTTTATCCAGGATAGCTGTATCCGCTTCCCATTCTAAAGTTTTGTATCTTTCTTTTAAAGTTAATAGATAATACTTCTCTTCTTTGCAATACATACCCATCATTGGGTAATTTTGTCTATTTTTATTTATCTCATTTAGCATTTCCTTCATTTTTTTATCTTTAGTTTTCGGGGAAAATCTAATTATCTTTATAGAAAAGAACTCTTTTAACTTCTCTTTAAGTTCTTCTTTTTTTTCGGGAACAAAATTTATTAGCCTATGTGTAGGAAGGATAGTCATACTCTCTTGCTCCATATTAGAAAAGTAAACCATTACAAAATTCTCATTTTCTTCTGAAAATCTTTTTCCTTCATCTTTGGAAAACTTAAGAGCAGTAAGGTAACGATGATGACCATCGGCAATGAATACTCTTTTATTGTTCATTTCTTCCGCTATTTTTTTAATTACATTATTATCTTTTATTCTTCCTAATTCATGGTAAACTCCACTTTTATCAGTAAGCTTTATAAAAGGTTTATTTTCCTCTAGATATTCATCTATAGTAAAGGAATGGTCTGAATAAAGAGAAAATATAGGACTCAAATTTGCTCTACAGGCTCGAAGAAGTCTTAAGCGGTCTTCCTTAGGTTTAGGAAAAGTCTTTTCATGAGGAAATACTTTTCCTTCCCCAAATTCTTCTAACTTCATTAAAGCCAAGAATCCTTTCCTTTTTTTTCTTTTCTCCCCAAGAGAATACTCTTGAGTGTAGACATAAATTGCTGCATCTTCCTCTTCTTTTAGTATATTAGAAGAAAGCCAATTTCTAAATGTTTTTGCTGCGCGAGTATATTTATTCTCTTTATAATTATCTGATGGCAAATCTTTCCCTAATATGACACGGACTATATTATAAGGATGGTAATTATAATAGATTTCTTGTTCTTTTTTAGAGATAACATCATAAGGGGGAGCAGTTACCTTTTCTAAATTTTCTACCTTTTCTTGATTGTAAACAATTCCTCTAAATGGCTTAATTTTAGGCATTAATTTTTGTCTCCTCCGTTTTTTAACCAATCGTTTTTTTCATATGAGTAAATCTCCTCTAGTTTAAAGAGGCAGCTAATCTCTTGTTGGGCAGAGAGAAGACAATCTGAACTATGGATAATATTTCTTCTCCCGTCAAAGGCGTATCTATTTCTAATTGTTCCTGGCCGAGCCTCTTCTGGTTTAGTTTCTCCTATGATCTCTCTTACCCGTTTTATTGCCCCTTTCCCCTCTGCTATTAAGGCTACACAAGGAGCACTAATCATAAAATCAATCAATCCCTGGAAAAAATGTTTATCCTTATGGGGAAGATAGAGTTCTTCTGCTTTCTCCTTGCTTAAGGAGATCATTTTTAATCCTACTATTTTTAATCCTTCTTTTTCTAACCTTTCTATTATTCTACCAATTAAAGATTTACATACTCCATCAGGTTTAATTAAAATAAGAGTTCTTTCCAATTTTCTCCCTTTAGTTTAGGTTTTATTTCTCCTCTCGAGGAATAGCGATTTTTCCTGTGCGTATTAATTTTTTGATTCCAAATGGTTTTAGTAATCTCAAGAGAGCTTTTATTTTATTCTCTGCTCCTGTTGCCTCTATAGTAAAGGCAAGAGGATGAAAATCTACTATTTTTGCTCGAAAAATGTCTGTTATACGCATAATTTCAGCTCTATCCACTTTTTTAGCAGATACTTTCACCAGAATTAGTTCTCTCTCTATAATGTTTTTTCCTGTTAAATCGACTACTTTAATTACATCTATCAGTTTACGTAGTTGTTTGATTACCTGTTCAATAATTTGATCATCTCCAGGGACAACCATAATTATATGAGAAATAGTAGGGTCCTCTGTTTCTCCTACAGTCAAACTATCTATATTAAATCCTCTCGCACTAAATAGAGATGAAATTCGAGCTAATATTCCAAATCGATTCTCTACTTCTACGGAAATTGTATGTTTTATCAATTTTGTTCTTCTTTAATCCAGCTCATCATTTTTCTTAAATTTTGGCCTACCTTTTCTATTAAATGTTCCTTGTCCTTTTTAGCTAAAGCATTAAAGACAACTCTATTGCTTTTGTTTTCCAGGACCCATTCTCGAGCAAATTCACCTGATTGAATTTCTTTTAATATTTTCCTCATTTCTTCTTTTGTTTTTTCTGTTATAATTCTGGGGCCACGTGTAAGATCTCCGTATTCTGCTGTATTACTAATATCGGACCTCATTTTACTAAAGCCACCTTCATATATAAGGTCAACAATAAGTTTTAACTCGTTTAAACATTCAAAATAAGCCATTTCTGGTTGATAGCCTGCTTCTACTAAGACCTCAAAACCAGCTTTAATTAAGGCAGTAACTCCTCCACAGAGAACTACCTGTTCTCCAAATAAATCTGTCTCTGTTTCTTCTTTAAAACTTGTTTCTATCACTCCTGCTCTGGTTCCCCCAATTCCTTTAGCATAAGCTAAGGCCATGTTTTTTGCTAAACCACTGGCATTTTGTTGAATAGCAATCAGACAGGGGACCCCCTTTTTATCTACGTACATTTTTCTTAGTAATGAACCTGGGCCTTTAGGGGCTACCATAAATACATCCACGTCTGGAGGAGGAACAATCTGGTTAAAATGGATATTAAATCCATGTGAGAAGCCTAAAGTCTTCCCTTTTTTTAAATAGGGAGAGATGTCCTTTTTATATAACTCTCCCTGGGATTCATCAGGAACAAGAATTTGAATAATATCTGCCTCTTTGGCTACCTCTTTCACCTCTTTAACTATAAAATTTGATTCTTTAGCTTTTCTCCAGTTGAGACTCTCTTTGATATCCGCTACTATTACTTTCATCCCACTGTCTCTAAGGTTTTGTGCCTGAGCATTTCCCTGGTTTCCGTAACCGATTATACCAATTGTTTTTTCTTTTAAATCTTCTAAATTTGCGTCTTCATCATAATAGATTTTAATCACCTTATCCCCCTTCTAAATTTTTTAATAAATAGGTGTTCCTTCACTTTGAGTTAATTGACGAAATTTTTTTATTAATTTTCGGGTAATTTTTCCCATTTTCCCTTCACCAACGATCTTTTTGTTTATCTTAGTTACTGGGGCAACCTCAGCAGCTGTTCCTGTAAGGAAGCATTCTTCACTATTATAGAGTGAAGAAGTAGTAAAAGGCTCTTCTTTAATGGGTATCCCCTCTTTGATAGCTAATTTTAATATCGCACTTCGAGTAATTCCTTCCAAAACTCCTATCCATATAGGAGGAGTAATAATGACGCCCTCTTTTACTATAAAAATATTATCTCCTGTACATTCAGCTACATAACCATCTTTATTTAATATTATTGCTTCCGAAGCTCCTTGAATGTTTGCCTCTATTTTAGCTAAAATGTTATTAAGATAATTTAAAGATTTAATGCGAGGGTCTAACGCAGAAGGAATGTTTTTTCGTACAGAGGAGACTATTACCTCTATTCCCTTCTCGTAAAGTTCTTCTGGATACATCACTATGTGGTGAGTAATAATAATTAACTGGGGATGTGGACATTTACGAGGGTCTAATCCTAAATCACCTTCTCCTCGAGAGACAACCAATCGAATATAGGCATCTTTTAGCTTATTTTTTCTTAAGGTTTCCAGCACTTTCTCTTTTAAATCTTCTCTGGAGAAAGGAATTTCTAAAGAAATGGCTTTAGCAGAGTTGTATAATCTTTTAAGGTGTTCCTCTAACCTAAATACTTTTCCTTCATAAGCTCTTATTCCTTCAAACACCCCATCTCCGTAGAGAAATCCATGGTCAAAAACCGATATCTTCGCCTCATCTTTAGAAACATACTTTCCATCTACGTAAATCCATAAAGACATTTTTTCTTCTCCTTTTTTTGTTACTCTTCCTATTTTTTAGATTTCATTTGAGGAAAGAGAATAACATCACGAATAGAAGCAGAATCTGTAAGAAGCATCGTCAGCCTATCTATTCCTATCCCTAAACCTCCTGTAGGAGGCATACCGTATTCTAATGCTTCTAAAAAGTCTTCATCTAAATCTGGAGCATCTTCCTCGCCTGCAATTTCCATAAATCTTTTTCTTAAGTCAATGGGGTCATTTAATTCAGAGTAAGCATTTCCTATCTCCTGTCCTCCTATAAATATTTCGAAACGTTCTATTAATGAGGGTTGCTCTTTTTTTCTTTTAGCTAAAGGACAGGTCTCATAAGGATAATCTGTAACAAAAGTAGGGTTGATTAATTTTGGAATAACTTTTTTATCCAAAAGATGTTCCATTATCTGATCGTTTCTTAATCCCTCTGTTTTTACTCCTTCCTTTTGAGCCACCGCTTTAAGTTCTTTCTCGTTTTTGTAATTAACTTCAATATGCCCTATTTTTTTAAGAGCTTCTTTGAAAGTTATCCTTTTCCATGGAGGCGAAAGTTCTATCTCTTTTCCCTGATATTTAATCCTTGAATTTCCTTTCACCTCTTTTGATACAGTATAGATAAGCTCTTCAGAAAAGTTCATCACCTCTTCATAAGTATTATAAGCAGAATATGACTCCATCATAGTGAATTCAGGATTGTGAAATCTATCTATACCTTCGTTTCTAAAGTCCTTACCTATCTCATATACCTTTTCTATTCCTCCTACTACTAATTTTTTAAGGTAAAGTTCAGTAGCTATACGGAGATAGAGGTCCTCATTTAGGGCTCGATGATGTGTCTGGAAAGGACGAGCTGTGGCTCCTCCCGCAATAGGCTGCAGTATAGGCGTTTCCACTTCCAAAAAGCCTTTTCTGTCCAAAAAATCCCTTACAGATTTAATTATTTTTGCTCTTAGGATAAAAGTTTCTTTTGTCTTAAGATTAAATAGAAGGTCGAGATAACGTTTTCTATACCGTAATTCTATATCCTGAAGCCCGTGCCATTTTTCAGGAAGAGGACGAAGAGATTTAGATAATAAGGTAAGATAGAAAACATCAATAGTTAACTCTCCCATTCTTGTCTTAAATACTTTTCCTTTTACTCCAATGATATCTCCTACATCCAATTTTTGAAAAAGGGAATAGCTTTCTTTTAAGTTTTCTTTGCGAATATAGATTTGTATCTTGCCCTCCTGGTTTACTATATCGGCAAAGCCTGCTTTTCCATGTCCTCGTAGAGCCGTAATTCTTCCCCCGAGAGAGACCTCTTTATCTGTTTTTTCACCCACTTTTAGTTCTTTGTAATCTTTTATTATTTCTCTGAGAGATTGAGGAGTAAATCTTTGTAAGTAAGGATTTTTTCCTCTATCTATCCATTCTTTAAGTTTTTCTTCTCTCTCTTTAAATAATTTATTTTCAGATGGTTCCATTTTTATCTCTCTTTAATATAATAAAAGAATAAGAAATCCTTATTC
>JAGGXI010000084.1 GCA_021163155.1 Candidatus Aerophobota bacterium
CTTTTACGCAGGCTAAAGCCTGCGGCTACCAGTTTACTTCTCACTACTTTTCTATCTCTTACGTTTTACGTCTCACTATTTTGTTTTTTCTGGCGGAGAGGGTGGGATTCGAACCCACGGAACCTAAAAAAGTTCAGCTGATTTCGAATCAGCCGCTTTCGACCACTCAGCCACCTCTCCCATATTTGCTCTTAGCTCTTAGCTCTTTGCTCTTAGCTCTTTGCTCTTTGCTCTTAGCTCTTTGCTCTTAGCCTTATCCATAATTTGGATTTCTTTCACCTTAAGCTGTGTAAGACACTGACGATGTCCTTGTGTACGATGATATCCTTTCCTTCTCTTAAACTTATAAACTATAATTTTATTAGCTTTACCCTGTTTAAGAACTTCAGCTATCACCTTTGCTCCTTCTACCCAGGGATTACCAAAAATACTTTTATCATCCTTTTTTACCATTAAAATTTTATTTAAAATTATCTCCTCTCCTTCCTTAGCAATTAGCTTTTCCACTTTTATTATCGAACCAACCTTAATTTCATATTGTTTATCCCCTATTTCTATTACAGCTAACATCTTGATCTCCTAATATATTATTCACTATGAACAATATGTATTCTATTATGTTCCTATCCTCCATGAAGAGAGGTACTCTTTCTGTTTTTCTGTCAATTTATCAATTTTAATCCCCATGCTCTTTAATTTCAATTCAGATACCTGCTTATCAATGTTCTCGGGAACCTTATATACTTCCCTTTTTAAACCTTTTCCATTCTTAGATAAATACTCACAACAAAGAGCTTGGTTAGCAAAACTCATATCCATCACTCGTGATGGATGACCTTCTGCAGAGGCTAAATTAACCAACCTTCCTTCACTTATTAAATTAATTCTTCTATTATCTTCCAATACAAATTCCTGAATATTTTTTCTCACTTTATTAATTTTTACAGATAACTCTTTCAAATCATCAATATTGATTTCCACATTGAAATGACCAGCATTAGCTACCATAGCCCCATTTTTCATCCGTTTGAAATGCTCTTTGCAAATTACATCTCTATCTCCTGTGCTGGTAACAAAGATATCCCCTAAAGAAGCAGCTTCAAGTAAAGGCATTACTAAATATCCATCCATAGCCGCCTCTAATGCTCTTAAGGGTTCAACCTCGCAAACTATTACCTTTGCTCCCATTCCTTTAGCCCGCATAGCTATCCCTTTTCCACACCAACCATAACCGCAAACTACAAAAAAAGAGCCGGCTAAAAGTACATTAGTAGCTCTCAATATTCCATCAATAGTAGATTGACCGGTTCCATAACGATTATCGAAAAGATGTTTAGTATTTGCATCATTCACTGCAATTATAGGATATTTTAATGTACCTTCCTTCGCTATACTTCTCAGCCGAATCACTCCCGTAGTAGTCTCTTCTGTTCCTCCAATGATATTTCTCGCAAGAGCGCTCTTTTTTGAATGAACAGTAGAAACAAGATCTGCTCCATCATCTAAAGTAAGATGGGGATTCATTTCTAATACACTATAAATATGCTTGTAATAAGTTTCTTTATCTTCTCCCCTAATGGCAAAGACATCAATCCCATAATTACTTACTAAAGAAGCAGCAACTTCATCCTGTGTAGACAAAGGATTAGAAGCGCATAAACGAACTTCTGCTCCTCCCTCCTTTAATGTTCTCATCAAATTAGCTGTCTCTGAAGTTACGTGAAGACAAGCAGCGATTCTCATTCCCTTTAAAGG
Organism: Candidatus Aerophobota bacterium; assembly: GCA_021163155.1. GTDB lineage: Bacteria > Aerophobota > Aerophobia > Aerophobales > JAGGXI01 > JAGGXI01. Next base: position 1,756 of record JAGGXI010000084.1, read on the forward strand.
TTTTTCTTTGCTAAATCTATCTCTAATCAAGCAAAGAACAGGCATCATTGAATCTGCCCATTGAATACAACTTTTTCCCTGCGAAGCAAGGTTCACATCTAATATATCATACGGCATTTCTTTCTCCTAGTTTAAGTATCCAGAATTCAGAAGCCAGAATTAAAAAACAGTGATGAATTCTGTATCTTTCTTTCTATTCTGGATTCTGGCTGCTGAATTCCATTCATTAAAAGAAATCTTTAATCCATTCTTTAATTCTCACCTCAAGGGTATTTTTAGAGGAAACCTTCTTCCTTTCCTTCATTCCATAAAGAATCAGTCCTACAGCAGTAGCATAAATGGGGCTATTAAGAGTATCCAAATTTTTTAAACGAGGATAACCTATCCTTACAGGAAGGCCTATCTTTTCCTCAGCTTTTTCCTTAATTCCTCTCAATAAAGAACAGCCTCCTGTAAGCACAATCCCAGAAGTAATCAAATCTTTATATCCACTCTTCTCAAGTTCTCTATCTACCAGTTCAAATATTTCCCCTACTCTCATATCAATTATCTTAATTAAATCTTCTCCTTTTACTTTATAAGTTCTTCTACCCATTACCCCCTTTATCTCTATAGCCTCTCCTTCGCAAGAAGGACTCATAGAAGTTGAACCATACTTTATCTTAATCTTCTCTGCATTTGTTCTGGTGGTATGAAGGCCTACAGCAATATCATTGGTAATATGATTTCCCCCTACTCCCAGAGCGCAACTAAACCTTATACCATCTTCAAGAAAAATAGCAACATCTGTAGTTCCCCCGCCTATATCTATCAAAGCAACTCCCATATCTTCCTCTTCAGGAGAAAGAGTAGCCATCCCTGAAGCTAAAGATTGCAGGACTACTCCCTCTACTCCATATCCTCCATTTTTCACACTATTTTCAATATTCTGCCGATAAGTAGAGGAAGCGGTAACTATATATACCTTTACCCCTAAATATGTTCCACTCATTCCAATAGGTCTTTTTATCCCGCTTTGTCCATCAATGGTAAATTCCTGAGGAAGAGTATGAATAATTTCTCTGTTTGGAGGAAGTGTAAGGCGAGAAGCATTTTCTAGTGCTTTTTCTACGTCCTTATGAGTAATTATTTTGTCCTCGCTGGATATATTAAAAAAGCCACTGTTGTCCATACCTTGAATATGATTGCCAGCAATACTAGCCCAAACTTGGCTTATCTTAAAACCTGCATCAAATTCTGCTTCCTTCACTGCCTTTTCAATACCTCGAGATGCCTCTTCTATATTAACAATCATCCCCTTACTTAGCCCTTGTGAAAAAGATTTCCCTATACCTATAATTTCAAATTTATTTTCCTTTATTTTAGCAATAAGAGCACAAACCTTTGTCGTTCCAATATCTAACCCTATTAATAAATCTTTTCTCAATTTTTATTTCCCTGCTTTTAACCCTACTACAATTTGGTTATAGAAACGAATATCTATATATTTAATTTTCTTCCCTTCGTCCTCAATGTCGGATAAAATAAAAGGAAAATAAGAAAGATAATTCAATCTCTCTCCTTTATCTATATAAACCTCTATATCTTCTTTTTTTAAGTATCCTACTATC
>JAGGXI010000079.1 GCA_021163155.1 Candidatus Aerophobota bacterium
GAAAGAGAAACTGATATTGGGGGAAATGGCGCCTTGCTTTGCTGTAAGGCTACCGATAAATGCAACCAATGCTCTGCTTGCCTGGTAAAAGAGAGAATAAAGGATGTTAAATACCATTCTTGTATTTCTCTTCTCACTGATTCAGAGGTAAAAGAGGTAAAAAAAGAGAGAGGTAATTTCTATGTAACAGTGAAAGAGAAATGCTCCTCTCATGGCCAAAAATTCAAAGAAACAACCCTTACCATAAGTGCTCTCATTGTAGCTACTGGTTTTTCTCCTTTTGATGCTCGCAAAAAACCGCATTTTGGTTATGGAAGGTATGAGCGGGTAATTACAGGCTTAGATTTAGAAAAAATGCTACTTCAGCAAAATAAAATTATTCCAGCAAATAAGGTTGCTTTTATTCAATGTGTAGGTTCTCGTGATAGAGCCGTAGGAAATAATTACTGTTCAAGGGTGTGCTGTAAGTATGCTTTAAGAATGGCAAATCTTCTTAAGTATCAAAGCCCTGAGATTAATATAACTATCTTTTATATCGACCTTCAATTATTTGAAAAGGGATTTTTGGAATTTTACCAGAAGTGCAGGGAGAGTATAAGATTTATTCAAGCTATTCCTGTAGAAATTAACCAAGTTCTCTCTGATAAAGTCCGTTTAAAATATGAAAATATTAAAAAGGGAGAAATTATAAAAGAAGATTATGATTTGGTGGTTCTCTCTATAGGTATTACTCCCAGAGAAGATGCCAAAGCCCTATCGGATATTCTTGATATAAATAGAGGAGAATACGGATTTTATGAGAGTTTAACTCCAAATGAGACTACTAAGACTCAGAAAAAAGGGATTTTCCTTGCCGGAACCTGCCAGGGACCAAAAAATATTAATCAAAGTATAGCCCATGCAGAAGAAGCGGCAGAAAAAACCCTCTCTTTTTTAAAGGAAAAAAGGTGAAAAAAGGCGTATTTATCTGTAAATGTGGCGGGAGCATAAACAATATTGACTTTCAAGCTATATCCAATTATATCCATAGTTTTAATCAGATTGATTGTATTAAAGAAAGTCAGGCTTTCTGTTTACCAGAAGGAAAGGATTTAATAAAAGGGGAAATTATTGATTCTACTTTAGATAGAGTAATTATTATTGGATGTTCACTCGAAGAAAAGAGAAAAATATTTGAGGGAATTTTAAAAGAATGTGGATTAAGCCCTCAAGCGCTTACAATGGTTAATATTAGAGAGAGATGTGCCTGGGTCCATCAAGATAAGAGGAGAGCTACCGAGAAGGCGAAGAGACTGATAAAAGCTGGTATTAGTCATTCTTCCTTACTTAAGATTTTTGAGGAAGAAGATATTTCTGTAAATAAAAATGTTCTTGTTGTTGGAGGAGGAATAGCCGGGATAGAGGCCTCTCTTGAGTTGAGCAGGTTAGGATGTAAAGTTACTTTAGTAGAAAAAGAACCAGAGTTGGGTGGGAAAGTTAAAAGATTAGCTAATATTTATGAAATGAAACTAAAGCCCGGTGAGTTCTTATCAAAAAAGATTAAGCTGATAAAAGAAAGTGAAAATATAAAAGTATTAACTTCAACAGAACCTATAAAGATTGAGGGGAATTTGGGCAACTTCACTGTTAAATTAAATAAATTAAGCGAAGAGATTACTATTAAAGTGGGAGCTATTATTTTGTCTGTTGGATGTCAGGCAAAATTTATGCGGAAAGATTATGGTTTTGATTTAAGCAGGAGTGTTATCACTCATCTTCAACTGGAAAAGCTATTTATTAATGGAGAAGAAATTCCTCAAACTATCTGCTTTCTTCTTGATTTTGCCAATAAAAGCTCAAGAATCTCTTTTCTCTCTGCTTTAAAAAATGCTCTTCTTATTAAAGAAAAGGTTGCAAGTGAGGTTTTTATTCTTTATCGTCAAATGCAGGTTTCAGGGTATCATTTAGAGAAACTTTATGGAGAAGCCAGAGAAAAAGGAATAATATTTTTTAAGTATGAAGATTCTCCAGAAATTTCCTTTGAGCACTCTCTTGTAAACATTTCTGTTTTTGACCCTTTGCTTAAGAAGAGGGTAGGTATATCTTCTCATCTTTTAGTAGTAGAAGAGGAGATTATGCCGATGAGTGAATTTAAAGAATTGGGCCTTGATTCTAAAGGTCTTTATCAGGAAGAGAATATCTGGCTTTATCCAGCAGAATCTAATAGAAGAGGGATATTTTTTGCCGGGGAATGCCGCGAACAGGAAGATGTTTTTGAGGCACTAACCGATGCTCGTGCTGTTGCTGGTAAGGTATATAATTTATTGAGAAGAGGAAAAATAACAGTTAATTTAAACCGAGCAGTAGTAGAAGTTGAAAAGTGTGCTCTTTGCTTAAATTGTATTCGTTCCTGTCCTTATGAAGCGATAGGAAAAGAATTTTATAAAGATGAGGACCGTTATGCAGCTAAAGTGGATAAACTTAGCTGCCAGGGATGTGGAATCTGTAGTAGTATCTGCCCTGCAGGAGCTATTCAGCTTACCCAATATGAGAATGAGCAGATTATAACAGAGTGCGCATCTTTACTTACAGATTGAGGGAGAAAATGGAATTTGAGCCAGAAATTGTAATTTTTTGTTGTCAATATTGTACTGAAGCAGCCGATACTGCTGGAGCATCTCATTTAGGATATCCTGCCAATATTAAGCTGATGGAACTTCCTTGCTCAGGGAAGATAAGTATTATTTATCTGCTTAAAGCTTTTGAAGAAGGAGCGGACGGGGTATGTGTAATTGGTTGCGAGGAAGGTGCTTGCCACTTTTTAAGGGGCAACCTTAGGGCTAAGAAGGTAGTGGAATATACTCAAAAGATTCTTGAAGAGATAGGCATAAATAAAGAAAGGCTAAAAATGTTCAATCTTTCATCCTTAGAGAGTCAAAAGTTTGTTCAAATATCTAAAGAGATAACAGAGAAAATAAGAGAGTTAGGGCCTATTTTTTAAAAGGGGAAAAAGATGATTATTGCTGAAAGAAAGCCGATAAAAGAGATAGAGAAGATGATTATGCCTTATAAAAAGGTTCTCATAGTTGGTTGTAATACTTGCGTTACTATTTGTATGGCTGGAGGAGAAAAAGAGGTAGATATTCTTGCTTCTTCTCTTAATCTTCTTTTTAAAAGCAAGCATAAAGAGATAGAGTTTATAAAGAGAGTAGTAGAAAGGCAATGTGAGAAGGAATTTGTTGAGGAATTAAAAGAAGATATAGCCTCTGTTGAGGCGGTTTTATCTTTGGGTTGTGGTGTTGGTGTACAAAAAATTGTAGAGGTATTTCCTCATATACCAGTATACCCGGGTTTGAATACAAAATCTATTGGTGCTCCCGAAGAGGAAGGGGTCTGGAAAGAGAAATGTGTAGCCTGTGGCGATTGTATACTGGATAAAACTGGAGGTATCTGTCCTATCGCTCGTTGTTCTAAAAAACTCCTTAACGGTCCTTGTGGTGGGTCCCAGGACGGTAAATGTGAAATTGATAAAAACTTAGACTGTGCCTGGCAGTTAATTTATGATCGTCTGAAGCTTTTAGGCAAATTAGATCAATTGGAAGAGATTATTCCAGTTAGAGATTGGTCAAAGGCTAATGATGGTGGTCCAAGAGAAGTTATTCGTGAGGATGTGAGATTAAAAAATGGAAAGTAATTTAAAGAAAGTATTGGAAAAGGGTGAGTTTGCGGTAACGGTTGAGCTTGGTCCTCCAAAAGATTCAAGAAGGGGGATTATTGAGAGAAAAGGAGAATTACTTAAGGATTATGCTGATGCCATTAATGTTACTGATAATCAGACAGCTATTGTGAGAATGTCCAGTATCGCTGCATGTGCTATTTTAAAGCAGATGGGGATAGAACCTGTAATGCAGATGGTTTGCCGAGATAGAAATAGAATTGCTATGCAAAGCGATATCTTTGGAGCTTATGCTCTGGGTGTTAAAAATATTTTATGTTTAAGTGGTGACCATCAGAAATTTGGTAACCATCCTACATCTAAAGGTGTCTTTGATATAGACTCTACCCAGTTAATTCAGATGGTAAAGAAGATGCGCGATGAGGGAGAAGTGTTAGGGGGAGATAAGATTAAAGAGCCTCCTCATTTGCTGTTTATTGGAGCAGCAGCTAATCCTTTTGCTGACCCTTTTGAGTTTCGAGCTATCCGTTTGGCTAAAAAAATACGTGCAGGAGCTAATTTCATTCAAACTCAAGCTGTCTTTAATGTAGAGAAATTCAAAGAGTGGATGAAGATGGTTAGAGATAAAGGGCTGGATAAAAAAGTGTATATTCTTGCTGGAATTATTCCTATTAAATCTGCCCGAATGGCTGCCTATATGAAAGAAGAGGTTGCAGGATTGAATGTGCCTCAAGAGATAGTGGATAGAATGAAGGGAGCAGCTGATGCCAAAAAGGAAGGGATGAGGATATCTTTAGAGATTATTGAACAGATGAAGTCTATAAAAGGAGTGCATGGTATTCATATTATGGCTGTAGGTTGGGAAAAGATTGTTCCCAGTATAGTAGATGATGCAGGACTTTTTCCACGACCAAAATTTACTTAAAGATAAGGGAGGTAAACTATGTTTATTGTAGGAGAGAAGATTAATACCAGTCTTAAAGGTCTTGAAGAGGCAGTTGCCAATAAAGATGAGAAATTCTTTCAAGAATTAGCTAAAAAGCAGGTAGAGCATGGGGCAAATGTAGTAGATGTGAATGTTGGCACAAGAATACATACAGAAGTTGAGGATATGCGCTGGATGGTAAGGATAGTTCAGGAGGTAGTGGATGTTCCTTTATCTATAGATAGTCCAAATTTTAAAGCAATAGAGGCTGGCCTGGCGGAGCATAAAGGTAAAGCGATGGTAAATTCCATTACTGCAGAAAAAGAGAGGATAGAGCAGATTCTTCCTCTTGTGCAAAAGTTTCATAGTAAGGTAGTTGCTTTAACTATGGATGATAACGGTATTCCGGATGATGCTGAAAAAAGGTATAAAATTGCTCAATATTTAATAAAGGTATTAACAGAATCAGGCATTCCTCCTGAGGATATCTATATCGACCCTATGATACGGCCTATTAGCACCGATTCAAAATGTGGAATAGCTATCCTTGAGGCTATAAAAAAAATTAAAACCTCCTTTAAAGAGGTTCATGTTATTTGCGGATTAAGTAATATCTCTTTTGGTTTACCTAAAAGAGCTTTACTTAACAGAACATTTTTGTTAGTAGCTATGGCTATGGGATTGGATTCTGCAATTCTTGATCCATTGGATAAAAAAACAATGGCAGCTTTAATAGCAGGGGAAGCTATTTTGGGTAGGGACGATTATTGCGCAAGGTATCTTGCTTCTTTTAGA
>JAGGXI010000101.1 GCA_021163155.1 Candidatus Aerophobota bacterium
AGTTTATCCTGGAATATTGTTCTGAATCTAATCTTCATGAAAATTAAATTTTTTAAGAGCAAAAAATATTTTTCTTTTTTGGGTAGGGACGACTTCAGTCGCCCTTTGCAAAACAAGAGCTAGAGTCTATTGGGAGGCTAAAGCCTCCCCTGCCCAGGCCAAGCACTCTAACAGTTTGCCGAATCTGGGATAAATATAAAGGAGAAGAAAATGGAAATAGTTGGCTTACCTATAAAAACCTTTCTTACAGTAGTTTTAGTTCCTCTGGGAATAATAATTATACTTTTCATATGGGGCAAAACATATAAGCCGTAACAAAAGAGATAAAAATAAAAGGAGAAATAAGTGGAAAGAATAATGATGATTGTTTTAATAATTGCCTACTTCATAGTGATATTAGGGATAGGAATATGGGCTTCCAGAAAGATAAAAACTACTGAGGACTATGTAGTTGCCGGTAGGTCTTTAAGTTTCTGGGTATTTGTGATGTTGATGGTGGCTTCCTGCACCAGCGGGATGACTCTTTTGGGTGTTGCTGGATTAGGATATACAGGTGGTTGGCCAACTATCTGGGAACAAATTTTTGTTCCCCTTACTCTTGCTATTTGCATTATCTTTTATGGAGCAAAGCTTAACCGCATAAGTAAGAGAGAAAAATATCTAACTGTTCAGGATTATTTTTCTCATAGATTTTGTTCCCCAAAAGCAATGAGAGCTATTTCCACTATAGCTGTGCTTATTACCTCTATAATTTACTTAACAGGTCAGTACCGGGCGATAAGTTTAGTCCTTACGCATCTTTTAGGTATTACTCACTTACAGGCTTTATTGATTGCTGCTGCTATAGTAATGGCTTATGTTGTTCTGGGTGGTCTTTATGCTGTAGCCTGGACTACTTTAATCCAGGGATTGATACTTATAATTGGTGTTCTTTGCACTGCTCCTTTTGCCATATCTTTTGCCGGGGGACTTACACATATAAATGAGGTGTTGGGGAAGATAGACCCTAATTACCTTAAACTAGCTTTCCCTCAACAGCATCCTCCTTATGCTCCTTATGCTTTTTGCACTCCTGCTTTTTTAGTATCCTTCTTCTTCCTTTTAGCTTTAGGATTAGGCTCTGCTCCTCATATTATTAACAATGTTCTTACGGTGAAGAAAAAAAATTTTTTCAAGTGGGCTCCGTTAATTGCATTTGCCATTTATGTAATAATTATGTATCTTATTAAGATAGTAGGGTTTGCTACCAGAGTTATGGTAACCGAAGGTGTGTTTCAGATTTCTCATCCAGATTATTCTTTTATTACAAGTGTAGAGCATATAATGCCTCCTATTATCTGGGCTTTCTTTGCTGTAGTTATTATGGCTGCTGTAATGTCTACTACGGATAGGCTCTTACTTACTATTGGTAGCTCTGTAGGTTGGGATTTATATAAAAAACTGATAAATCCTCAAGCTTCCGACAAAAAAGTAACCTTTGTTAGTAGAATATCAGTGGTGTTTTTTGCTGTATTTACTGTTATTTTAGCTATTAGGCCTCCTGCACTTTTAGCCTGGCTAATCTGGATGGGGATAGGAATAATGCTTTCCTGTTTTGTTGCTCCTTTACTTTTTGGTCTTTATTGGAAGGGGGCTACTCGTGAAGGAGGAATTTGGGGGATGCTTAGCGGTTTAATTTCTGCGATTATATTTGGGGCTATCCATAAGTTTGTAACTCCTCTACCAATGCATTTTAGCTTTTATTCTTTTGTAATTTCAGTAGTAGTTTTAGTATTGGTAAGCCTCTTTACCAAAAACACTTCTGATAAAATACTTCAAGAGACAGAGACAGGCTTTTATATAAAGAGTAGAGCGATAAGAAACAAAAGGAAACTATGATAAGATGAATCAAAATTCTAATATTGAGTTTATCTCACGGGAAAGCCTTGAAAAACTACAATTATCAAGGTTAAAGGAGACTTTAAGGAGAGTTTACTCTTTTTCTCCATTTTATAAAAATTTGTTTAAAAAAGAGGGATTAACTCCTTCTAAAATTAAGTCTTTAAAAGACCTACCTTTGATTCCCTTTACTACCAGAAAGGACTTAAGGGAAAATTTTCCTTACGGATTGTTGAGTATTCCTCTAAATGATGTAGTAAGACTGCATACCTCTACAGGGACTACGGGTAAACCAAAAGCTGTATTCTTTAGCCGTAATGACATAAATAGTTCGGCAGAATTGATAGCTCGTTCTATGAAAATGACAGGAGCTGAAAAGGGAGATGTATTTCAGAATATGATGGGTTATGGGCTATTTACCGGTGGGCTAATCTCTCACTATGGAGCAGAAAGGTTGGGTCTTTTAGTGATACCAGCGGGAGCTGGTAATACAGAAAGGCAGATAGAATTAATGTTTGATTTTAAAACAACTGTAGTTCATATTACTCCCAGTTATGCCCTTTATTTAGCTGATGTAATGGAAGAGAAGGGTTTTAACCCTAAGAAAGATTTTAACTTACGCATACTTTATTTAGGGGCAGAGCCTTATTCAGAAAAGACAAGGGAAAAAATAGAGAGAATATTTACTGTGGATGCCTATAATTCTTACGGCCTTTCTGAAATGAACGGCCCAGGAGTAGCTTTCGAATGTAAATATAAAGAAGGAATGCATTTATGGGAAGATAATTTTATTATGGAAATAGTTGACCCCTCTACTGGTGAACCTTTAAAGGAGGGAGAGGAAGGAGAGCTTGTCCTTACAAGTATAAATAAAGAAGCTATGCCTATTATTCGCTATAGGACAGGAGACTTAACTTATATTTATCCTGAGAAATGCAACTGTAGCCGGGTTCATCGGAGAATATCCAGAATAAAAGGAAGAGCGGATGATATGCTTATTATCAGAGGAGTGAATGTTTTTCCTTCAGAAGTGGAAAGAATTCTTATGGACTTACCTGAAGTAGGGAGAAATTATCAAATTGTTCTGGACAGGAAAAAGGATTTGGATAAAATGAAAGTAAGAGTGGAGATCAAAAGAGATTTTTTTGATGGCTCTTTGGACCATTTGAAAAAAGTAGAGATAAAAATTAAAGCAAAATTAAAAGATGAGTTAATGGTTACTCCAGAGATAGAATTATTGGAGCCTTCAAGTCTTCCCCGAACAACAGGTAAAGCAAAAAGAATAATTGATAAAAGAGAAATATAAAGAGAATAAATGGAAGGGTATAAAGCAGGATTAGTTTTAAAGGTAGTGGGTATCTCTTACGCACGGCTTGACTATTGGGCAAGAATAGGTTTTATAAAACCGAGTATAAAGGAGGCTAAAGGAGGAAGTAATAGGCTTTATTCTTTTACAGACTTAGTGCGATTGAAAACGGCTAAGAATTTATTAGATAACGGTATTTCTCTTCAGAAGATAAGGAAAGCAATAAATTATCTTAAAAAGCATGAACCGGAGATAAAAGAACCTCTCTCTGAACTTAAGTTTCTTACCAATGGAAAAAGTATATTTACTCTTACAAAAGACTCTGAGAAAGTAATCGATGTGTTAAATAGAAGTCAATTTGTCTGGAGTATAGCTATTGGGAAAATCTCCCAAAGTACAAAAAGTAAGGTTAAGAAAACCGAGAGGGTAACAGAGAAGGAGAGAAAAGATGGAGGAAGTTGAGCAAATATCAGTATTTTCTGAAAACAAACCAGGAAAACTAAAAAGAGTTACCGAGATTTTAAAGGAAAAAGGAATAAACATTAGAGCAATTACCATTGCCAGCAGCAATAGCTATGGGATAATAAAAATTTTGGTGAATAACCCTCTTAAAGCTTATCAAGCTTTGAAGGAAAAGGGACTTTCTGTGGCTCTAATCCCTGTTTTAGCTGTGGAGATAGAGGATAAGCCTGGTGGACTTTCTAAAATTGCTGAAGTTTTAAAAGAACATAATATTAATGTAGAAGATGCCTATGGATTTGTTATTCAATCACATAATAAGGCGGTTTTTATAATGAAAGTGGAAGATATTAAAAAAACTCGTCTTATTCTTGAGGGGGAAAATATTTTCCTTTTAACGCGAAGAGATTTATACGAGATTTAAATTAATTTTTTCTCATTCCTTTAAACCATTATTTTCTGTAATTCCTTATATAGACACAATCTAACCTTTTGGAAAAACCAAATCAACGATAGAAAAGTTAAATTAGTTGACGGCTAGCTTTTGCAGGAAAATCCTTTTATAAAGTAGGGAACGGTCGCGACCGTTCCCTACATAACGTCTGCCTGTCGCGTGGCGACGAAGGGAAAAAGTACCGAGATATTCTTGACTTTTACTCTGTAGAGTCTATAATCAAAAAGTTAGCAGGAATATTTTGAAGAGAGATAAAGATGGACTTTGAAGAAATTATATTTACCCTTCAAGAATACTGGAAAAAACAGGGATGTGTGCTTCTTCAACCCTATGATGTAGAGAAAGGGGCAGGGACTTTCAATCCAGCTACTTTCCTAAGAGCATTAGGACCTCGGCCATGGAGTGCTGCCTATGTAGAGCCGTCTCGTCGTCCTACAGACGGGCGTTACGGAGAAAATCCTCATCGTCTTAGACTTCATTATCAATATCAGGTTATCATTAAGCCTTCCCCTGATAATATTCAGTCTGTCTATATAGGAAGTCTTGAAAAATTGGGAATTCAGCCTCTTCATCATGATATTAAATTTCTTGAGGATAATTGGGAATCTCCAACCTTAGGAGCATGGGGGGTAGGATGGGAAGTAAGAATGGATGGGATGGAAATTACCCAATTTACTTACTTTCAACAAGTGGGAGGCTTTGATTTAAAATTTATCCCTGTGGAGCTTACTTACGGCCTGGAGAGGATTGCAATGTGCATTCAAAATGTAGACAATGTCTTTGACTTACAATGGAATTCTAAGATAAAGTATAGAGATATCCAATATGAAAATGAAAGAGAATTCTCATATTATAATTTTCAGGAGATAGAACCCCCTATTCAGCTTCAACTATTCCATATATATGAGAGAGAGGCAGAAAGACTTATCCAGAAAAAACTTTGTCTACCGGCGTATGACTATGTTCTTAAGTGTTCCCATACTTTTAATCAACTGGATGCCCGGGGAGCTTTAGGAGTCAGCGAAAGAGAAAGATTTATTCAAAGAGTGCGTCGCTTAGCTAATCAATGTGCTAAACTTTTTTTAGAAAGAGAGAAATCAGATGCATAAGACACTACTTTTAGAGATAGGGGTTGAGGAACTTCCCCCCCTGTTAGTGAAAGGAATTTTAACTGAGCTTAAAGAAAATGCAAAAAAACTCTTTATCTCTTCTCGGTTAGATTATGAGAGAGTATTAACCTTTGGTAGTTCTCGTCGACTTATTCTTTGGGTAGAAAAATTGGCTGTGCAACAGAAAGATAAAATGGATGAAGAGATAGGTCCTCCAAAAAATGTAGTCCTTGACAAAAATAACAACCTCACCCCTAAAGGAGAAAAATATATAAAGGCAAAGGGAATAAAAGAAGAGGATATAGAGATTAAAAAGTCAGAGAAGGGAGAATATATTTATATAAAAAGAAGAACAAAAGGTAAAAGAACACTAAATATTCTACCCTCTCTTTTTATTGGGCTCATTAGCTCTTTACGTTTTCCAAGAACAATGAGATGGGGAAAAGGAAATTTTTGCTTTGGACGTCCTATAAGGTCAATTTTAGCTCTTTTAGGGGAAGATGCTGTCCAATTTGAAATTGCTGGAGTAATATCTGGTAGAAAAACTTATGGGCATCGTTACCTTTCTCCTTCTCTATTATCTATTGAAAGTCCTGAAAAGTATTTTTCTCTTTTAAGAGAAAATTGGGTAATTGCAGACCCTGAGGAGCGAGAAAGTTTTATTCTTCGCCAAATAAATGAGGTAGTCTCTTCACTTAAGGAAAGAGGCTATCAAGCAGTAATTTTAAAGGATAAGGAGCTATTAGAGGAAATAACCTATTTGGTAGAGTATCCTACTTTATTCTTAGGAGAATTTAACCATCAATTTCTTCATCTTCCCTCCCCAGTTCTTAGAGCTTGCTTAAGGGATTACCAAAAGCATTTTTCTGTTATAGATAAAAAAAGTAATACATCTATGCCTTATTTTTTAGGGGTAAGAGAGGGAGATGGCAGGTATTTAAAGGGAGTGATAGAGGGAAATCAAAGAGTGCTTAATGCCCGTTTAACCGATGCTAAATTTTTCCTTGAAGAAGATAAAAAAATCCCTTTAAGAGAAAAGGTGGGTTTTCTTAAGGAAATAGTAGTACATAAAAAATTAGGCAGTTACTACGATAAAACTTTAAGATTAACTCGATTAGGAGAGAAGGTTGCCTCTTTTTTAAAAAAAGATGAGAATGTTAAAAAAAGGGTAAAAGAGGCGGCTTATCTTTGTAAAGCTGACCTTCTTACCCAAATAGTTAAGGAATTTCCTAACTTACAGGGAGTAATGGGTAAAGAATACGCTCTCTATTCTGGCGAGGATCCTTTAGTAGCTGAAGCAATTTTTGAACATAGACTTCCTCATGTTAGCGGGGATAGTCTCCCTCAAACAGAAGAGGGAGCAATCTTAGCTCTTGTTGATAAAATAGATACTCTAGTAGGTTCTTTTTGGGCAGGGCTTATCCCTTCTGGTTCAGAGGACCCCTGGGGTTTACGAAGAGAAGCTCAAGGAGTAATAGATATAATCATTGATAGGGGATGGAAAATATCCTTAGATTATTTAATTAATGAATGTCGAAAGATTTATAAAATTGATAACGAAACTGCGGATTCTTCTTTAAAGGAGTTTTTTAAAGTAAGAGTGGCAAGCTTGCTTAGGGATAGAGGAATTGGAACTAATCAAATTAAGGCTGTTTTGAAAATTGGGTTTGATGATATAAATGATACTATTAAGAGAGGAGAAGCTCTTTATGAAGTTTCTCAGGAGAAAAGGTTTAAGGAGGAGGTAATAGCCATTGTTAGATTGCTTAATATATTAAAACAAGCAAAGCAATGGAAAATAAATATACCAGAAAATACTCAAGAGAATCTTTTAATCGCAGAAGAAGAAAAAAAACTTTACTATTTATGGAGGAAAATAGCAAAGGAGGTAAAAGAACTTTTAAATGAGCAAGAGTATATAAAAGCATACAAAAGAGCATCTACTTTAGAGGGTGATATTCATAATTTCTTTGAGAGAGTGCTGGTAATGGATGAAAATCCAAATTTAAGAATAAACCGTCTCTCTTTACTGAATAATGTAGGAAAATTTTTTAATTATATAGCAGATTTCACAGAGCTTCAAGTGAAATAAAAAAAGAGTTTTGAAAAACCTTGACGGTGCTCTGATTATACCGATTTAGTGATAATAATTTGCACAATTTGGATCTTCATCTGTGAAATTAAAGATTCCTGACTTCCTTAGAAATCTCTAAAAGAAAGAATAAAATGAATTTAATAGAAGTCAAAGTTTATTCAGAGCAGAAATTAGCTTATGTTTTTAGTGATCGTTCGGATTTTAAAAAAGAAGAATGGTGTTTATTTAAAAAGAACGGAAAAACAAAAATAGGAAAAATAAGATTTATCTTTTCCTTGAAAGGAGAAAAATCTCCACATCCTGTTGAAAAAATAGAAAAAGCAAACTTAAAGGATAAGCAGGAGTTCGACCATCGCAGAAAAATAGAAAAAAAAGCTTTTGAGGTAGCTTCCAGGAAAATTCTTCATTATAAATTATCTATGGAATTGGCAAAAGTGGATTACCCTTTAGATGCTGACCAAATTACCTTTTATTATACTGCTAAAGAGAGAGTAGATTTTAGGGCACTGATTAGGGATTTAGCAAGAATATTTAAAGTGCGAATACAGATGCAACAGATTGGAGTAAGGGATAAGGCTAAACTTTTATCTGGATGTGGGATATGCGGAAGAGAAATATGCTGTGCATCTTTTTTAAACAAAAAATGCGGAAAGTTAGGCTCAGTAAACTTAGAAAAAGCTCGAGTTCAGAATCTTCCTCTTATCTCTTCAAAAATATCTGGCATATGTGGCAGATTGCGTTGTTGTTTAAACTTTGAATATTCTATCTATAATAAGGTCTCTAAAAAACCTCCAGAGTCCTGATAATCTAATCTGTGTAATTTGGACTTTTATCTATGAAATCAGAGATTTTTGACTTTTTTAGAAATCTCATAATAATTCAAAAGAGAAACACCGTCCCTTAAGATAGTTTCCAAAATAGTAATGCATAGTGGTAGCCGTGGACGTCAGCCTGTGAATTCTACGCAAACTTAAAGATTGCGGCTACGAGGCACCATCAGTATGTTAAGTAGGAGAAGATTTGAAGAGAAAGGCAATAAGTTTATTTTCGGGGGGATTGGACAGCGTCCTTTCTGCAAAGATTATTCAAAATCAGGGAATCGAAGTAGAAGGGGTATGTTTTACTTCTCCTTTTTTTAATGCAGAAGAAGCAGAAGAATCTGTACGGGAGTTGGATATCCCTCTTTGGACAGTAGATATCACTAAAGATATTTTTCGTTTACTTAAATTCTCTCCCCATGGTTTTGGAAAAGGAGCCAATCCCTGTATAGATTGCCATATCCTTATGATAAAAAAAGCAGGCTTTTTAATGAAAGAGAGAGGAGCCTCTTTTTTGATCACAGGGGAAGTTTTGGGAGAGAGACCTAAATCACAAAATAGAGCTGCTTTAAATATAATAGGGAAAGAGTCAAAATATGGAGATTATCTCTTGCGTCCTCTTACTGCTAAAAATTTAGCTCCCACTCTTCCCGAAAGAGAAGGATGGGTAAAAAGAGAAAGTCTTTTAGGAATAAAAGGAAGAGGGCGAACTACTCAGCTGGACTTAGCTCGAAAGTTAAATATTGAGCGATACTCTTCTCCAGCGGGGGGATGTCTTCTCACTGATCCTATTTTTTCCCGAAGAATTAAGAATCTATTAATGCAAGGGGGATTAAATATTAATGAGGTAGAGTTGCTTAAAGCAGGAAGACACTTTTACCTGGGAGAGAGTGCAAAACTGATTGTGGGAAGAGATGAAGAAGAGAATAAAAAAATTATTCAATTAGCTTTAGAAGGTGATTTTTGTTTTCGAGTAGTAGGCTTTCCCGGGCCAAGAGGTCTTTTAAGGAATGGAGGGGAAAGAGGAGAGACAATTTTTAAAGCTGCTTCCATCGTTGCTCGTTATAGCGATAGTCCTTTAAATAAAACAACTGTAGAATATTACAGAGCGCCTGATGGAAGAAAAATTTCTATTTCTGTCTCTTCTATTAATAATGAAGAACTTGAAATTTTAAGGGATAAATGAGATGAGTCTTTATGTTTTTGATTTAGATGGAGTAATTTATAGAGGAGGAAAACTTCTACCTGGAGTAAAGGAAGCTTTAAGTTTTCTTAAAAAAAGGGGGGAAGAAATCTGTTTTCTTAGCAATAACTCGACACTTAGTCGAGTTGGATATCTAAAAAGGCTTGCTCGCTTAGGAATTAAGACTCATCTTGCTAATCTCTTTCCTTCTTCTTATTTAGCAGCAATATATTTTACACAGAATGGAGAGAGAAAGAAAGGCAAAGTATCCATTATTGGAGAAAAAGGATTGTTTGAAGAATTAAGGGGGGTAAAGATAAAGATTGCTTCAAATACAGAAGATGTAGATTATGTTGTAGTAGGAATGGATAGAAAATTTAACTTTGAAAAGCTCTGTCTTGCCCATAAGGCTATTTTAAAGGGAGCTAAATTTATAGCTACTAATATAGACCTAACTTTCCCCGTAGAAGAAGGAACTCTTCCCGGCGCCGGAGCAATGATTAAAGCCATTGAAGCTTCTACAGGAAAATCTCCTCTCCTCTTAGGTAAACCAGAGATCTTCGGAATTAAGATGGTGATGAAGAAAAAAGGATATTCACCTGAGAATACTATTATTATAGGGGATAGATTAGAGACAGATATTTTAGCGGGAAAAAGGGTAGGAGTTACTACTATTCTTGTTCTTTCAGGGATTACAAAGAGAGAAGATTTAAAAAAAGCTCCCACTTCCCTTCAACCTGATTATGTAATCTCTTCTCTTAAGGAATTGTCATCCCTGCACTTGCCTATCCATTAATGCGTAGAAAAATTATTAAAGCTTCCTGTCCATTCTTCCCATTTTACCTGTATATCTTGAACTATAGCTGCGGGTGGCCCTTCCGAAGACCAGTTAACCATCT
Source organism: Candidatus Aerophobota bacterium (assembly GCA_021163155.1). GTDB lineage: Bacteria > Aerophobota > Aerophobia > Aerophobales > JAGGXI01 > JAGGXI01. Next base: position 10,202 of record JAGGXI010000101.1, read on the forward strand.
TTTCAACAGCTTTCCTCTCTCCTTCAAAAACAGCTTCCACCCTTCCATCCCATTTATTTTTAATCCATCCTGTAATGCCTAAATTTTGAGCTATCCTCCAGGCGCTACCTCTAAAAAATACTCCCTGCACCCTTCCTTCAATCCAGATATGAGCTCTTATTTTTCTCCCTTCTCGCTCAACCATAAGCACTTTTCTCCTAAAAAGCCTTCTACATCAGAAATTAAGGAATCAGAAAAATCAATCTTAAATGATTTTGATTTGAGAATGACTTCTTTATAAGGAGAATCTATAAAATGTAAATAGAGAGGATATTCTCCTTGGTAAGAAGAGATAATGTCTTTTAGTTTTAAAAGATGTTTCTCCTCCCATCTCTTTTTCCCTATCTTAATATGGAGATTATGAGTAGTCTCTTTAAGTTTAGAAAAGGTAATTAATTCATTGGCAATTATTTTTATAGATTCACTGGAGGAGCTCACTACTTTACCCTTAACAAGAATAACTTCATTTTTTCTCAAGAGAGAAGAGTATTTTTCATAAACATTAGAAAATGCAATCACATCTATTTCTGAAGTTAAATCTTCGAGGGTAAAGATAACCATTTTCCCTCCCTTTCTATCTTTTTTGGAAACAATACTACTATTTATTACTCCTACGACTTTTACTCTATCATTGCTTCTTATCTGTTTTAAATCTTGAATAGAATCGGCCTTATAATGAGCTATTCTCTTCCGATATTTATCGAGAGGATGGCCACTTACGTAAATTCCTAAGAGTTCTTTCTCCCAGGTCAATTTTTTTTTGGTAGAGACCTCTTTTATTTTTGGTAATCTTTCTTCATTAGAAGCTCTCTTTCCCCCTCCTAAACCTTCTAAAAAAGATAGCTGCCCTGTTTCCTTATCTTTTTGAGCACGAGCACCCTGTTCTGTAGCCTGATCTATAACTGCTAAATTTTGGGAGCGATAACTACCTAAAGAATCTAAAGCTCCACACTTAGTTAAACTTTCTATCACTCTCTTGTTTACTACTCGTAGGTCAACTCTTTTACAAAGGTCAAAAATAGAAGTAAAATTTCCTCCTTTTTCTCTTTCTTTAATAATGGAAGAGATGGCTACCTCTCCTACATTTTTTATAGCTGATAGTCCAAAACATATCTTACTATCTATTACTGTGAAATTTAAGGTAGATTGATTGATATCAGGAGGTATCACTTCTATCCCCATTCTTTTACACTCGTTTATATATAAAGTGAGTTTATCTGTATTTTCTCTTTCTGAAGTAAGCAGAGCCGCCATAAATTCTAAGGGATAGTTGGCCTTGAGATATGCTGTTTGATAGGAAATAAGAGCGTAACCAGCGGAATGCGACTTATTAAATCCATATCCCGCAAAATACGATATTAACTCAAAAATGCGCTCGGCTATAGAAGAGTCTATTCCTTTTTTTGTTGTTCCCTTGATAAATTTCTCTCTTTGTTCATCCATCAGCTTGAGGTCTTTTTTACCCATAGCTTTTCTCAATATGTCTGCTTCTCCTAAACTAAATCCTGCCATAACGTTGGCAATTATCATTACCTGTTCCTGGTAAAGAATTACCCCGTAGGTCTCTCTTAGAATAGGTTTAAGCTTTGGATGGAGATACTTTACTTCTTCTTTGCCCTGTTTTCTATTAATAAAATCATCTACCATCCCGCTGTGCAGAGGTCCGGGTCTATATAAAGCTAAAAGAGCAATAATATCTTCAAACTTAGTCGGAGATAACTTTTTAATTAAATCCTGCATACCTCTGCTTTCTACCTGAAATACCCCTAATGTTTCCCCTCGGGAAAGGAGTTGATAAGTTTTTCTATCTTTTAGTAATAAATTATCTATATCAATACTCTCCCCTTTACGCTCTTTAACCATCTCCAAAGTCTTTCGAATCACATTTAATGTCTTAAGACCAAGAAAATCCATTTTTAAAAGCCCAATAGCTTCTAAAGAATGCATTTCATATTGAGTGGTTATCTCATTTTTGTTAGTCCGATATAAAGGAGTGTATTTAGTGAGCTTATCCGGTGTAATCACTACTCCTGCAGCATGCGTTGAGGCATGTCTGGTTAATCCTTCTATTTTTTGAGCGATTTCAAAAAGAGTTTTTATCTTCCCATCTTTTTTTATAAATTCTTTTAATTCCAAACTTTCTTTAATGGCTACTTTAAGCTCTTTATTAAAGGGAATAAGCTTCGCTATTTTATCCACCTTACTATAAGGTATACCCAATACTCTGCCTACATCTCTTACAGCTGCTCTTGCAGCCATAGTCCCAAAAGTAATAATTTGAGTTACGTTCTCTTCCCCATATTTTCTTTTTACATAATCAATTATCTCACCTCTTCTCTCATCTTCAATATCAATATCTATATCGGGCATAGCTTTTCTTTCGGGATTTAAGAATCTTTCAAAGATGAGTCCATGAGCAAGAGGGTCTATATTGGTTATTCCTAAAAGATAAGCAACAAGACTTCCCGCTGCCGAACCTCTGCCTGGGCCAACAAGAATACCATTTTCTTTAGCATAGCGGATAAAATCCCATACAATAAGAAAATATCCTGCATAACCTACTTTAGAAATTACTTCCAGTTCATATTTAAGTCTCTTTTTTATTAATGGAGAAGGATGGAGATAACGTTTGGAAAGGTTTTCTTCACAAAGTTTTTTTAAATATTCCTCAAGGTTGTAACCTTCGGGAGGGGTATATGCGGGAAGAAGTACTTTGCCTAATTCCAACTCGAGATTACACTTATCAGCAATAGTTATACTGTTGGAAATGGATTCTGGTAAATAAGAAAAGATTTTTTTCATCTCATCAGGGGAACGGAGATAGAACTCCGAAGAGGAAAAATGGAGGCGATCTTTATCATCCAATGTTTTTCCTGTCTGAATGCAAAGAAGAACGTCTTGAGCTTTAGCATCTTCTTTAGTAAGATAATGCACATCATTGGTAGCTACAAGGGGAATGGATAACTCTTGAGATAGCTCTATAAGAAGCGGATTAATTTTTTTCTGCTCTTTTAATCCATGATTTTGTATCTCTAAATAGAAGTCATCTTTGTATAAATCACGGTAAAAAAGGCAGACTTTTTTTGCTTTATCAATCTCTCCCCTTCCTAATAAATAAGGAACTTCTCCTTTTAGACAACCAGAAAGTGCTATCAAGCCATCCTTTTTTTGGGAAAGGAGTTCTTTATCAACACGAGGTTTATAGTAAAAACCCTCTAAAAAGCCAGCGGATACAAGCTCCATTAAGTTTTGGTAGCCTTGTTTATTTTTAACTAAAAGTACTAGGTGATAAGAGGTAATTTCTTTTCCTATTTTCTTCTTTTCAAAACGAGAAGAGGGGGCTACATACACCTCACAGCCAATAATAGGTTTTATCCCTCTTTTTTTTGCTTTTCGATAAAAATCTATTGCCCCAAAAAGGTTTCCGTGGTCAGTTAAAGCTAAAGCAGGCATATTAAAATTAAAAGTCTGCTCAAGCAATTGAAAAATAGAACAGGCTCCATCCAAAAGACTGTAATCGCTATGGGTATGCAGATGAACAAAATCGCTCACTTAATTTTCTCCATTATGTTTATGGTTTTTGTTCTCTTTGAAATATTTTATCTTATTATTAATTATTGTAAAAAGCTGTCAAATGATTTGACCCGCAACGGCTACCTACCCATGGCGGCACATCGTAGATTCAGTCATTTATTTATAATTTATTTCTCTCTACCTATAATAAAATTAGCTAATTGAAGTAATGCATTTTTATATTCTGTTTCAGGAAGTCTATTTAGTGTATTTTTAGCTTTTCTTATTAGTTTTAGTAAAACCTGTTGTGCATATTCAATAGAGCCTTCCTTTTTTAATATATTTAGTGCTTCCCCAATCTCTTCCTCAGAGGAATCTTTCTTTAAGAGAATGCTTATCAACCGATTTACATTTTTAGGCGCTCCATTGTTGAATGTATGGATTACCATTAGCGTCCTTTTCCCCTGCTTAATATCTCTACCTATATCCTTTCCCAATTTTTCTTTGTCGGCCATTAAGTCTAATAGATCATCTTTAATTTGGAAAGCTATGCCAATTAATTCGCCATAGTCTTCAAGTGTTCTTATCTTTTCTTGATCTTTTGTGCCTACTATTGCACCTATTTTAACCGCAGATTTAATTAAAGCTCCTGTTTTTTTCTTTACCATCTCAAAATATTCCTTCTCTGTTATATCTACTCTTTTTTCAAAGTCGACATCCATCATTTCTCCATTAATTAACTCCAACGAAGCTTTAGCAATAATTTCTACTATTTTACTGATAGTTTCTTTATTAATATCTGTTTTGGCTAATAAGAGATAAGCTAAATGATTAAGCGCATCTCCGGTAAGTAAAGCTGTATTTCCATCCCATTTCGTATGAATTGTTGGTAGATTCCTTCTCATTTCACTTTTATCTATAATATCATCATGTACCAACGTCCAGGTATGAATAAATTCAATTACTACCCCCAACGGTATAACTTGATTTACGTATTCTCCTCCAACAGCTTTATATGCCAGGACAAGTAAAAAAGGTCTAATTCGTTTCCCACCAGCATTTATCATATAAGCTGCTGCATTGCGAATTTTTTTGTTGCATAGATAAGATAAGTATTCTTTTATCTCTAACTCGATTTTTTCTTTCTCTTTAAATAAAAATTTTAGTGTGCTCATAATGGGGTATCTTTCATTTAATTTTCTCCGTTATGTCTATGATTTTTATTCCCTGGGAAACATAAAAGATAAACTCATCTTCAGAAATATTTTTGTTAACCTGGATATTTTTAAATTCCTGAGAGAGTAAAAGGTTTCCTTCTTTGTCATAAAATTTCTTTTTTTTCATCAAATAGTCTTTGGTCCCAACCCAGAAAATTTTTTTTATAGGGCAAGCCTATTTTTTTCTTTTGATAAAGGTATACTTTCTAAGATATAAATTTTTTCTCCCTCAATCTGTTTATTCTCTTTTTAAAGAAACCAGATTCACTGAGGGAGGAAAAAGGTTAGAGGATAGATTGGAATCATATCTATAACTAATACCTGACCAGCCAGAAGGTTGCTCTTTATCTTTATCAAATTCATTCTCGGCTATACATCCTCCGATGACGATGGGATAAGCTGTCCCATTACCTGGAATAACCGCCCAGGATTTCCTCTGGGCAAAACAGAGGGTGTTTATTAAGGGTTTACCATTCCAGGTACCGTCACCTCCGGCACCTCCGGCACCTCCGGCAAGGGAAACTGTGATGGCGTTAGCTTGAAAGGGAGTAGGCGCAGTTGATGATGTTGTTTCTAAGAAAATTTTTATGTATCGGAAGTTAATTGGTGTTCCTCCTGGATAGTCAAAAATCTTTGTAGTTTTTGTAATTACTTCTCCGTACTGACCAAATAAAATATCGTTAGCTTCAACAGTATCTTTATCGCATTCTTTATTGTTTGAGACATAAATTTTTAAAGTCCAATATTGCTTTAAAGTTAAATCTTTTAATGTAATTCTATTTCCAAGGACTGGATATCCCAAGTCAAATACGGCTATAGTGCACATTTCTCCTGTAGTTGCCGATAATTTTGTTCCCCAGCTACTTCCAGGGGCATCAGGCCTAAAATCCCAATCAATATCTCCTCCGGTGGAATCATAATACTCTGGTTCCATTTTGCAGACTTTCCCTCCTGTAAATTTATGTGTTGGGTTTAAAGTTACCCAATCTTTGGCTAATAAAGCTAGGGAGGAACCATCGTTTTCTTTTACTATATTCCCTTCAATATAAATAGTTCCTCCAGAGACTATAGTTAAATTATAGGAGGTAGTATCGTTGTCAATCATCCCTAAAATTCTAATATTGCCTGGACTGTAAATTAAACCGTTGGAGGGATAAGAACGCCATTCGCTAAGTTCTATTATATCGTTTCCTGCAGTTCCTTCTCCCAATCCATCATCAATTCCTATTTGCTCAGGTGTTCCCGACGATTCCCCGTTTCCATCTAAAACTACCAAAGTGCCCGTGCCTGTATAGAAATATATACCGCTACCCTCGTAAGTTTCACTCCATCCAGTTTCAGAAGAAGGAAAAGAAGAAGGATACCACTCAGCATGCTCATCAGCAGGAGTTCCGGAAATATAATAATCACTTTCATTCCCTCCTACTAAACTGCTGTATATATTCTCATTTATTTCTGGCCAGAAGATTGATCTGGGTCCTCCGTAATAGAAAGTAGGAGAACCGCTGGAAGAATCATAGCAAGAAGGAAGATGAGCCAGGTCAAAATATTGGCCGCCGGCAGTGTCAAAAAGCTTAGAGTCTGAAGGATTCGTGGGGTCGGTATAGTAATGATATCCCGAGTCTGGAGGATTGGCGTTAATAGTTAAGGTAGTAGTCTCATCAAAAGAAGTTATCTTTCCATAAACTACAGCTTTATCATCGCTTGTAAGAGTTAAATCATTACTACTTCCACTCTCCCAGGTTAAATCTCCCAGAATACAGAGAGGAGTAGGAGTAAGAGCAGGAGTAGTAGTTCCTTGAATCATTGCATTGCTATCAAAGGAACCAAAAGTAATGTCTCCAAAAGTGGTATCTGAATTGATAAATCTTACATATTTAGTCAAGGGGCTTTTATAATCAGCTATTCCTTGAAGAGTAACTAATTTTTTGGGAAGATCGGTAGATTTAATAGTGATATATCCAGGAGGTGTATCTTTTTCTACCTTCATCCTAACATCATTTCCTGACTCATCTCCAGTATTAACCTTATTATCTAAATTATAATTGTTCCAATTTGGGTTACCTGGCCAATCCGTAGCTTGGTCGCTGGTGTTTAACTGCTCTACAGCATATACTATTCCTTCTTTTGCTATAGCATAACTTTCCTCTTCTTCTTTTGCTTTCTCAATAATTTTTGTATTTACCAGAACTTTATTAACAAGAAAAGAGGAGAGAATAAAGAGCACTCCCACTATGAGTATAGTTAATATAAGAGCTGCTCCTTCTTCATTTTTTTTAAATTTTTCAATTTTTAAAAACATTTTTAAATCCCTCATTTCAAGAGAAACATAATTCTCCTAACTCTCAAACTTCAATAAGGCTTCAGGTAACCGAAGTTTTAATTCTGGCATAGGATAGTGTTTTACATCATCAGTTAATAGAGTCAAATTGTTACGAATAGCTATAGTAGCAATAGCTACATCAGGAAGAGAAAGAGTAACTCCCTTTTTTTGATAATTTCCTTTATATCTTCCTGCTTTCTCAGCTATATCTTTAGTTAGATAATAGTATTTGAGACTATTTAAGAATTCCCTGGTTATTTCCTCTTCCTTTTCTTTCATCCCAGCATAAACCTCTATAATATTGATAGAACAACAGCTCAGTAATGAACCTTCGGAGAATAGCTTTTTTAGTAATTTTACTATTTTCTGTTTTCCTCGAAGATAATCAATAATTATTGTGGTATCTAAAAGGTAGTTAACCATAGGATTATTTTGTTATTTTCTTAAATCTTCGTTCCGTTTCCTCTCTTAAATCTCTTACCCACTGATAAGTTCCTTTTTCCTTGAGTTCAGGATGGTCCTCATCTTTCCAGGATCCGGCTGCTCTTTCAAGTGCTTTTTGAAGTTGTATTCTCTTTAATTCTTTCTTGGCTGCATCTGTTATAAACTTACTCCTTTTCCTTTTGCCTACTAATCTATCTATAGATTCCAGAATTTCTCTGGGAATGACTAAGTGAGGTTTGGCTTTATTGGACATTTTTTGCTCCATAAAAATTATCCCTATTTTCGTTCCATTTTTAATGGAACATATTTAATAAAGTTGTCAACAACTTTTCAAAAATGTTGGTAGCCGCAGGCTTTAGCCTGCGCAACTTAAAAGTTGCGTCTACCCTTTTCATCTTGCGCCTAATTTTACTCCTGAGATGAGTTTATAGGTATACCATCTTTGAGAAACAGGCTCTTTTTGAGCTAATTCTAAGGTGACAAGAACCTTGCTCTCATTATCTCCCCCTACAATAAAATTTAATTGAGTGACCTTAAGGTTTTCATCTTTTCGGATAAGGGGCTCAGGAGCTTTCCAGGAGGAGGAACTTTTATCATATCTCCGTAAGTAAAGTAAAGGAGTATCAGGAAGATCATAATCTACAGTAGGGGGATAAGTATGATTTACCGGATCTATGGGTTTCTTTGATTCATCATCTACAGTAGTATCAGAGTCATCAGGCAAAGCCGCATAAATAGCGATTCTATCTCCTCCACTTTTAGGATCAGGAGAATTGAGAATGCTAATAATGGCTATCTTATAAGGATTAGGACCATTTTTGTCAGAATTGCTTTTAGCATATCTATAGTCAATGGTTCCATCCTTTCCATCATCGCTATCTTCGGGAATTACTATCATTCCCGCTCCCAATTCCTTTACTATTCTTTTCATTACTATATGAGCATTTTGTTGTAAGTTTACTTCTACATTACTGCGGTGGAAGGATTGATAACCACTCCGATAGGGAAGATAAACTAAGGTAAAGATAAGAGCAACTATTCCTATTACTATAATAAACTCTACTAAAGTAACGCCATTTTCTTTCTTGCTCATTTAAATAGATTCATCTCCTTATAAAAGTTTCCACTTTTGTACTTCTAATTTTTCCCCTCTGTTTCCAGAACTCTATTACTGTAATCTTTTTCATAGAGGTTATCTCATTTGTAAGGGTAACGGCATCGGTAGTTGTCTCATCTGGCTTGCAAAAGGTACCTTCAACTACACCAACAATAGAATTATCTGTGGGGTTATCGTTATTGTCTCGTTCAGGAAGATAATAAATCCAGACAGAATGGTCTTTTTTGTCATTATCAAATACTAATTCTCTACTATTTTTATTATAACTTAAAGGGGAAAGGTCAGTATTATCAGAGGTGGTGTTATAATCATCTCCCAATATATCCTCTTTTTCACCCGGTATCCCATCTCCGTCTATATCTCCTACATTAGTGACCAGCTTAATCGTTTTTGCTTTTATTCCTTCTCCATCAGACAAGGGAACAGTTCCCCCCTCATCGATGAGGTGGTAATAGGCATAATTTATGTAAACTCGATCTCCAGTTGTTGTATCAGGGATGCTTATTTCCAAAGAGTTGTATGACCATTCCGCAGGGTCTTTTTTCACACCGTTAATGTAAAGCCCAAAGTCTCCCTTATCGATAGTGCCGTTTTTGTTTTTATCTACTATTTGGTCTTCGGTTAATATTTCGCTCTCATTTAATTTGTAATTTACAGACCCACTTGTACTTGCTATAAAATTCTCCGGCACCACCTTAGAAAATTCCACTCCCTCTAATCTCGCTAAATGAGCACGGGCTAAGCATAAGGCTTTTAATCGCTTCTCTTGCGTAGTTATACTGCCTACAGATGAGGATATTACTCTCCAGGTAGCAAATATGGCAAAAGAAAGAATCAATGCAGCAACTATCACCTCTGCCAAAGTAAATCCTGAATCATCTCTTTCTTGAGATATCTTTTTCATGGTCCAATAATGACGATATCGCCTCCAGATGTTATACCACTATCCGGATTATATAGGTCAGTTCCGTTATTTACAGCATCCTTAGCTTCCGTATAATTATCAATATCTTTATCTCCATCTGGCCCATAACTTACCAATGCCCAGCCTGTAGGCGTGGTGTCTCCTGTAGTAAAGTAAGAGTAGTGATGATTATGTGCTTCTCCACTTCCATCCCAATCTTCTTTCCCTTTCTCGTTAAAAGGGTCCCCGGGAATTCTACTTAAATAAACCTCTGTCTTATCTGAGGTGGTAGGATAGATTAATTTGCCCAGACCAGCGACAGTAGTTTCGCTAATAGTTTTATCCGCTTCAGCTATCTCATCTGGACCGAGACCGCTATCTTCCGGCTGCGATGGATAGCTTTTATTATCTATCTTATAATCCTCCAGAGCAATGGCAATACTTCCCATCTCTGACCTTACTCCGCTTACTTTGGCTCGAATATTGGCAGACATAAAGTTAGGCACAGCAATGGCAGTAATAACACTAATTATAGCTATTACTATAAGAAGCTCCGCTATGGTGAACCCTTTTATCTCTTTCATTTTTCTTTAGTTATCTTCTTTTTTACCTCATCCCAGGTGTTTTCGTAAACTTTAAGGTCATTTGCTGAAAAGAGCACAAAACGCACTTCCTCAAAAAAG
>JAGGXI010000047.1 GCA_021163155.1 Candidatus Aerophobota bacterium
ACACGGTGTAATATTGGGGGCTGCTATTGGTGTACCTATGTATACACCAACTCTGGTAGAGGTATTTTTGGTAAAAGCTCTCCTTAATCTGGGAATGTCACCAGCAGCGGCAATTGCTTTTCTTATAAGTGCACCCATGGCATCAGTACCATCAATGTTGGGTGTTTCAAGACTAATTAACTGGCGCTGTGTGCTAAATTATGCTATTTTAGCTATTGTGGTGGGAATAATTGCTGGTTTTATTTATATGGGTGCAATAAAAACATTATAAAAACAGCATAAAAATAAAACTGTAAAGGAGGTGGTAAGGTATACTAATGTATATATCTTTTTAGTATACCGTATATATATGAAGATAGAGGTATTTGGAGTTGGCTGTCCCAAGTGCAGGAAAACAGAAGAAAATGCGAGAAAAGCAGTTAACGAGCTGGGCATTGATGCTGAAGTGGTGCATATATTTGATCAGGCACAGATGATTGCCAGAGGTATCACCAGTAGCCCTGCTCTTGCCATAGATGGTGAGCTAAAGATAGCAGATAGGATACCTGAGGTGGAAGAGATAAAAAAACTTTTATCCAAACGATAGTAGGGATTGAAGATTCACATCTTGGATGAAATTTATAGCTTGATTGAACAGGGAGAAAAAGGTAATACAGGAGAAATACCTGAATGCGGATAGTTGATTTTTATTTAAATTATGTCATATTTAATTATATAAAAATATATAATTAAATATTGATAAAGGGTAGAAAAATGAAAATGTTAAATAAGATTCCTTTAAAATTTGATCAAGATAAGATACTGAGAATTATTTATCAGGGAAATAATAATGTACATGAGGAAAGAAAGAAAGAACTTAATAACATAATCGAAGAAAGCTATCAATTGATAAATTCAAAGGCTCTTTATACATCTTTAGCAATTAAAAAAATAACTAACGAAGAGATAATATTAGAAAATGGAAAAAGATTAAAAAGTTCACTTCTTACAAAAAAACTTAAATGTTCACCAGAGCTAATATTTTATCTGATAACCATTGGTGATAAGCTGGAGGAAAAAATAGGAGAATTATCCGGGAATCTCCTTCAAGCTTTTATTTTAGATAGAATTGGAACGTACGCATTGGAATTAACAACAGACCATCTTGAGAAGTTAATTAAGAAAGAGAGAAATTATCAGCAGATATCCAAATTTAGCCCGGGTTCTACACGCTTTTGGGATATAGAACAACAAAAAGTAATTTTTGAAATATTAGACGGTAAAAGAATAGATGTTAAATTAAACGATAACTACTTGATGATACCTAAGAAATCTGTCTCTGGAGTAATGGGATTGACCAAGCAAAAATTTTATGAATGCCAGATTTGCAAAAAAAATTGTGAATATAGAAGAAAAAAATTTAGCCCTTCTTTTTTAGAAGTATAAAAATTGATAACTTAAACAAGCAGGTTTGAGAATAGATGTTAAATCTCTCTCTGTAACCTGAAATTGAGGAACGTAATGTTTTTAGAGAGGTAATTTATAGTAAATGCTTTTAGTTAATTACAGGCACTGCGTAAGGACCTTCTTTCACAAAGGCCATTTTAGGCTCTTTTACTTCTTGTCTCATCTCATCTACAGCGTAAAATATTGCATTTTGCACCATTTCATCTATTTTTATATTTTTCCTCTCTACAAAATCATAACCACTTTTACCTGGTAGTTTTCTTAAATCCTCAGGATTTATATTTATTGTACAGTAAATCAATCTATCGAAAGATCCAATTTTTCTAAAAAACTGGTCCCATTTTTGAGCCTCCCATTGATCAGGAACAAATTGCCAGTTAGCGCTCTTAATAAACTCAGTGAACTTACCGGGACCTTTTTTCTTTAAAACTTTCATAACCTTTTTGTAATCATCTTTTCCTATAGGTTCTTTATCGCTGTTGTGAGCAACTAAAATAACTATCCCTCCTCTTTTAATAATGGGAAGTGTTCCATAAGCTGCTTTTGCAGTCTGATAATGATTAACAGCTACATTTCCACCTTGAGTCAAGACTATATCGTATTCATTGCTAACAGGGATAAGAGCATATTTTTTTATTCTTTTTACTGCTTCAAGATGAGCTTTTTCTAAATCACCGACAAAGACCCCGGCTAATTTCATCTCACCATTTAAAATAACATTTACATTGAAATCTACCCTTACTTTTTGGGCAACTTTTAAGGCAAAATCATGGCAAGGATTATTCTTTAGATTTAGGTTGGTAGCATTAGGATTATCCATAAACTCAGCACCGTGAAAAAGATAAGTAGTCTCCAGATTAACAAGACCGGGACAAATTGCCTTTCTCCCCCCCGATACCCCTGCCATAAAATGAGGCTCCACTAAACCTGTAACAATATGAATATCTGCCTCTAAAAACTGTCTGTTTATCTTAACCGACACTCCATCTATATCACCAATGTAACAGAGGTCGGATGAGGTACAATCATGGTCTATTATCTCATATTTATCTGTTATAAACTTCCCAAAAGCCTCTTTTTTCCACTCATTAGATGTAGGTAGATGAGTTCCAGTTCCTACTATAATTTTAATATTATTATCCTTTACCCCTGCATTTTTTAATCTTTTTAAAAGGGGTAAGAGAATCCCATCCTCTTTTTCTCCACTGTAAGGAACAGGTCTTGTATTATCAGATACAGCTATGGCAGTACTTATCTTTGAAGAAGATTTTTTGTAAGAAGTAATAATATCCTCTATGGGTGGACTTTCTATAGGATTAGACAGAGCATTTTCTATCTGTAGTTCAGGATTTTTTAGAGCGGGAATATCCCCCATTTTTAATATATCACAGCGAGGAGGAACTCTTATCTGCAAAAAGTCTTTACCGTATTCTAAATTGATATTTTTCCAACCTGATGTATTCATTTTAAATTTTGCCCTCAAGCTTCTCAAAAAAAAGAAGGATAATGACCCAGAATAAAACTTCAGGGTATATTCTTTATCTTATCAAAATCACCGCTTATAATTGCATCTATTAAAGCACCCATATACCCATCAATATTATCCTCTGTTCTTATTTTATCCACCTTGCCACTTGAATCTTTGGTAATTAAAGAAACAGGAGCCTGCTCTAATTTACTCCATAGCTGAGGATTTTTAGCTGCGGTTAAGATTCTTTTTTTATCCTCATCGGCTACACCAACCTCACCAAATGTAGTAGGAAATTTTATTCTTTCCAAAAGTTTTATTATACCCTTAGCAACTATAATACTTAACTCTTTCCCGCTATATTTTTCTACATCTTCATTTATATAACCTGTCTTATTAAATATTCTACCAACCAGCTTTAACTGTTTTTCAATAGCTGGAGCAAAGAACACTATCACATATGGATTTGCTATTGCACAGGCTCTACCATGAGTTAACTTGTTTACCAGAGAGAAACTAAAAAGATGGCCATAGTTTGTTCCTCCAACCATTATAGCATATCCACCCAAATCTGTTCCCAAACCTAAGCCCTCAATTGCATCCTCATCATGAGGGTTATCTATGGCTCTTGGCAGATTTTCTACAATTAAACTAATTCCCACCTCTGCGATATCCATTACTTTATTAAAGAAAGGTTTCTCTGTAGCTCCACATACTACTTCAAGACAATGAGCTATGCCATCTAAGGCGCCATCCGCTCTAATTGCATAAGGAGCCCCTATAGTTGTTTTATAATCAAAAACTGCTAAAGGAGGAATAACTGCCTCATCTATAATTAGTTTCTTCTGTCCTGTTAAAGGGTCGGTAATATTGGAATATTTGGTAAGATGAGCTCCTGAGCTTGCTGCAGTTTGAACTGCTATAACGGGAGAGAGTTTTTTGCTCTCTGTGTTTAATTCTTTCGTTACAAGCCCTGAACCAAAATAAGACTCCACATCATTGGAGTCTAAAGTAGATAGAACACTGGCAGCCTTTACCGCATCAATAGTGCTGCCTCCTCCTAAAGCAATTATACTATCGGGTCTCTTTTTCCCTATTTGATTGGCAATTCTATAAACATCCTCACGAGGAGCATTTGCTCTTGCTCCCCTTATGACATCTAAAATATCAATATCCTTATCTCTTAAAAAAGATTTAATATTCTCTACAAGCGGTTCAGTCCATTCTTCAGTCTCCCATCCAGTTACCACTAACATTGTAGATTTACCAGCTTTTTTAGCAAAATCTCCTACTTTACTTAATACACCCATTCCAAAGGCATAATTTCCCTTTTTCCAGTTATTAAGCATATCTTTAGCTTGATCTTTGTAATTCATAATTATTCTCCCTATATTAACAATTTTTTCTTTTTAACACCTTTTCCGCAGCCTTAACAATATCAGAAATTCCCATTCCATATTTATCCAAAAGCTCCTTCTAACTTCCAGACTCTGCAAATGTATCCGATACTCCAACTATCTCCATAGGAACAGGATAATATTTTACTAGTAACTCAGCTACTGCACTTCCTAAACCACCATAGATGTTGTGTTCTTCTATAGTTACTATGGCCTTTGTTTCTTTGGTTGCTTCAACAAACATCTCTTTATCAAGAGGTTTAATGGTAAGGTGGACCCATTTCCCTAGATAAAAAAATTGCCATATTTAAGCTACAATTTAATCTATTTATTTTAGCTGTTTTTGTCAACCAACTTTTGCACGAAAAAAGATGGTAGCCGCGAGGCTCAGAACCTGCGTAAAACAGCGCAACCTGAAGGTTGCGGCTACCTTACTTTACCGATCAATCTTAAAAGTGCAAGGATAACTACAGCTTAAATGTGATATTTGTGATTTTGAAATTAATCTTTCTCTTCTTAC
>JAGGXI010000025.1 GCA_021163155.1 Candidatus Aerophobota bacterium
GCTAAAGCCTGCGGCTACCAGTTTACGTCTCACTGTTTTTCCCCCTTTAATCCTCTAATCCTCTAATCCTCTTTTCACTTGACATCAATAATAAATAATGGTATATTTCTTTAAGGTATTAATACTTTAAAGAATTAAATTAATAAAGAAGGGATGATAATGTTTGAAAAGATAAGTATTCCTGATGGATTAAACGATTTATTACCGGAAGAGGTCATCAAAAGAAGATTTCTTGAAAGAAAAATAAGTGAAGTTTTTAAAAAATGGGGCTATAGAGAGATAATAACACCTTCATTTGAATTTTACGAAGTCCTTTCTAAAGGGGCCGGAATCCCTTTAAAAAAGGAGATGATTAAATTTTTCGACCGCGAAGGAAATATCGTTGCTTTTCGCCCTGAGATGACCACTCCTATCGCCAGAATATCAGCAACTAAATTAAAAAATGAACCTAAACCTTTAAGGTTTTGGTATACAACCAATGTATTTAGATATGATAGTCCTCAGATGGGTAATAGAAGAGAATTTACCCAAAGTGGAGTGGAGTTGATTGGAGTAAAGACAAAAGAAACTGATGCTGAAGTTATAGCTTTAGCTATAGAGTGCTTAAAAAATGCTGGTCTTAAAAAATTTTTAATAGATGTGAGCCATATAGATTTTTTTAATGGAATTATGAAATCAATTAAGGTCGAAGAAAATGAAAAACAAGAAATTAAAAAAGCTATTATTAAGAAAGATTTTGTATTGCTGGAGAAAATATTATCTTTAGCGAACCTAAAAAGGAGAGAGAAAGAGCTAATATTAAATCTCTTTTCCTTAAGAGGAGGAGAAGAAGTATTGGAAAAAGCGGCAAGTATGGTAAATAATAAATTTTCTATTTCTGCTTTAAAAAAACTTAAAGAAGTTTATAATATTTTAAGAGATTATGGATTAAAGGAATATATTTCAATAGACATGGGGATTATTCGCGATTTTGATTATTATACCGGGATTATATTTGAAGGTTATACTGATTATCTGGGATTTCCTGTTTGTGGTGGCGGAAGATATGATAATTTATGCTATAAATTCGGGGAAGATTTACCAGCGACGGGTTTTGCTATAGGATTAGAGAGATTAGCATTAGCTTTGGAGAAAGAAGATTCAAATTCCTTAAAGATTAATGAGCCTTTAAAGTATCTTATATGCTATAAAGAAGGATATCTTAAATCTGCCTTTGAATTAGCTCAATATTTAAGAAAGAAGGGGTTGAGAATAGAAGTCGAGGTCCTCAGAAGAAACCTTAATGATGCTCTTTTGTATGCATCTTCTAAAGAAATAAAATATTTAATAATGGTGGATAGTAAGATAGAATTAAAAAATAAGATAAAAGTCATTGATGTACTCTCAAAAAAAGAAAAAAATAAAATTTTATAATTAAAAAGGATAAAGGAGAGCAATATGGGATATTTAACTGTTGCTTTATCAAGTGGAAAATTATTTGAACCAACTATTGAATTATTAAAAAAAATGGGAATAAATAGTGAACAATGGGAAGATGAAACTAGAAAATTAGCCTTTTTTGACCATGGTAATAATTTAAAATTTATCATTACTAGACCTAAGGATAATCCTACTTATGTAGAGTATGGAGCAGCTGATGCGGGAATAGTAGGAAAAGATATTTTAATGGAAGAAGAAAAAGATGTTTATGAGCTTTTAGATTTAAAGTTTGGAGATTGTAAATTAGTTTTAGCTGGCTTAAGAGAGAAAGGTCCCGATTTTTATAAGAATGGAGGGCATTATTTAAGAGTAGCTACAAAATATCCCCATATTACTATAAAATATTTTCAAAAGAAGAAAAAACAAGTTGAGGTAATAAAACTTTATGGTTCCATAGAATTAGCTCCTTGTGTTGGTCTTTCAGATATGATTGTAGATGTGGTTTCTACAGGACGCACTTTAAGAGAAAATAAGTTAATTGAGGTTGAACAGATATTTCCTATTAGTGCACGATTTATTGTCAATCGGATTAGTTATAAAACTAAACATAAAAAGATTAAAAAGTTTGTAGAAGAAATTAAGAAAATTATCTACTTTAGTGAACAAAGGGAACAAAATGAACTTAATTGAAATTATTGCTTTAACCAGAGAAAATAAGGAAAAGGTATTCAAAAATTTTAACCAGAGATATGTAAGAGAGGATTTAACAAAAATAGAAGAAAAGGTTAAAGAAATTATCATTAAAGTAAGAGATGAAGGGGATAAGGCTTTAATTGAGTTTACAAAAAAGTTTGATAAAGCAAAATTAAAGCCTTTGGACATTTTAGTTAACCAAAAAGAGATTAAAGGAGCTTATAAAAAGATAAAAAAAAATTTTTTAGAAATAATAAGAGAAATAATAAAGAGAGTAAAAGAATTTCATCAAAGGCAGAAAGAAAACTCCTGGATAACTATAAGAGAGAGAGGAATAATTTTAGGGCAAATTGTAAATCCTATAGAGAAAGTTGGGATTTATACCCCCGGCGGAACCGCTGCTTACCCTTCCTCACTTATAATGGGAGCAGTGCCTGCTAAGATTGCCGGGGTAGAAGAAATTGTTATGGCTACTCCTCCTTCACCAGAGGGCAAAGTAAATCCTTATCTATTAGTTACTGCTCAAGAATTAGGAATATCAACGATTTATAAAATGGGTGGTGCCCAGGCTATCGCTGCCTTTGCCTATGGGACCGAAACTGTAAAACCGGTAAATAAAATTATAGGGCCAGGAAATATTTATGTAACTCTGGCAAAAAAAGAGGTTTTTGGAAAGGTAGATATTGATATGTTGGCTGGACCAACTGAAATTGTAATTTGGGCAGATAATAAAGCAAGCCCAGAGCTTATAGCTTCTGACTTATTTTCCCAGGCAGAACATGATGTGAATTCGTCAGCTATTTTAATTACAGAATCAAAACTATTAGCCAAAGAGGTTAAAAGAGAAATAGAAAATAAAATAAAAGATTTAGAGAGAAAGGAGATTATTGGTGAATCCTTAAAAAATTGGGGGAAAATAGTAATAGCTCAGGATGACAGGATAATATTAGAATTCATTAATAATTTTGCTCCCGAACATCTGGAACTTCAAATAGAAAATCCGTGGGAAATTTTAGGGGAGATAAAAAATGCGGGGGCAATATTTATTGGCTCCTACTCACCTGAACCAATAGGCGATTACTGGGCTGGCCCTAATCATATTCTGCCTACTTCAGGAGGAGCAAAGTTTTTCTCTCCTTTATCAGTAGATGATTTTACTAAAAAAAGCAGCCTAATTTTTTATAGTAGAGAAAGATTAAAAGAAGTTAAGGGAAAAGTAATGAGTTTAGCCTGTTTGGAAGGATTACAAGCTCATGCTTATTCAATGAAAGTAAGAAGGTAATAAATGGGAATTAAAAATTACCTCTATTTAAATAATCTTATCATAAGAAAACAGACTTTAGACAAGCTTCCTAAAATAGATACGATTATCTTTGATATTGATGGAGTCTTAATTGATGTGCGTTTATCATTTAGAAAGACAATCTGTGAAACTGTACAATTTTATTTTAAACAGATTTTACATTTTGAGGGGAAAGTAGATTTGGTTAAATTAGAAGAAATAGAATTTTTCAAATTAGCCGGTGGATTTAATAATGATTGGAATTTAAGTTTAGCAATTGTTCTATTTTATTTGATAAAAGCAGTAAAAAATAATCTTAAAGATACCAATGAGTTAAGAAATTCAAAACCTGATTTAAAAGAATTTGCTGAAAAGATATTGTCCAGAGGAGAGGGATTATTTGGCGTAAAGAGAATAGCTGAACAAGATAAAAAGATAAGAGAAAAAGTTTTTAATTTATGGAATAAGGGTTTAATAATTAAGATTTTCAAAGAGATTTACGCTGGGGAAAAATATTGTTTCAATCTTTATGGATTTCAACCTTCAATAATTAGGGCTAAGGGGAATATTGAGAAAGAAAAAGTTATTTTAACTAATAATAAAAGAGATATTTTGCGAAATCTGGCTATAGGTATCTTAAGCGGAAGAACTAAAGAGGAAGCAGAGATAGCCTTAAAGAAAATAAGGTGGGAAGATCTTATTTCTGAGAATCATATCATTACCGCTGATTATAATTTTGAAAAGCCGAATCCTGCCTGCCTAAAAGAATTATCTGATAGACTGCATACCCGAGTAGGAATATACATTGGCGATACGAGGGACGATTTAATTACAGTTAAAAACTTCAATAAAGGAGAAAAGGGAAAGGAGTTTTTATCAGGCATAGTGTCATCAGACTATAATTTTAATTTAAAGGGTAATATGGAGCATCTTTACCTTAGAGAAGGAGTTGATCTTCTTGCTCCCGAGGTTAACGAAATTTTAGATTTATTGAAGAAAGTAAAGAGTGATAAACTATGCAATATAAAGAGAGAGGCAAACATTGAAAGAGAGAACAGGTAAATACAAAAGAAAAACTGCGGAAACCGCCGTAAGTGTTAAAATAAATCTGGATGGTAGCGGAATTTGTAATGTGCAAACAGAAATTTTCTTTTTAAACCATATGCTTTCTTTGTTGGCTAAGCATGGATTTTTTGATATTGAGGTGAAAGCAAGTGGTGATCTTGAGGTCGATTATCATCATACTGTGGAGGATATAGGAATATGTTTAGGAGAAGCAATAAAAGAAGCTTTGCAGGATAAGAAGGGTATAAAAAGGTATGGATTATCAATTCTACCTATGGATGAGTCTTTAGTTAGAGTAGCTTTAGATTTAAGTGGGAGAGGAAGGTTAATATTTAAAGTTCGGTTTAAAGATGAGAGGGTAGGTTCTTTTGAAGTTAATTTAATAGAGGAATTTTTCAGGGCTTTATCTTATCATAGCGGAATGACTTTACACATAAATTTAATCTACGGAGAAAACTCCCATCATATTATTGAAGCCATATTTAAATCATTTGCTCAAACTTTAGACAAAGCAAGCAGTCGGGAAGAAAGATTAAAAGGCGTTCCGTCCAGCAAGGGAATTCTTGATTAAAAGTGATAGAGGGTTTTAAATACGATTATTATAATAGATTACGGAATGGGAAATTTAAAATAAGAAATTTTGGAGAGTTGAACTAAATGCAGATAATTCCAGCTATAGATATTAAAGAGGGAAAATGTGTTAGATTGAGAGAAGGCAAACTCCAGGATATGGAGATTTTCTCTGAGGAACCTGTAGTTATAGCCAGAAGATGGGCTGACAAAGGAGCAAAGATTTTGCATGTAGTGGATTTAGATGGAGCTTTTTATGGTAAATTAACTAATATATTGTTAATAAAAAAGATTATTAAAGAGGTAAAACTTCCTGTTCAGGTAGGGGGAGGAATTAGAAGTTATAAGGAAGTAAAAAATCTCTTAAATTTTGGAGTAGCAAGAGTTGTTCTGGGAACTCTTCTTTGGGAAGATAGAGATTTAGCCAAAAGATTATTTAATGAATTTTCTTGCCGAATAATAGCCGGGATTGATGCGCGGCAGGGATTTGTAGCGGTGCAAGGGTGGCAGAATATTACTCAAATTGAAGCTATTGAATTTGTTTTAGAGATGGAAAGATTAGGTGCGCAAAGGGTAATTTACACTGATATCCAAAGAGATGGGACTCTTACAGGACCTAACATTGCTGTTATAGAAAAGACGCTAAAAAAAGTTAATATTCCTCTCATTGTCTCAGGAGGGATTGCTTCTTTAAATGATATTAAAGAGTTAAAAAAATTTGAAAAGTTAGGATTAGAAGGAGTTATTCTCGGTAAAGCTTTATATAAAGAAAATATTTTATTAGAAGAGGCTATAAAGATAGCCAGAAATTAAGTTAATTTAGGAGGTTTTTATGAGTTTAACAAAAAGGATTATACCCTGTCTTGATGTAAATAGAGGTCGGGTAGTTAAAGGAATTAAATTTGTAAGTCTGGTAGATGTTGGGGATCCGGTTGAGTTAGCCTATTTTTATGAAAAAGAGAAAGCAGATGAAATTGTTTTTTTGGATATTACTGCCTCATTTGAAAAAAGAAATATTATGATTGAAATAGTTGAAAAAACAGCAGAAAAAGTTTTTATACCTTTTACAGTAGGAGGTGGAATTAAAAACCTTGAAGATATTTATCGTTTGTTAAGAGCAGGAGCAGATAAAGTTTCTATTAATACAGAAGCTGTTAAAAATCCCGATTTAATTAGAGAATCATCTTTAAAATTTGGTAGCTCCACTATTGTAGTAGCTATTGATGCAAAGAAAATAGGTTCGGATTGGGAGGTATTTATTAATGGCGGAAGGACAAGAACCTGTCTTAAGGTTGTTGATTGGGCTAAAAGGGTGGAAGAGCTGGGAGCGGGAGAAATACTACTCACCAGTATGGATGAAGATGGGACAAAAGATGGGTATAATATTGAGTTAACTAAAGAAGTTTCCAATGGAGTAAATATTCCTATTATTGCTTCTGGAGGTGCCGGTAATCCTGAACATATTTACCAGGTATTAACTGAAGGAAAAGCTGATGCTGCTTTAGCTGCTTCTATATTTCACAGGAAAGAGTATTCTATTAAAGAGATAAAAAAATTTCTCCAATTAAGAGGAGTAAAGATAAGATTAGAGGGAGAGTCTACGCTATGAACCTAAAGAATATTTTAGAGAGTATAAAATTTAACAAAGATGGTTTAATACCAGCAATAGTTCAAGAAGAGGGAACAACTCAGGTTTTAATGTTAGCTTATATGAACGAGGAGTCTTTAACTAAAACTTTAAAGACAGGAAAAAGCTGGTTTTATAGTAGAAGCAAAAAAAGACTCTGGCTAAAAGGGGAGACATCGGGTAACACTCAAAAAGTGAAAAGGATTTATCTGGATTGCGATAATGATGCTCTTCTTATATTAGTTGAACAAAAAGGGGTAGCCTGTCATACTGGAAGATATTCTTGTTTCTTTAAAAGTATAGAAAATAATCAAATAAAGGAAACGAGGGAAAAAGAGAAGTTTAATTATTTATCAAGAGAAAAAGATATTATAAATGAGATTTATCAAGTAATTCAAGAGAGAAAATCTAATTATCAAAGTGATTCTTATGTTTGTAAACTGCTAACTCAACCAGAAGATAGGTTACCTAAGAAAATAGGTGAGGAAGCTACTGAGGTTATCATTGCCTTAAAGGATAAGGATAAAACCTCATTGATTTATGAAATTGCTGATTTGTGGTTCCATACTTTGGTGGCTTTAGGTTATTTGGATATTTCCCCGGAAGAAGTTTTTAAAGAATTAAGAAAAAGGAGGAAATTAAAAAATGGAGGATGAGGAAATAGGAAGATATCCTCGATGGAGAGATGAACTTACTGACCAGTTATTCAAGGCTATATTACTTCTTAAGAATAAAGAGGAATGCTATCGTTTTTTTGAGGATTTGGCTACAATTAATGAGATAAAAGAGATGAGTCAAAGGCTAAAAGTAGCTCAAATGTTAAATCAGGGTTTTATCTATGAAGAAATTGTTCAGAGAACAGGAGCAAGTTCAGCAACTATTAGCCGGGTTAAAAAATGTTTAAATTATGGAGCGGATGGTTATAGGTTAATTTTAGAGAGGCTACGCAAGGTAAAGAAATAAGAAAAAGATATTGAGGCTTTATCCTGCCAAATGTCAAATGTTGAGACCTGACCCCTGTAACTGCAATCTTCTCTCTCCCTGATTGCCAAAATTCAAAAAAATGTTAAACTTACTATTAATTAAAACTACTATAAGTTTTATAAATGGAGCTAATCATTGAGAAATGAGAACTACAAGAGTATTGTAAATATACTTTTCTTAATTCTCAATTCTAAGGATTTTTTATATGTCTTATCAAGTATTAACAAGAAAATGGCGTCCACAACTTTTTGAAGAGGTGGTAGGGCAAGACCATATAATACGCATCCTAAAAAATGCTGTCTCTTTGAGGAGAATAAGTAATGCCTATTTATTTTCAGGACAAAGAGGAGTAGGAAAAACCAGTACAGCACGCATTTTAGCCAAAGCTTTAAATTGTGAAAAAGGTCCTACACCTGCACCTTGTAATAAATGTAGTATATGTAAACAGATAATCAGAGGCAATTGTTTGGATGTTTTAGAAATAGACGGAGCTTCAAATAGAGGAATTGATGAAGTAAGAGAATTACGAGAAAAAGTGAGGTTTTCTCCTGTTAAAGCAAGATTTAAGGTGTATATTATAGATGAAGTGCATATGCTTACTAATCCTGCATTCAATGCTCTTCTTAAAACTCTGGAAGAGCCTCCATCTTATGTAGTGTTCATATTTGCTACAACTAACCCCCATAAACTCCCTCAAACTATTACTTCACGATGTCAGCATTTTGAATTTAGAGGAATTTCCGCATCCGCTATTCTCCTTAGATTAAAACAGATAGTAGAAAAAGAGAAGATTGATATAACTGAGGAGGCTCTTCGTCTAATTGTTGAAGCAGCAGAAAACAGCATGAGAGATGCTGAAAAAATATTGGATCAAACTACCTCTTATACTGAAGAAAAAATAACAGAAAAAGATATTGCTGATATTCTGGGAATGGTAGAAAAAAGATATTTATTTCAGTTTACAGAAAATTTAGCTCATAAAGCTAATTTATCCAACATAAAGCTGGTTGACCAACTACTTAAGGAAGGAAAAAGTGCGGAAGGGTTTATTTCAGGATGGCAGAAATGGTTCAGAGATTTAATTATAATTAAAATAGGAGGAAAACAAGATTCTCTTCCTATCTTAAATTTAAATGAAAGAGAAGAATTAGAAAAACAAGCATCCTATTTTAAATTGAATCAGATTATCTACTTTATAGATGTTCTCTCTGAGTTCAGGCAAAAGATTACTTTTTCCTCTGAACCACAGATTCACCTGGAACTTTTAATGTTTCAGCTTTCCTCTTCTCTTGCAGGGATGGATAATTTAAATTTAAAAGAGCCTGAATTATCCGCAATATATCAAAAGATATTAGACTTAGAAAAAAGACTTACTTCTAATCATTCTTCTTCAAAGATCAAAAAAGAGGAAGAGAAAAAAAATTCTCCGGATGAAAATGGCGAAGAAGAAGAATTTAAGAAAATAATAGTTAAAGCAATGGATATTTTTGAAGCAGAGATAGTAAACAATGACAGGAGGTAATTTCATATGGTTTCTAACATATTTAAATTATTAAAGCAGCTTCCAAAGATGCAAGGAAAGATGAAAAAAATACAGGAAGAAATAGCTAAAGAGAAAGTTACTGGTTCAAGTGGGGGAGGAATGGTGGAGGTAACTATTAATGGAAAATTTGAACTCCTTGATATACGTATAGAAAAGAGAGTGTTAGAAGAAAAGGATGTGGAAATGCTTGAAGATCTAATAGTTTCAGCTGTAAACAATGGGATAAGCAAGGTAAGGGAGTTAATTAAACAAAAAGTAACGCAATTTACTGGTGGATTAGATATTTCCGAGATGAATATCCCGGGATTATTTAATGAATAATGTAATAATAGAAAAGATTTAAACTCAGAGACCTGTTATGCAAGAGTATTTTTACAGGGAAAGAAGTTCTTAAATTACCTCAATATATGAGGTGAAATGATGGGTTACAGAATATTGGTTATAAATCCCGGGTCTATTTCTACCAAGATATCTTTCTTTAAAGATAAAAAGCAGATAGTTAAACGCAAAATTAGCCATAATAGGAAAGCACTTTCGAAATTTCCATCGCTTTTGGCTCAACGAGAATTTCGAGAGAAGGAGATATTAAACCTCATAAAAAATGAAGACTATATGATGAATAGATTCGATGCTATAGCTGCAAGAGGTGGTATTTTGAAACCTCTACCAGGTGGTACTTACAGAGTAAATGAGAAGATGGTGAATTACCTGAAATATGAAACTCCTGTTCAACATGCCTCGAATTTAGCTGCCATAATAGCGTATGATTTTTCAAAACAATACGATATGCCTGCCTACATAGTTGACCCTGTAAGCGTAGATGAGTTCGATGAAATTGCCCGAATATGCGGCATCCCAGAAATACAACGTCGTAGCCTGGACCATCCATTGAATCTAAAAGCTGTTGCGAGGAAATGTGCAAAAGAATTAGGTAAATCTTACGAAGAGTTGAATCTCATAACTGTCCATTTAGGTGGTGGAATTTCTATTACAGCTCACAGAAAGGGAAAAATGATAGATGGAAACAACACAAATGATGAGGGTCCATTTACACCTGGAAGGGCTGGAGAAGTTCCGGTTGGCGCTTTAGTTAAAACTGCGTACAGCGGGAAGTACACTTACGAAGAACTTTACTCATCGCTTGTTGAAAATGGTGGTATTGTTGCCTATTTGGCAACCAATGATTTTAAAGAAGCCATAAGGCGCTTTGAGAAAAGGGAAAAAAAAGCGAGATTGGTCTTAAAAGCTATGGTTTATCAGATATCCAGGGAGATATATGCCATGTCCGCTGTTTTAAAAGGCAGGATAGATGCCATAGTTATAACGGGAGAAATGGCTCACGAACCATATATTGTGAATTCTATAAAAGAATATATCTCTAACCTTGCACTTGTTCTAATTTTTCCTGGTGAAATGGAGATGGAAGCGTTGACATTAGGAGTACTGCGTGTCCTTAAAGGGAAAGAAAAGGCAAAAATTTACGAATAAGGTGAAAAGAGATGAAAGTAAATTCATTCAATAAGCTTATACAAGTGGCTAAGGAAACTTCTTGCAAAAGAATAGCAGTAGTTATGGCAGAAGAATCATCGGTTTTGAAGGCTGTTGAAAGAGCAAGAAAGGAAGGTATGGTAGAAGCAATCCTCTTTGGCAAGGAAGAAGAAATACGAAAAGTCGCTATAAAGGCAGAAATTTCACTTCAAAATTATGAGATAGTTAACGTATTGTCACCTCAAAAGGCGGCATATAAATCAGTGCGCTTTGCAAGAGAAGGAAAGTTTGATATGATTATGAAAGGAAATATCAAAACAGCCGATCTATTTAAAACTGTACTGGATAAAGATACAGGGCTTCGCATTGGCAGAACCTTAAACGTAGTGAGTTTATTTGAGATACCAGGCTACAATAGATTGATAATGGCAGCAGGTGGAGCTATAATCATCAATCCAACCCTTAAACAGAAAGTAGATATGATAAACAACTGTGTTGAAGTGACTGATAGTCTTGGATGGGAAAATCCTCTCACAGCCATAATAGCGGGGATAGAAGTGGTGAATCCTAAAATGCCTGCTACTGTAGAAGCTGCAATACTTTCAAAAATGTATGATAGAGGACAAATAAAAGGCACAGTAGTAGATGGACCATTTGCGATAGATAATGCTATATCTGTGGAAGCTGCAAGGATAAAGCATATATCCAGCCCGGTGGCTGGAAAAGCCGATATTCTAATAATGCCAAACATAGAGGTTGGTAATATCTTTTACAAAACATTAGTATTTTTAGGAGGTGCCAGGGTTGCCCCTACTGTTGCAGGTGCGGCTGTCCCTATAGTTATTACATCCCGTGCAGATACAGAAGATACAAGGTTGTATTCCATAGCATTATCTTCCATTTATGCTGAGAAAAGACGAGGTTATTGAAAAGGCAACGCTTCACATTTCCTCCTCAACACTATATGCTGTTTTCCCCTTAAGATAGTAAAGGAGTTAAATGAAGAGAATCCTGGTGATAAATCCTGGTTCGGTTTCTACTAAAATCGCCATTTTTGAGGATGAGGAAGAAAAGATATCCACTACACTTTATCACTCTTCTGAAGAATTGTCTAAATATTCTACTGTATATGCTCAATACGCCTTTCGTAAGAATACGATTATTGATTTTTTAAAAAAGTCTGGGCTATCTCCAAAGGATTTTGATTGTGTAGTAGGAAGAGGAGGATTATTGCATCCAGTAGAGAGTGGAACATATGTTGTGAATGAAAAGATGAAGGAAGATATGATGGATGCAAGATACGGAGAACATGCGTCTAATTTGGGAGCGATTCTGGCAGATGAGATTGCAAAAGAAAATAATGTAGAATCTTTCATTGTGGATCCAGTTGTAGTAGATGAAATGGTAGATTTCGCACGTCTTTCAGGGCATCCTATGTTTAAACGTGTATCCATTTTTCATGCACTTAATCAAAAGGCAGTTGGAAGAGATACAGCAAAAAAGATAGGTAAAAGATACGAGGATTGTAATTTCGTTGTAGCTCATATGGGAGGAGGTATATCCATAGGAGCACATATGAGGGGTAAGGTGGTGGATGTAAACAATGCTCTCAACGGTGATGGTCCATTTTCACCTGAGAGGTGTGGAACTGTCCCCGCCACGCAATTGCTGGAATTATGCTTTTCTGGTAATTGGACATTTAAGCAGATGAAGGAAAAGATAAAAGGAAAAGGAGGCCTTGTAGCATATTTAAGTACTAACGATATACGCAAGGTGTTGAAGATGATAGAGAATGGAGACAAACATGCCAAATTGATCTTTAATGCTCTTGCATATCAGATATCGAAGTGGGTATGTAAGATGGCGACCATGCTGAAAGGTAACATAGATGCTATCATACTAACAGGAGGATTAGCTCACAGTGAACAATTGATATCGTTAATAAAGGAAAGGGTAGGGTTCCTTGCCCCGGTAGAGGTTGTACCAGGTAGTGATGAAATGAAGGCACTTGCTTTAGGTGCATTGAGGGCACTAAGAGGTGAAGAAAAAGTAAAGTATTATGATTGAAGATAAATTTGATACTAAAATATTCGGCGATAATAAAAGGACCTTTGCCTTTGTTGGAGATTTTGGTAGTGGAAAGACCGAGATAGCCATTAACTTCGCCCTGTTAAGAAAAGCTCTCGGGAAAAAGGTTGCAATTGCGGATTTAGATGTGGTCAATCTGTACTTTCGTTCTCGAGAACATACGGATTATTTAGAGGAAAGAGGAATAAGGGTTGTGCTTCCTTCTCGAGAGTACAGGAATGCAGATGTTCCTATGATAACGCCAACCGTTATGGGAAGCATATCCGATCATAAAGTAGACCTCATCCTGGATATCGGTGGAGAAGAGAATGGCATCGTTGTATTAGGTTATCTTTCGGAATATTTGTTCAAAGAAGATTACGAGATAGTATTGGTGATAAACGGACGCAGACCGTTCACGAGGAATGAAGAAGATATTGTGGAGCTATATAGTAGATTGAGAGAAAAGGCGAGGGGATTAAAGATAAACTCGTTGGTGAATAATACGAATCTGATGGAAGAAACCACAGGAAAGATAATAAAAGAAGGAGAAGATTTGCTCAAGAAGGTTTCCAAAACCCTTTCTATTCCAATCGCCTTTAACTCAGTTGCAAAAGGGGTGGATTTGGAAGAAGTGAATTTAGAATATCCAATTTTTTGGATAAAGAGATTTAATATTGTGTATTGAGCAAGGAGGCATAAATATGGCATCTGGTTATATTGAAATTGATAAAGAGAGATGTAAAGGATGTGGATTGTGCATCAATGCTTGCCCTAAGAAAGTAATAAAGTTCAGTAATGCATTTAATAGTAAGGGCTACCATTCGGCGGAATTCAACGACCCGGGGAATAACTGTATAGCATGTGGCTTTTGCTATATGATGTGTCCTGATACTTCTATTACGGTATACAGGTATGCTACAACAGCAGCTAAAAAGTAAGGGAGGAGACAAAATATGAGTGAAAAGATATTAGTCAAAGGGAATGAGGCCTTTGGCGAAGCTGCAATAAGAGCAGGTTGTCGATATTATTTTGGTTATCCGATAACACCACAAAATGAATTGATCGAATATATGTCAAGAAGATTACCTGAAGTTGGGGGCAAGTTTTTACAGGCTGAGAGTGAAGTATCAGTGGTTAACATGCTCTATGGTGCTTCCTGCATGGGAGTGCGTGTTATGACATCCACATCATCTCCGGGTTTCAGTTTAATGCAAGAGGGTGTTTCATACATAGCTGGTGCAGAATTACCAGCTGTCTTTATAAACGTTGTTAGAGGTGGGCCTGGACTTGGAGATATACAACCTGCTCAGGGTGATTACCTTCAGGCCACAAAAGGTGGGGGTCACGGCGATTACAGGTTAATCGTCTTAGGACCATCCACGATTCAGGAAGCAATAAAATTGGTAATTCTTGCATTTGATCTGGCAGATAAATACAGAACACCGGTTGAAATATTGGCTGATGGTATGATAGGTCAAATGATGGAGCCCGTTGAGCTCCCCGAGATGAGACCACTCGATGCACTTCCTAAAAAGCCATGGGCTTTGACTGGAGCAAAAGGAAGAAAACCAAACAAGATTACCTCTTTTGATTTAGACCCATACAATCTGGAAAAGATGAATTTGAGATATCAAGCAACGCGAGAGAAAATAATTACTAATGAACAAAGATGTGAAGAGGTAAACATAGAAGGAGCAGATATATTAGTAGTTGCTTATGGAACAGTTGGAAGGATTATGAAGACAGTTATAGAGTTGGCGGAAGAGAAATCTATGAAAGTCGGTTTATTTAGACCAATAACGCTTTGGCCATTTCCGTATAAGCAACTTGAAGAAATATCGAAAAAAGTAAGCACTGTCTTGACCGTGGAGTTAAGTGGAGGACAGATGCTGGAAGATGTGAAATTGGCAGTTAAAGATAATGCCAATACACCTTTTTATGGTAGGATGGGTGGCGTTATTCCAACACCGGAAGAGATCTTAGGACAGATAGAAAAGTTAGTTAAAAAAAGGAGGGAGGTATGAGGGCAAAGGTAGTGATGAAGAGACCAGAATCTCTCTCGAAGATGGACTTCACCTATTGTCCAGGATGCCATCATGGTATAGTACACAGGCTAATTGCAGAGATAATAGACGAATTGGGGATTCGTGAAAAAACTATTATGGTTGCACCTGTTGGATGTGCTGTCTTTGCTTATAACTTTTTTGATATTGATGGAACGGTAGCATCTCATGGAAGGGCTCCGGCAGTTGCAACAGGAATGAAACGTGCAAAGCCCAATAGGATAATATTCACTTATCAGGGAGATGGTGATCTTGCTGCTATAGGTACTACTGAAATAGTTCATGCTGCAAATAGGGGAGAGAATATAACAGTAGTATTCATAAACAATGCTATATATGGAATGACTGGTGGTCAAATGGCTCCAACAACACTTATAGGGCAAAGGACCACAACAACAACTAATGGTAGAGACCCAAAGACAGCTGGTTATCCTATACGAGTTTGCGAAATGCTATCCCAACTGGAAGGCTCAGTATATATAGAAAGGGTTGCAGTGGATACGCCTCAACATGTAATGAAAACAAAGAAGGCAATAAAGAAGGCGTTTAAGAATCAGATAGATGGACTTGGCTTTTCACTTGTAGAAGTTCTATCAACCTGTCCTACCAATTGGGGTCTGCCTCCAGCGGAAGCCATAAAATGGTTGCAAGAGAATATGATGGAGTTCTACCCTTTAGGTGTCTATAAAGATAAGACCAAAAAGCAGGATTAAAGGGAAAAGGCAGGACTAAAAAGGCAGGATTAAAGGATTAGAGGATTAAAGGATTAGAGGGAAAACCAAGAAAAAGGCAAGATTAGAGGAAAAACAAAACAGTGAGAAGTAAACTGGTAGCCGCAGGCTTTAGCCTGCGTAAAAGCAGGAGGGAAAAGGCAGGACTAAAAAGGCAGGATTAGAGGATTAGAGGATTAGAGGAAAAACAAAACAGTGAGAAGTAAACTGGTAGCCGCAGGCTTTAGCCTGCGAAGAAGTGGGATGTGAGAGGAAAAGGCAGGACTAAAAAGGCAGGATTAGAGGGAGTAAAGTACGTTTTCAGGCTGTGTAAATAATATTGTGATTGAGATTCTCAAATCAATAATTTTCTATAATGACTAAAACGAA
>JAGGXI010000110.1 GCA_021163155.1 Candidatus Aerophobota bacterium
CCTGCGTAAAACAGCGCAACCTGAAGGTTGCGGCTACCTTACTTTACCGATCAATCTTGATAGTGCAAGGATAACTACAGCTTAAATGTGATATTTGTGATTTTGAAATTAATCTTTCTGTTCTTTACATAGATCGTTATTAATGCAAATATTACGGATTGCAAGATATTCTAAAAATCTAATAAGATGAGTTTCCTACAAAAATTGACTGAAAATTTTAAACCCAGATTCGGCAAACTGTTAGAATGCTTAGCCTGGGTAGGGGAGGCTTTAGCCTCCCAATAGACTTTAACTCTTGTTTTGCAAAGGGCGACTGAAGCCTCCCCTCCCCTGCAGAGAGCTTTAATAGATTGTCGAATTCTGGGCTAAAGTTAGTACAGGGTGCCTGAATAGTCACAAATAACTTTCCAATTTAAAAACAATATTTAATAAAAGTATCCACACAGAGCTGATTAGAATTAATTTTATCATCTATATTACCAGATGCTAAACCTTCATACGGCCCCCCATAAAAATACTGCCTTTGTTTTCCCTGAGTATTAATAGTAGTATAATTCACCCCTATCTCCCAGGTCCAATTCTTTTCAAACTCCCACGAAAGATTCCCACCTACCATAAACAGACTCCCTTCGCAATCCCCTTTAGAAAGTTTATCCCTTAAAAGGTGGTTATCTTCATCCTGAGCTTTAACCCAGGGAGAATAGTTTATCTCAAAATTTGTCTTAAGGGTGTTACTAAAGGAATAGACGCCATTTAACCCTAAATACGGTATCTTATATTCTACCTCATAATCTAAAGTTTTTCCTCGAACAAATATATAAGAATAATCTATATAATCTATCTGGGTAGTATTACTAATATCATAATCGAATTTTTGATACTTATAACCAATACGAGCACCCAATATAAGAGACTGTTTTTCTTCCGAATACGGATCCTTTAAAAAATTAAAGAGTATATTTCCATCAAAAATCTTGACATCCATTCCTGCATCAGATTCTGAATATATTGTTTTACTGGCAGAATAAGCGTATAACCAATCAGAGTCCTCCATTTTTCCCGCAGTTTTAGTTAAACTAATCCACCCTCCAAGATTAAGGAAGTAATCTCCCCACCCCTCATCATTATAATTTAAAGAGACTTTCCCCCCCATCAAATAATTATTCATAGGAAATTTTAGCCTACTCTTCCATCCCCCCTCCTCGGGACCTCTAATCTCATATACAGTATCACCATTAATATGACCTATTTTTAGTCCATACTCCAAAGATAAACCATCTTGAATTTTTGTAAAACCCGAGGTAAATTCTTCTTTTTTTTGCCAGGCCTCTGCCCTATTTATAGCTGCTGAGAGTAAAATAAAACATATTGTTGAAAAACATATCCATATGAATGATAACCTTTTCTTTTCCATTACTATTCCTTTTTTTATTTGTTTGTTTTTCTTTTAATCCTCTAATACTGCATAGATAAATAAGTTGTCATCATTTAAGCCCGAGCTGTTTTCTGATTAATTCACAAAGGGTATCCTTAATTTCAGAATGGCGCGGCACCGGGGCTTTTCTCCCATTTTTAAGATTAATGTATATATCATGCCTTTTGCCATGACGTTTTAAATAACATCCCCCATCTACTAATTCCCGGACAAGATCGTGTCGTTTCATACCTCTACATTTATTTCCTTAATCTGGGCTGTAATCTGAGGTGGAATTTCCTCCTCAACCATTAAGTGATAAGCTTCCCGAATATTTTCTTTTAATTCTTCGAGAGATTCGCCCTGGCTAAAAACACCCGGAACCTCTTTCAATCTCCCAATATACCACCCCTCGTCTACCCAATATTCCAATGTAAAATGCCTTCTCATCAGGCCACTTTCCTCCTAATTATAATATTGTAAGATACATCTTGCTAAAGATTGGTAGCCGCAAGGCTCAGAGCCTACGAAATATATACGCAACTTAAAAGTTGCGGCTACCGTATTTTTAGTAAGGGAGTAAGATTATCTAAAGATTTTTAAAATTTGATACTGGCTATCAACCCAACGAAGAGACCTCCTAAGTCAACATTAGTATAAAAAGCTGCCTCATCACTGTTCAACTCTGCTTTGGCAACAATATATCTTGCTTCAGCAGCCAAAGAAAAGTTTCCTCCTCCAAATTCTACTCCTCCTAACACCTGAAAACCTATGGGACTGTCTTTATCTTCATAAGGAACCGGGATTCCCAAGAATTCTATTTTTTCTTCCATTTTGGTAGAAAAAGAGCCTACTCCTGCCCCTATATATGGGCATAAGGGAACATTTGGCGAAATCCTGTATATTCCCGAGAGAATTATGGGTGTAACAGTTAATTTCTCTTCAAAAGTCATAATAGGGGACAAAGTATCATCGCTGGCCTTTGAAGTAAAAGTATTATATTCTCCTCTTATTCTGATGTTTGGAGAAATATCATAACTTAGTGCTAATCCATAGGTTAATCCACCCTCAAATTTTTTACTAAACCCTTCAAGATACTCATCATTCACCTCTCCAAAATTTGGGTTATAATAACCTGCCATTCCTCCTACGTTTAATAAACCTGCCTGTGCTGGGACTACCCCAAAAATAAGCACAGAAATCAAAGCCGCTACTCCTATTACTCCTATTTTTTTCCTCACAATTTTTCTCCTTTTTTATTTATTTTCCTTTAATCCTGCTTTTCTACTTTTTCCTCAATTTTTTTGTTTAATCCTGCTTTTTCTGGTTTTCTGGTTTTCTGGTTTTCCCTCTAATCCTTTAATCCTCTAATCCTGCCTTTACGCAGGCTAAAGCCTGCGGCTACCGGTACCTCTTTCTCTCTAATCCTCTAATCCTGTTTTTTTTGTTTCTGTTTTTTCTTGCTTTTCCCTTTAATCCTCTAATCCTTTAATCCTTTAATCCTGCCTTTAATCCTGCCTTTTCTGGTTTTCCCTCTAATCCTACTATCTCAGCACTCCCAAAAGCTTAGCCACGCTATCCTTTTTCCCTCCCGCCTTAGCGGTAACTTTTAAAATATAAATTCCATTATTTACCTCTTCATTATACATATTTTTACCATACCACTTCCAGCAAATTTCTTCTCCTGCAGAAGGCACATAACTACGATATTCTTTAATCAGCTCTCCATCAAGACTAAAAATATTAATATTAACCTCTGCCGGTTGAGTTAAAGAATAACAAATAGTAATGGATAAGGAGGAGCGCAGAACATGAGGGGTGCGAAAGAGAATAGAAATAATTTTATTTGGATTATAATTTATTTTCAATGGCTTTGAAAAATCACTCTTGTTGCCTGCTCTATCAATGGATTGACCTTTAATACGATTCTCTCCCTTCACAAGAGCTATATCGCTTTTATTGAACTCACCATTTACATCAGCAAAGGTTTTTCCATTAGAAGTATTATTAATAAATATCTCTACAGAAGCATAAGCCTCTGTCTCTCCGTATATAGTAGCTATGCCTGTAGCAGGATTAAAAAAAGATAAGTGAAGATTTGGAGAAGAAGGAGCAATGGTATCATAAACAAAATAAAAATTTGATTCTCGTGCCTCTCCGTCTGTATCTACCATCTTTAAATAAACCTTATAAGTATCATCCTTACTATGCCCATCCGCTGAAGGGTCAAAAATAGAGTCTGGATAAAATACAAACTCTGTCTGACTTATCGTTGATGTTCCGGAGACATCCTGAGCCTCTTCACCTAACCCCCGAGTTAAAGTGATACTGGAAGAGTTCTCATTAATTTCTATTCCACTGCGCAAATTTACTTTAATATAAATTTCATCGATTCCGCTATTTACAAAAGCAGTGGGATTATCAGCATCGGTGGAAGAGCTGATATCATAAAGATTCTCTCCATCATATTTTATATAAGTATTGGTTATGACACCTATAGGGGTAGTATTATCTAAAGTTAAGGTGATAGAGCTGCTTTTCTGGTTGCTTGCAGAATCGGTAGAGGTAACAGGAATAGTATAACTGTCATCTGCTCTTCCGTTAATAGAACTAATAGTGTAGGTAATAGTATACCAACCTGCTTCATCATCCTCATCTGTATGCCCATCTCCATCATTATCTACACTGTCGGATGCTTCATCAACAGAGGTTTCCATCCCTTCCTCATATTGATCATCTATATTGGAGAAATCTGCTGTAAGAGTACAGCCTGCTTGCTGATTGGAAAGCTGAATAGTTAAGATAATTGTATCCCCATTGGCATAAATACTCTGATTGGAAGTTATGCTTAAAAAACCACTTACCTCACCCATCGCTGTAGCTGAAGCTTCATTAGTGTTGGTATCAAGATTACCCACCGCATCTTTAGCTTTTACCACATAATAGTAAGTTATTCCATTGCTGGTAGAGGTGTCTGTATAAGCAGTAGCTGTAGAAGAGGCAGTATAAGTAGGAGAAGAATAATCCTCATCTCCTGAGGAGGTAGCTCTATAGATATTGTATTGAGCTAAATCACTGGAAGAGGAAGCACTCCAGCTGAGCTTAATACCTCCTCCCTTAATCGCCGTAGCCGTTAAATTAGCAGGAGAAGAGGGAGCAGTGTTGTCCACGGTGACAGTGCCATCGGTGTTAGTAGTTGTATTCTCACTTAAATTCTTAGCCTGTATTTTGCAGGTATAAGTTTTATCGGAAACCAGCGTTCCACTACTATTTTTCCCATCCCAGGTCACTGAATAGTGGTCACCGACTACAGTAATACTGGAGGTTAAATCCCTTATTGGGGTTTCTCCATCACAGATGTTAAAAGTCAAGCCTCCTCCGGTGCGGACAGCCTTAAAAGTGATAGTAGATAAGTCCTTGACTCCATCGCCATTTTCAGGAGAAATAGTGCTGGGAGAAACATTCACCTCGCTAATTTCAGGGTATACCGTTTCTACTTCAACTGTTGCAGTTTGCTGGGAACTATTCTCAGCATTATCCAGGGCAATGACATAAACATTGTAGGTTCCATTGGGGAGGATACCTCCGTCATCATCCTTTCCATCCCAAATGTAATCTCCTGTAGAAAGAGTTCCATCAGCAGGGGTATAGAGATTTCTTACCATTTCATCACTGGAATCCCTAATCTCTATCCTCCCATAGATAGGAGTAGAGCTATCATCTACAATAATGGATATGGTAGTAGTATCGTTTATCCCATCACCGTCGGGAGAAAACTTATCTGTACTCAACGAAAGGGTAAGGAAAGGATTAGCGTGGTCA
>JAGGXI010000064.1 GCA_021163155.1 Candidatus Aerophobota bacterium
ATATAATGGCATACTTTACCGAATCTGGGTTTAAGATAACTTTTTTAAAAAATTACTGTAAATTTTGATATTTTAATTTCAACCACATATTCTCAAGAGCTAATTTAGGTTTCACATTTCTCTTGAGATAGTTTTTGGTTGCCTCTATTGTGTTAATAGCATCCCGAATGGTAAAATAAGAGTATCTTTTTTCTTCCTCTTTTAGTTTTTCTATCTTATCAGAGTTAATTAACTCTATATCTTCTCCTTCTTTTAAAAGTAAAAGGTCACGAAACCAGAATAAAGTCATATTAAGAATCTCTTCTAACTGTTCTTCATCAAAATTTTTCCAATTTGCAACTAATTCAAATATCTCCTCTATAGTAATATTTCTATTTAATTTGTTGATTATGTTGTCTCTTTCCTTAAGAATGTTCTCTTCCTTTATTAAAAAGAGAGCTTTTTTAACACTTCCTCTGGATAAATTCATTATAAGAGAGATTTTTGATAAATTCTGGGGAAGATGGTTAATTATAATCTCTCTTATTTGTTCAGAAGAAAGAGAAGAGAAACGAATGATTTCACACCGAGACAAAATTGTAGGAAGAATTTCCCTTTTGGTTTCGCTAATTAAGATAAATATTGTATCCGGGGGTGGTTCTTCTATTATCTTAAGAGCAGAGTTAGCTGCTTCCAGAGTAAATTTATTTGCTTCCTCTATAATCCATACTCTTTTTTTGCCTTCGTAAAGTTTATAAGCAGCTTCTCTCTTTAAATTACGTATTTGTTCAATTTTAAGTGAATCTTTTTCTGGCTTGATAATCTGGACATCAGGGTGATTTAAATGGTCAATCTTTAGACAAGAGGAACATTTATCGCAACTATCTATACCTTCCCTCTTGCAGTTTAATGCTTTAGCAAAATTTAAAGCAGTAAAAGTTTTCCCCACTCCTGCCGGCCCTATAAATAAATAAGTACCAGCAAGGGATAAGGAGGCTATCTCTTTTTGAAGTATTCTTACAGCTCTTTGTTGACCTTTTATCTGTGCAAAAGACATAATTTTCTGTTTAGCTTATATAATTCAGTCTTCTCCAAAAACTCCAGAGTCCTATGATAGTCTAATCTGTGTAATTTGGACTTTTATCTGGGTAATTAGAGATTTATGGTTTTTTCAGGAATCTCAATACGATCTTCCTTATAGCAAGATGTGTTTTTTCAGGTTTATCTTCTCCTTTAATTATTTTTATCCTTTTTGGGCAAGATTTAGCAATCTCAAGGTATCCTTGGCGCACTTTTTCATAAAAAGAAATTTTTTCCTCTTCTATTCTATCATTTCCTCTGCCACGTTGTTTGGACAAAGAAGGATTAATATCTAAAAGAAAGGTGATATCGGGAAGAATTTCTTGAGTAGCTATTTTATTTAATTTATTTATCCACACTATATCTATTCCTCTTCCGTAACCTTGATAAGCAACTGTGGCATCCATAAAACGATCACAAATTACAATTTTCCCTTCTTTTAAGGCAGGTTTGATTACCTCTTCTATATGTTCTCTTCTATCAGCTAAATAAAGGAAAAGTTCACTTATCTTGCTTACTTTATTAGAAGGATGCAGAAGTATTGCTTTGATTTTCTCCCCTAATTTTGTCCCCCCAGGCTCACAGGTTTTTACTATCTGATAACCTTTATTCTTTAGATAATCAGATAATAAAGATACTTGAATACTTTTTCCACTCTTATCTATTCCCTCAAAGCTAATGAACAAAAAGCTCTCCTTTTATTAATGTTTCTCTTTTACTATAGTTTAGATTATCTAAGTTGAACTGTCAAGAAATAGTACCAAAAGGTTTGTCCCACACTCATTTACCCATCATCTCATCATCCCATCCACCCATCATTCCAGTTGGTTGACAGATGAAAAAAATGTTATAAATTAAATACTGTTAAAATAGAAGATGAGGAGGTGAAAAATGATGCAAACAGCTTTTATCTTGATTAATGTCAGTGCAGGAAAAACATGGGAAGTAATAGAGAAATTGAAAAAAATGGAGGAAGTAGTGGAAGTTTATTCTATCGCTGGTGAATATGATATCATTGCAAAAATAATTTTTTTTAGCCTTAAAACATTAGGTGAAATTGTGCCCAAAAATATTCAAAATATACAGGGAATAGAAAGAACTAATACTCTACTTTCCTTTGAGGTTCATAAATATAAACGATATGAACCTTGCAAAAAAGCAAAAGAGCTTGAAGATAGTGGAGAAGAAATAAAGCTGTATGAGCTTTGTAAAAGATGTAAAGAGCTTGAAGACTGTATTTATGGCCGGCAAGTAATTAAACGAGGGATTGAACCTGCACCTTCGTTTAAGTAGATTAGATAGGTTTATATTTTAAACAAGATAGACAAGATAGACAAGATAAGAAGAGAAAGGAGAGAATAGATGAGAACAGTAATGCGTAAGCTTACCTCGCAAATTGATCTCACCGAGAGAGAAATAAAAACAACAATAATGGGGATAAAGGAAGATAGGATTGACGAAGTCCAGATTGCTGGATTTTTAGTTGCTCTCTTAATGAAGGGACCAACGGTTGAAGAGATTGTTGCTATAGCTAAAACTATGAGAGAGGTTTGTCTTCCCTTAAAACCTGAAGTAAACGGGGAATTGATAGACACTTGTGGAACTGGAGGTGGTTTTCCTACCTTCAATGTTTCTACCGCCGTTGCTATTACTACCGCTGCAGGAGGATTATACGTAGCTAAACATGGAAGTCGGTCAATTGCTCACAGTTCAGGTAGTGCTGATGCTTTCGAAGCTTTAGGAGTAGAGATAAAACTTACTTCTCGTCAGGCAGAAAAATTGATTGAAAAAACAGGAATAGCTTTTGTAAATGCAGCTTATTTCCATCTCCTTATGGGTAAAATATGGCAACCAGAAAATAAATTGGGAATAAAAACAGTGTTTTTCACTATCATCGGTCCTTTAATTAACCCAGCAAGAGCGCGTTGCCATATAAATGGAGTCTACCAACCACAATTAGTCAAAAAAGTAGCTCAGGTGTGGGCAAAGCTCGACCATAAACATATTCTGGTGGTTCATGGAATGGATGGATTGGACGAAATATCTTTGGTGGGAGAAACCCATATTGCTGAAGTAAAAGATGGTCATATAGATGATTATACCATTGTTCCTGAAGATGTAGGTCTTAAAAGATGCAAGATTGAGCAGTTGAATGGAGGCTCACCCGAAGATAATGCAAAAATAATCAGAGATATTTTTAAAGGAAAAGAAAAAGGACCAAAAAAAGATATGGTTATCCTTAATAGCGCAGGTGCTTTTGTAGCAGGAGGTAAAGTAAAAAATCTTAAAGAAGGAGTAGAAACCGCCCGAGAAATTATTGAAAGCGGGAAAGCTTACCAGAAATTAGAGGAATTGGTAAAGGCTTCTCATAGTATAAACAATGAAACTTACCGAAGCAATTAAAAGGGCAAAAAAAGAAGGGAAAGTTCCTTTAATTGCAGAAATTAAAGCTCGCTCTCCTCAGGATGGCGAGCTTTTAAGAGGGCGTGACCCGATAGAGATTGTCTCTCAATATAGAAAAGGAGGGGCGGTAGCTATTTCAGTAGTTACCGAAGCAAGGCATTTCGGAGGAGATATAGAAATTTTAAAAAAAGTGGTGCAGGAGAAAAAGCTTCCTGTTTTAAGAAAAGATTTTATTGATACAGAAAAAGAGGTGGAAAAGACAAAAGAGTTAGGAGTGGATGCCCTCCTCTTGATTGCTGCTATACTTTCGTCTAGAAAGTTAAAAAAATTAAATAATTATGCTCATTTAATGGGATTAGAGACAGTGATTGAGGTTCATACGAGAGAAGAATTGGAAAGGGTAAAAAGACTAAATCTGGATATTCTGGGAATAAATAATAAGGATATCTTAAATTTGGAAAGAGGCGAGGATAAAGTTGAAGTTACTCTTTCTCTTCTTCCCTTTATTCCCCCAGGGGTAATTCTACTTAGCGAAAGCGGAATAAGAAAAATAGAGGATGTAAAAACCTTAATAAAAAAAGGAGTAGATGCTTTTCTGATGGGGACAGTGCTTTTAAAAGCAGAGGATATTTATCAAAAGACAAGGGAAATGGTATGGCCAGGTAAAAACAGGATTAGAGGATTAGAGGATTAGAGGGAAAAGAAAAAACAAAGAAAAAACAGTGAGACGTAAACTGGTAGCCGCAGGCTTTAGCCTGCGAAGAGGTAAGAGTAAAAAACAGGATTAGAGGATTAGAGGATTAAAGGATTAAAGGATTAAAGGGAAAGAGATACCGGTAGCCGCAGGCTTTAGCCTGCGAAGCGGTGGTTTTAACCACCGTACTCAAGAGAAAGTAAAGGTATGGTTAAGATAAAAATTTGTGGGATAACTTCTCTAAAAGATGCCCTTTTATGTATAAAAGAAGGGGTAGATTTTTTAGGTTTTGTTACTGAATATCCTATTGCTGTTCCCTGGAATTTATCCCGGGAAAAGGCACGAGATTTAATCCAAGAAGTAAAAAACAAAGTTAATACAGTAGTAGTTACTTCAGGAGATATATCTAAAATTTTAGAAATCGCTCAATTTACTAATCCCCATTTTCTTCAGCTTCACGGAAAAGAGAGTCTAATGGATATTGAGAGAATAGCTAATAAATTGAAAAAGAGAAATATAAAGGTAATTAAGGCTCTTTCTCTAAATAATAAAACTTATCAATCTTTCTTTGAGATAAAGAATCCTTTAAAGGCAGCAAAAGCTTTGGAAAAAGTAGGGATTTTTGCTCTCACTATAGATAGCAAAACCGATGTTATGCCTGCAGGAACAGGGATTCCTTTAAATTGGGAATTAGCGAAAAAGATAAAAGAAAACATCTCTTTACCTTTAATTTTAGCCGGGGGATTATCTTCTATAAATGTGGAAAGAGCGATAAAAATTGTTGAGCCTTTTGCTGTAGATGTATTAAGTGGGGTAGAAACAAATTTTAAAAAAGACCCTCAGAAAGTTTCAAGTTTTGTCAAGGAAGTTTTGCACGAAAATCCTTTTATAAAATAGGGAACGGTCGCGACCGTTCCTTACCTCAATAAATGTGGAATTTGTGATTCAAAATCAATCCTTTCAGTATATAGGATAGATCGCTGTCAGCCTAAGGAATTATGAGGCTAAAAAAATACCTAAAATCGGACGTAAAAGGTGTACAACAAATTTCGTGCAAAACTTGGTTGTCAAGGAAATCAGGGGGAAGAGGTGAAAAATGGTATTTAATAGAAAAGGATATTTTGGAAGGTATGGTGGTTGTTTTGTTCCCGAAATTTTAATGCCAGCGTTAAAAGAGCTGGAAGAAGCTTACTTTAGTCTGGGAAAGGAAAAAGATTTTCAAGAAGAGCTGGACTATTATTTAAAAAATTATGCTGGAAGACCAACTCCTCTTTATTTTGCTTCACATCTTTCTCAAAAGCTTAAGGGCCCAAAAATATACCTTAAAAGAGAAGATCTGCTTCATACTGGTGCTCATAAAATCAACAATACTTTAGGGCAGGTGCTTTTAGCTAAAAAAATGGGGAAAAAACGCATTATTGCTGAGACAGGAGCAGGTCAACATGGAGTAGCTACAGCCACAGCTTGTGCTCTTTTGGGAATAAAGTGTGCAGTCTATATGGGGGAAGAAGATGTGAAAAGACAGTCTTTAAATGTTCTTCGTATGAGAACTCTTAAAGCAGAGGTTATTCCTGTGAAAAATGGTTCTCGTACCCTTAAGGATGCTATAAATGAAGCCTTGCGAGATTGGGTAACTAATATAGAAACAACCTTTTATGTTTTGGGCTCTGTAGTAGGACCTCATCCTTATCCTACAATGGTAAGAGATTTTCAATCTGTTATTGGTAAAGAGGTGAAGAGGCAAATTATGGAAAAAGAGAAAAGGCTTCCTGATTATCTTATTGCTTGTGTAGGGGGAGGAAGTAATAGTATGGGTCTTTTTTACCCTTTTTATAAAGAAGAGAAAGTGAATTTTATCGGAGTGGAAGCCGGGGGTCTGGGATTAAATACAAAAAAGCATTCAGCAACTCTTGCCAGCGGTGAACGAGGTGTTCTTCATGGAGCACTTAC
Organism: Candidatus Aerophobota bacterium; assembly: GCA_021163155.1. GTDB lineage: Bacteria > Aerophobota > Aerophobia > Aerophobales > JAGGXI01 > JAGGXI01. The sequence continues at coordinate 6,107 of JAGGXI010000064.1, forward strand.
CTATCTTTTACAGGATAAAGATGGTCAAGTTAGACTTACTCATTCTGTTGCTCCCGGTTTGGATTATTCGGGGGTGGGGCCGGAATTATCCTTTTACAAAGAGACAAAAAGAGCAAAATTTACTACAGTTACTGATAAAGAAGCAATTTCTGCTTTTTTTCTTCTCTCGGAGGTTGAAGGTATTATTCCTGCTTTAGAATCCGCTCATGCCGTCGCTTATTTGAAAAAAAACTGCTCCCAATTTAAAAATAATCTTGTTGTTCTCAATCTTTCTGGGAGGGGGGATAAAGATATGTGTATTATAGAGAGATTTTTAAAGGAAAAAAACAATGAATAAAATAGAGGATAAATTTAAGGAGCTTAAAAAAAAGGGGAGAAAAGGGTTTATTCCTTTTATTACCTGTGGAGACCCTGACCTTGTGACAAGTAAAAGTTTAGTTTTTGCTTTAGAAGAAGCAGGGGCTGATATTATTGAGTTAGGAATCCCTTTTTCTGACCCTATAGCTGATGGCCCTACTATTCAGGCATCTTCTAAAAGAGCATTAACTAATAGGGTAAGTTTAAGAAAAGTAATTCAGTTTGCAAAAGAGATAAGGAAAAAATCTCAAATACCTCTGGTTCTTTTAAGTTATTTCAATCCTATTTATAGGTTGGGAATAAAAAATTTTATAAAAGAATCCAAGGATATAGTAGATGGGGTTATTATTCCCGACCTTCCCCCTGAAGAAGCAAAATTATTAGAAGGATTAGAAGAAGATAAGTTGCCTTTAATTTTTCTTCTCGCTCCTACCTCTACCGAGGAAAGAATAAGGTTAGTGAGTCAATTTTCTCAAGGATTTATTTATGTAGTTTCTATCTCTGGGGTAACAGGAGCAAGGGAAGCAGTACCTTACAAAATAAAAAACCTTATTCTTCAAATTCGAAATCTTACTGATAAGCCTGTCTGCTTAGGATTTGGAATATCTACTCCTAATCAAGTGAAAGTAGTAAAAGATTGGGTAGACGGAGTAATTGTAGGGAGTGCCCTCGTCAATATTATAGATAAATATGCGAAGGATAAAAAATTAATGATAAAAGAGGCAGGAAAATTTGTAAAAAATTTAAGGGAAGCCCTTTCCTCTCCATAATTGTTCCAGCCCGCATCCTTGCATTATAAGAAAAAATGGATATACTGGAAATCGGTGAATAGTAAGAAGCAAAACGTGAGATGTGAAGAGTAAAATATGGTAGCCGCAACTTTTAAGTTGCGTATGTCTTCACGGGCTCTGAGCCTCGCGGCTTCCAATTCATAATTTCCGAGTATAATAAGGCATATCTAATGAATTTGGAGAAAAGTATTTATAGAATAATGGACGTCAATCTTAATCGGGCATGCGAAGGATTAAGAGTCATAGAAGATGGGGTAAGGTTTATATTAAATGATTATTCTCTTACAAAAAGAGTTAAAGAATTACGTCATTGTATAATAAAAGCAGTAAAAGAATTTCCTCAAATTAACCAGACCAAGCTTATAGTCTCTCGAGATATTAAAAGAGATGTAGGGATGAAAATTAAAGAAGATGAACGGAGAAAATTTGAGGAGATAATAGAGGCTAACTTTAGAAGAGTAGAGGAAGCAGAAAGAAGTATGGAAGAATTTGGTAAATTATTTTCTCCTATTATAGGGGAGAAGTTTAAGCAAATTCGTTTTAGAACTTATTCTTTAGAAAAGAAGATAAGAATAAAATTTAAAAAAAGATGCGATGTTGCTCTTTATATAATCACTGATTCTCATTTAATAGGGGAGAATTTTGAGCAAAAGATAAAAGAAGTGGTATTTAGCGGAGCTACTGTAATTCAATTAAGAGAAAAGAATCTTCCTTTTGCCCCTTTTTTAAAAAGGGCTATTAAATTAAGAAAGATAGTTCCTTTTAAAAAAACTCTTTTTATCATAAATGATAGAGTGGATATAGCTGTAGCTTCTCAAGCAGATGGGGTACATTTAGGGCAGGAGGATATCCCTCTTAAGGATGCTCGTAAAATCATGGGAGAAAATAAAATAATTGGTATCTCTACACATTCTTTGAATGAAGCGATGAAAGCAGAAAAAGAAGGTGCAGATTATGTAGCCATAGGTCCTATTTTCCCTACTTCTACTAAAGCTGATGTTAGCCTACCGAGGGGAACAGAAATAATTTCTCAAATTAAAAAAGCGGTAAACATTCCTGTAGTAGCTATAGGAGGTATAAACGAAGGGAATGTAGAGGGAGTTTTAAGAGCTGGAGCCGATGGAATAGCAGTGATAAGTGCTATTTTTAAAGAGAAAGATGTAGGATTAGCTACAAGAAATCTTTATAAAAAGATAAAGAAAATAAGAGAAAAAATAATTCGTGAGCAGGATGTACATATTAACAAGAAACTCTAAAGAGACTAAAAAGTTGGGGAAGAGCATAGGCGAAGAACTTCTTCATGGTTCTATAATAGCTTTAACAGGAGAATTAGGTAGTGGAAAAACTACTTTAATTCAGGGAATAGGGGAGGGGATAGGAATCATTTCCATAATTAAAAGCCCTTCTTTTACTATTATTAATGAATATCCTGGCCCTATTGCTTTATATCATTTTGACCTTTATCGACTGAGGGATGAGCAAGAAATTATATCCCTTGGATATGAGGAATATTTTTATAAAAGAGAGGGAATTGTAGCAGTGGAATGGGCGGAAAAGATAAAAGATTTTTTACCTAAAGAGCACCTTAAAATAGATATTCAAATGTTAAGTTTATCAGAAAGAAAGATAAGTTTAAAACCTTGTGGCTTTTATTATAAGGGAATTGTAAATAGGATTAGAGGATTAGAGGGAAAGAGATACCGGTAGCCGCAACCTTCAGGTTGCGTAAAAACAGGATTAGAGGGGAAAAAGCAGGATTAAAGGATTAGAGGATTAGAGGATTAGAGGGAAAGAGATACCGGTAGCCGCAACCTTCAGGTTGCGTAAAAGCAGGATTAGAGGGAAAAAAGCAGGATTAGAGGATTAAAGGATTAAAGGATTAAAGGATTAGAGGATTAGAGGGAAAGAGATACCGGTAGCCGCAACCTTCAGGTTGCGTAAAAACAGGATTAGAGGGGAAAGGGGAGAGATTGATTTGTTAGTTTTAGTAATAGATACCTCTGGGAATGAGGGTAGTTTATGTTTAGGAAGAAAAGGAAAAGTTTTTGATATAAAGAGACTTCTCCCTTATTCGTCTTCAGAATCTATTTTCCCTGCATTGGATAAACTAATTGGGGAAAATAACTTGAAAATTAGAGATCTACAAGGAATTATTGTTAATTTAGGCCCTGGCTCATTTACTGGCTTACGAATAGGATTAAGTTTAGCAAAATCTCTATCCTTCAGTCTCAATCTTCCCTTAGCAGGTGTTTCTTTATTGGATAGCTGGGCTTTCTCTACTCATAAAAAGGGAGTTATTTGTCCTCTTCGCCAGGCTTATAAAGAGAGGTTTTATGGAGCATTTTACAAAAGAGATACAGGGGAAATATCAAAAATAACAGAATATCTATTTTTTTCTTTTGAAGAAGTTATGGAAAAAGCAGAGCAATTCCTTCCACAAAAGGTGACTTTCCTTATCTCAAGTGAAAATAAAAAAATACAGGATAAAATAAAAAAAACAAGAAGTTTTTTTACTTATTTTATTGAAAATAGCTTATCCTTAAAAATTTTACTCGATTCTGGTATAAAAAAGATAGAGGAGGGAAAGATAGACAAATTTTACACTTTAGTCCCTCTTTACATTTCTCCTCCTGAAATAAGATAAACAAGAGATGAAAAGCTGGAAAAACTCATTTGAAGGGAAGATAGAAATCCGTCGGATGAAAAGAGAGGATTTAATAGAAGTTAGTCAAATTGAAAAGCTCTCTTTTCCAACTCCCTGGTCATTCCATGTTTTCTCTTCCGAACTCAATAAAAAGGGATTTGCTTTCTATTATGTAACAGAATATGGGGAGAGGGTAGTAGGCTATGCGGGTTACTGGAAAATAGCAAAGGAAGCTCATATAGTTAACCTTGCCATTCATCCAAGCTTTAGAAAAAGAGGAATAGGGACAAAATTGTTAAGGTATCTTTTTCAAGAAGCTCGAGGACAAGGTCTTGCAGAAGTTACTTTAGAAGTAAGGTATTCTAATATAGCTGCTCAACGCCTTTATGATAAATTCGGTTTTAAAAAGGTGGCTATTCATCGTCACTACTATATAGATGAAGATGCTATTATCTACTGGAAGAAGATGTAAAATGGATAGCTTTTGCTATTAGTGCAGCGGCGGTGAGTTTTATTATATCCCCGGATATAAAAGGAGCAATGCCTAAATAAAAGATTTCCTTAATCCCGATCTTTAAAGTGTAAATTAAACCCAACCCACCTGCCAGATAAATAACTACTGTTCCTAAACTCATAGCTAAAATTATGTGAAAAAAATTATTTTTCGGTTTTCCTGCTACCTTACCTGTTATGCAAGCGGCTAAAACGAAGCCAATTATATATCCTCCGGTAGGACCTGCAAGATAAGCTAAACCACCAGTAGCTCCAGCAAAAATAGGAAGACCTATTGCCCCTAAAAAAAGATATAAAAATTGGGATATTCCTCCCAATTTACTTCCTAAAATTACGCCACTTAAAAGAACAAAAAGAGTTTGTAAAGTGATAGGAATGGGAGTAAAAGGGAGAGGTATCCTTACAAAAGCGCCTAAACTTGTAAGAGCTACAAAGATGCTTACCCCCATAATATCAGAGACTATTTTAGGGAAGGTTATTTCTCGCATAAGAATAGTTTTTGTTCTTTGTGCTTCTATCATTACTAACTCCTTTTTCATTTTTTATTTTGGTTCTTTGATCATACAAGAAAGTATTAGTTTGAGATTTATATGGCTATCGAGCTTTAATCCTGCTTTTACGCAACCTGAAGGTTGCGGCTACTTTTTTTCTCGGTTTTCCCTCTAATCCTCTAATCCTGCTTTTTTACTCTTACCGCTTCGCAGGCTAAAGCCTGCGGCTACCAGTTTACTTCTCACTGTTTTTTCCCTTTAATCCTGCTTTTACGCAACCTGAAGGTTGCGGCTACCGGTATCTCTTTCCCTTTAATCCTCTAATCCTGTTTTTCTCTTGGTTTTTTCTCTTTTTTTCTCTCGGTTTTTCCTCTAATCCTCTAATCCTTTAATCCTCTAATCCTGTTTTTTAGTCCTCTAATCCTCTTTTCACTTGTCAGCTTGAACTTGGGAAATAATTTTCTGCATTATCTCCTCAGGGACTCTCTCATAATGAGAAAATTTTTTTTTAAAGGTTCCCTTTCCTTGAGTTATAGAACGAAGGCGAGTAGAATAGCTGGGTAATTCTGCTGCTGGAACATAAGCCTTTATTCTTTTTCTATTCTTAAATGATTCCACTTGCATAATTCTTCCTCTTCTGCTATTTAAATCGCCATTTGTTTCTCCTAAAAATTCATCAGGAATTTCAACCTCTATTTCCATAATAGGTTCCAAAAGAACAGGTTTGGCATTTTCCACTGCTTTTTTAAGCCCTATAGAGGCAGCAATTTGAAAAGCAATATCAGAAGAATCTACAGGATGGTAAGTACCATCAAATAAAGTTACCTCCATATCAATTAGAGGGTAAGAGGCTAAAAATCCTTTTTTTGTGGTTTCCCTAACTCCTTTTTCTACGGAAGGGATAAATTTGGCAGGAACTGCTCCTCCTTTGATTTTATCTACAAATTTAATTCCTTCCCCTCGAGCAAGAGGTTTAACTCGTAACCATACATCTCCATATTGTCCATGCCCGCCTGTTTGTCTTTTGTATCTTCCCTGTGATTCTGCAACTGCGGTAATGGTTTCCCGATAGGGAATTTTGGGTTCTTCTGTCTTTACATCTATACCAAACTCCTCTTTTAGTCGCTCTATTACAATCTGCAAATGCATTTCCCCTGTTCCAGAAAGAATGGTCTGACCGAATTCTTTATCTATTTTCATTTTAAGAAAAGGGTCCACCTTAGTTAGCTTAGCTAAAGCGACACTTAATTTTTGTTCATCTTTCTCTTTTTGAGTTTTAATAGCTATAGAGGTAGTTAGTTCTGGAATCTCCGGAGAAGGAAATTTTATCAGCGACTCTTTTTTACATAAAGTATCTCCAACATCTGTATTTTTAAGTTTGGTTATTGCTCCTATATCTCCGGCGAGTATTTGAGGAACCTCTTTTCTTTTATTTCCCTGCATTAGATAAATTTGCCCGATTTTCTCTTCCTTGTTTTTGGTAGAGTTATAAACAATGCTTCCCGAAAAAAAAGTGCCTGAATAAACCTTAAATAGATTAACTTCTCCTAAATGTGTTTCAGCGAGAGTTTGAAAAACGAGGGCAGACAAAGGCTCTTCCTTATTTATTTTTCTTTCTATTTCTTTGTCATCTATAGATTTCCCCTTTACAGATTTTCTCATTAAAGGGGAGGGGAAAAAATTGATTATAGTATTCAGTAAAAAATCTATTCCTATATTTTTAAGAGCAGACCCACAAAACAAAGGGATAAAACTATTTTTTATAAATCCATCTCTTAATCCTTTTTTAATTTCCTCTTTGCTTAATTCCTCATTTGCCAGGTATTTTTCAATAAAAGCATCGTCTGTTTCCGCTGCTGATTCTATCAACTTTTTTCTATATTCTTCCAATTTCTGCCTCTCTTCTTCAGAAACCTGTTTTTTCTCGACTTTTCCTTCTTTGTATATTCTTTCTTCAAGTTCTATTAAATCAACGACTGTTTTTTCATTTAAGGGTAATTGGAAAGGAAGACAAGAAATCTCAAATTCCTCCTCTATCTGTTTAATTATAGAAGAAATCTCAAATTCCTCCTCTATTTTATTAATAAATATTGCCCGAGGAATTCCTTCTTTTATTGTATATTTCCAAACTTTTTTTTCTTCATTACCTATTTCCAGTGAAGGAGAGATAACAAATAATGCTGCTTCCACTGCTTTTAAAATAAACCGTGTTTTATCTATAAAGTCTGTAAACCCGGGGGTATCCAGTAAATTAATCTTATGGTTTTGCCATTCCAAATGAATCAAGGAGGGGTTTATGCTAAAATTTCTCTTTTTTTCGATATTATCGTAGTCGGATGTTGTATTTTTTTCTTTTATATTTCCCATTTTGGTTATTAACTTAGCTTCGTATAATATAGCTTCTACTAAGGATGTTTTTCCTGTTCCTTGTCCTCCCACCAAAGCTATATTTCGTAAATTATCACTAAAACCTGTCATTTTAATTTCCTCCTCTTGGTCATTTTTGTTACCTTGTCTTCGCTCTATAATCGATTTCTTTTTCTCCTCCTCCAGGCACTTCTATCTCGTAGATAATACTATTATCTTTTATTTTATACTCGGAAGGAGTACTGTTTAATATTTCCCATTCTCCATAAAAGTGCTCCTGAACTTTTATCTTTGCAGGCGTATTTCTTGAATTGATAAGAATTATCTTATAACTATACTCTTTTTCTGAAGATTCTAATTGTTTATAGGAAGTTTGAACTCTTTCCCCTTTTATTCCCTTCGCTTCTCTTAAATATATTTTTCCTTTTTCAAAAGGTATAATTTGAGGGAAACTATCTTTTCCAAGAAAAGAGATTTTGTTATTTAGCCCTATTTTGTAGATATATACATCCCCTGAAGGAAAGACTATTCCTGCTCCTTTCTCTTGAGTATTCTCAAATATTAATTCCTCTCTTACCTCTTCATTGTATTTAGCTCCATCAAAAAAATAGATTTTTTGTATAGGAATGTTTTCTTTAAGGAAAATTGCAATCTTTTTTTCCTCTCCTGTTTTAAGAGTTATAGGATAAGAAGGAGTATAAGAAAAAGGGGGTTCCTCTCTAAAAAGAGTTAGGTTAACTTGAGAGAAGTTCATCCCGCTTTTGTTTATTACTGTTCCCCAGCCATATAAATTCATAAATTTTTCTTTACTATCTATCTTAATTTGATAATCTAATTTCCAACTCAGGTTTGTGGTAAGATAGTTGACTTTTAAGAGAGTTCTTCCATCTTTTTCAGATATTACTCTCCATAAAAGCGAATCTAATGCATATTCTTGCTCTAAAATATTGCATCCTTCTACTTCTGGGTAAACTGAATCTATAATTATTCCCTTGCTTACAGGACCGAAACTTAATAAATTAACTCCTTTTTTAACGGATACCATCCTTATCTCTTCTATTAAGCCAAGACCATTAGAGAAGATAGTTACCCTTGTTATATCTTTTTCCTGAGCAAAGGCAAGGAGGGAAAAGCTTAGCAAAATAATTAATATCCCGATAACAATAAAAATTATTTCTCTCTTTTTCATGTTCATCTTTTGCATCTCGTTCAATCTTAACTGAGTTTTACGGTAGTTAAAATCACCGCTTCGCCGATAAACATAAGCTACCACCGAATGAATTCGGTGGTATTTATATGGATGTCCTGCTTTTACGCAACCTGAAGGTTGCGGCTACCAGTTTACGTCTCACTGTTTTTTCTTTGTTTTTTCTTTTCCCTTTAATCCTTTAATCCTCTAATCCTTTAATCCTGCTTTTACGCAGGCTAAAGCCTGCGGCTACCAGTTTACGTCTCACTGTTTTTTCTTTGTTTTTTCTTTTCCCTTTAATCCTTTAATCCTTTAATCCTCTAATCCTGCTTTTTCCTCTTACCATTCAAGAAGAATAGAGCCACAGGTAATTCCGCCTCCAAAAGTGGTGAAAAGAATCTTATCCCCCCTCTTTATTCTCTTTTTTCTTATCGCCTCATCTAAAGCTACTGCAATAGAAGCGGCTGATAAATTACCATAGCGGTCTAAATTAATCCAGGTTTTATCCATACTTAACCCCACCCTTTTAGTTACTGCTTTGATAATACGAATATTAGCTTGATGGGGGATAAAAAGATTGATATCGTTAGTAGTTAAGTTTCCTTTATCTAAAGATATTTCTATTGTTTGGGCCATCATCTTTACCGCTTTTTTAAACAGTTCATTGCCTTTCATTTTCATATAATGCTGTCTGTTTTTAACTGTTTCTATACTAGCAGGAAGTCTTGAGCCTCCAGCAGGAACTTTTACTAAGTCTGCCCCAGAGCCATCAGCCCCTAAATAGCTGGAGATTATCCTGCTACTACCATGGGATGGTCTTAAGATTGCTGCTCCTGCGCCATCGGCAAAAAGAACACAAGTATTTCTATCTTTCCAGTCGGTAATTCGGGAAAGGGTTTCTGCGGCTACTATTAAGATAGTATTATACATACCCGTAGCAATAAATTGACTGCCTATACTAAGCGCATAGAGAAAGCCGGAACAAGCAGCTTCTAAATCAAAGCCAACAATTTTTCGTGCTCCCAACTTTTCCTGAAGAATACAAGCTGTAGCAGGAAAAATCATATCTGGAGTAATAGTTGCCACAATAATCATATCTAATTCTTCAGAAGTAACTTTTGCAGCTTCCATAGCTTTTATAGAAGCTTTATAAGCTAAATCTGAAGCTGCTTCATTTTTATCAGCAATTCTTCTTTCCTTAATTCCTGTCCTTGCGCGTATCCACTCATCAGAAGTATCAACCATATTCTCTAAATCTGCATTAGTTAAGATACGACGAGGAACATAAGAACCTGTTCCTGTTATCTGGGTCTCAATTAATTTCATTATTATACCTTTACACCGTTAGATAAGTTTTTCTATCTAATAGTGAGATGATTTAAGAATTTCTTTCTCTCTATTTTTAACCTATTTCAGCCTACCAAAATTTTAGACAACCCACTTGTGGGCAGGGGCAAGGCTAATCATCCTTTGTAAATCAAGAGCTAAAAAACAATTGGGAGGCTAAAGCCTCCCCTATCCAGATGGAGAACTTTAACGAGCTCTAATAGGGTTTATTTTCGGTTAAAGCTTTTTCTATATATTTATTTATTTCTACTTTAGAAAATTCATAAGCAGTTAAAATAGCATTTTTGATAGCTTTACTGGAGGAAGCACCATGGGCTATGATACAGGTTTTATTGACTCCTAAAAGAGGAACTCCTCCATACTCAGCATAATCAAAACTTTTATTTAGGTTTTTTAACAATAATAGGGAATAATCTTTTTTCTCTGTTTTTAGCAAACTCTTTTTTATTTCCCTATTTACTATACTGAGGGTAGTTTTAGCAAATCCCTCAGCAAATTTCAGTATTATATTTCCTATGAAACCATCGCAAATAACTACATCCACCTTCCCACTGGTGATATCTCTGCCTTCTATATTACCTACAAAGTTTAAAGAGGATTGTTTGAGAAGTTTAAAAGTTTGTATAGCCAGATCATTGCCTTTATTCTCCTCTTCCCCTATATTTAACAGACCTACTCTTGGTTCTTTTTCTTTGAGTATTCTATAAACATAAACACTCCCCATAATGGCAAATTGAAAAAGGTGGTTAGCTCGAGAAGAAACGTTTGCTCCTGCATCCAGAAGGACAACTCTCTTGTCTTCTACTATTGTAGGAAGGAGAACTGCTAAACAAGGGCGCTCTACCCCTCTTAATCTTCCTATTTTAAGTAAACTGGCTGCCATCACTGCTCCCGTATTACCTGCGCTAACCAGAGCATCCGCCTCTCCTCTCTTGAGTATATCTAAAGCTACATTAATAGAAGAGTCTCTTTTCTTTTTTAAAGAGGAGATAGCAAAATCGTTCATACTGACTACCTGAGAAGCGTGTTTTATTATAAAAGGAAATTTCTTTAAATGAAATTCTTCAACTTTATCCTCAATTTTTTTCTTATCCCCTACTAAAATTGCCTCAATTTGAGAGTTTTCGTTAATTGCTTTTAAGGTTCCTTCAATTACTATATTTATACCTTTCTCTGCTCCCATAGCATCTATGGCTATTTTCATAAATTAACTCGTCTCCTTTTTTTCCTTCCCTTTTTCTTTTATCACTACTGCCAGTTTTCCTTTGTAATAACCACATTTAGGGCAAGCAAAATGAGATAATTTAGGGCTTTTACAATGAGGGCAATAACTAATAGAAGGAAGAGAAATCTTCTGTTGAGCTTTTCTACTCCCCATTCGAGATTTAGAACGTTTTTTCTTAGGAACACCCATTATCTACTCCTTAAAGTAAAATATTTTTTTATAAGCTAATTTAAATTTTTGTGAAAATTTCTTAGTCCGTGACCTCAAAAGAAAGCACAGAGTATGATTTTACATATAACTTCTTCTATCTACTTTAGCTACAATTTTAAGAAGTTCGGGTCTCTCTTTGCATTCTTTTGAGAATTGCTCATCTCGTATTTTATTTCTATACTCTTGCTTTTGGAAAGAATATTTAAAGTTAGTATGAACATCGTATCTTTTTTCAAGAATGGCTACAGCATCCTCTACAAAAACTATTTCTTCGTCTGTAGGAATAATAAATATTTTAACTGGAGAACTATCTGCTGAAATATCCAATTCTGCATTTCTTGTTCTCGCTAAGGCATTTTTTTTAATATCAGGCTTTACTCCAAATTGTTCGAGTCCTTCTAAAGCTTTTTCTCTAACTTCATTGCCCATCTCTCCTACTCCAGCAGTAAAAATAATAGCATCCACTCTCCCCAATACGGCCATATAAGCACCAATATATTTTTTAAGCCTGTACGTCTCAATTTCAAAGGCTAATTTTGCTTTTCTATCACCGTCCTCCATTGCTTTAATTATATCTCGTTGGTCAGTATATTTGTTACTTATGCCCAAAAGGCCGCTTTTTTTGTTTAAAATATCATCCATCTCGTTGGGGCTATATTTTTTTTCTCTCATCATATATAAGTCAGCTGCGGCATCATGGTCGCCAGCGCGGGTCCCCATAACCGCTCCTTCTAAAGGAGTGAATCCCATACTTGTATCTACAGAAATTCCATTTTTTACAGCATTTATGCTAACTCCATTGCCTATATGACAGCTCACAAGATTACATTGAAAAGGATCTTTTCCTAAAAGGACAGCCGCTCTTTTTGCCACATATAAAAGCGAGGTGCCATGAAAACCGTACCTTCTTATACCATATTCTTTATACCATTCGTATGGCAAAGCATAAATATAAGCATAAGAAGGCATAGTTTGATGCCAGGCTGTGTCAAAGACAGCCACCTGTGGAGTATGAGGAAGCAAGGCTGTTGCTGCCTCTATGCCAGCAATATTAGGAGGATTATGAAGAGGAGCAAGAGGAGAGACTTCCCTAATCATCTTTAAGACATTTTCATCTATAAGCACAGATTTAGTAAATTTTTCTCCCCCGTGAACAACTCGATGGACTACCACCGCAATTTGATTTAAATTTTTGATAACTCCATATTTTGAGTTTGTCAATGTGTCTACAACTAATTCAATGGCTGTTTTGTGGTCTGGGCATTTATAGTTAACCTTAAGAGGTTTCTTTCCTGGTACCTGATGAACAATAAAAGACTTTCCTATAGTAACTCTTTCTACTATTCCTTTTGAAATTGCTCTCTTTTTATCCCAATCATAGAGTAGATATTTAACTGATGAACTGCCACAATTTAAAGATAAAATGAACATTTATCTCTCCTTTTCATAATTTGGGTAATATTAAAATGATCTATTTTTTGGAATTGGTAGCCGCGAGGCTCAGAGCCTGCGAGGGTAGATATATACGCAACTTAAAAGTTGCGGCTACCACTTTTCATTTAGGATAATTTCCTCCTCTCTATATAATCCTTTTTTTCTTTATCTATAATGTTTTCCCACAATTCTTTCATAAAAATTTTGTAACTATTCAGCCTGTTCAATTATAGTATGGGGCTAATTGGCTGTTTAGTGTGTAGGGGTGACTTCAGTCGCCCTTTGTAAAACAAGAATTAGAGGTAATTGGGAGGCTAAAACCTCCCCTACCTTATAGAGAGTTTTAATAGATTGCCGAATTCTGAGCTAAAGTTAGTACAGGGTGCCTGAATAGTTACAAAATTTTGATATTATCATAATTTGTTCACTATTTCAATATTTTTGATTGGATGCAGGTTATAGCTATTACTCCTACAATATCTTCAACACTACAGCCCCTTGATAAGTCATTTACTTGTTTAGCAAGTCCTTGAACGAGTGGACCGTAGGCCTCTGCTTTGGCTAATCTTTGAGTCAGTTTATAAGCAATGTTGCCACAATTTAAGTCAGGGAAAATTAAAATATTTGCCCTTCCTGCCACTGGGCTTCCAGGCGCTTTTCTTTTGCCTATAGAAGCCACCAACGCACTGTCACCCTGCAGCTCTCCGTCAATTAATAAGTCTGATCTTCTTTTTTGAGCAATATGTGTTGCTTCAATAACTTTATCCACAATAGGGTTTTTACCACTTCCTTTGGTGGAAAAAGATAACATGGCTACCTTTGGTTCCACTTTAAGTAACTCTTTTGCTGTATCAGCGGAAGAGATAGCAATCTCGGCTAATTGTTCTGCGTCTGGATTGGGGACACCTCCCGAATCAGCAAAAATAAATAATCCCTTCTCTCCATAAGGACAATCAGGAACAATCATTATAAAATAAGTAGATACTGTTTTAATTCCCTCTCGTCTTTTAAAAACTTGAAGGGGAGGTTTTAAAGTCCAACTTGTAGGATGAATTGCTCCTCCTACTATTCCGTCAGCATCTCCAGAGTAAACCATCATTGTCCCGTAATACATTGTATCCTTTAGAAGCTCTTTTGATTCCTCTAAAGTTGCTCCCTTTCCTTTACGTAATTGGTAGTACTTATAAGCATAATCTTCCTTTTTTACAGAAGTTAAAGGGTTAATGATAAGAATATTATTAATATCAATTTCTTCTTTTTTGATAAGGGAATAGATTTTTTCTTCCTTTCCTAAGAGAATTATTTTGGCTATTTCCTCTTTGGAGACGATTTCGGCTGCTTTTAAGGTTCTAACCTCTTCTCCTTCAGGCAAAACAATAGTCTTTTTTTCTTTTTTTGCCTCCTCTTTCATTTTTTCTATGAAGTTCATCATCATCTCCTTAATTTAAACTTGAATTAGGCAATTTGAATAATCTTAGCTAAAGCCTCCCCTACCCAGAGAGAGCTTTAATGGGTTACCGAATTCAAGTTAAAAGTTGTTTTTAAATTTTTCTAATAATTTTTCTCTTACTATTTCAGGAATTAAACCTTCACTACATCCTTTCAATTGCACTATCTCTTTAATAATACTTGATGAAAGATAAGAGTATTTTTGGCTAGTCATAAGAAAGATGGTTTCAATTCCAGGGCTTAGTTTTCTATTCATCAAGTCCATTTGAAACTCGTATTCAAAATCTGAAAGAGCTCTAAGACCTCGAATGATAAAACGGGCTCCTTTTTTTTCGGCGTAGCGGACTAAAAGACCCCGAAAACTTTCAACTTCTATACCAGGAGAGGCAGGTATGGCTCCCTTTATCATTTCCGTCCTTTCCTTTACAGTGAATAAAAATGTCTTTGAAGGATTATCATTAACGGCTATAATTATTTTATCAAGTAGAAGTCTACTTCTACGTATGATATCTAAATGTCCATTAGTAATAGGATCGAAACTTCCTGGATAAATAGCAATTTTTTGCATAAAAAATCTCCAATACTACTTTACGAGATTTCTGAAAAGCCAGAAATCAGTGTAATCGTTTTTAAGAATTTGTGTAATCAGAGGACTATCGAGATTTTTCGAAGTCTTTTTTAAGATAATCTTCTAAAATTTTTTTATGGTCAAATGCCAAGTTAGAAGGTATTTCTCCTTTTTTTAAAACCTTTATTTTCTCTGCATCATCAGAAGGCTTCATCATTCCCTCCCCTTTTCCTATAAAGACAGTAGTCACAGTATGAAAACGGGGGTCTCTTTTAGGGTCAGAATAAGTATGAAATTGCCTTGCATCTATTATATTCAGATTTGTTTCCTCTTTTGCTTCTCTTTCAACAGCTTCTTCTAAGGATTCTCCGTAATCTACAAATCCTCCCGGTAAGGCCCATCCATAAGGCGGATTTTTTCTCTTTATTAACACTATTCCCTCATCTTTTTCAATTATTATATCTACTGTGGGAATAGGATTTTGGTAATGAATATAACCACATTTTTGGCAAATTAGCCTTATTTTCCCATTTATCTCTTTTTGTTCAAGCTTTCCCCCGCACCTAATACAGTATTTTGCTTTCTTCATTATTTAATCTTTGAGGTGATTTAAGAACTTCTTCCGCTCTTCCTCCCCTTTTATGGGGGAGGACTAAGGTGGGGGTTATCCCCTCCCCTCATTTTCTTTACCTTCAACCCTTTAAATAATTTAAAGCCGCCTTAAGGGCTTTTTTAACAATAAACAAATCTCTTTTTTTCATCTGTTCTATAATAAATCTGGGTCTTAAATAAAAACTGAGATAGATTTTTATTAGCCATCTCCTTAGTTTTTTACTTGCTATTCCTGGAGTTTTCATCACCGAATCTAATATAGTATATTTAGACCAATTTTTTGTTAAAAGAAGATGTTTCTCTTTAGCTATTTTAAATAACTTTGTTCCTGGATAAGGAGTACAAATGGTAAATTGAGCAAGGCTTGGACTTAATTTCTTTACGAATTTAATCGTTTTCTTAATAGTCTGTTTTGTTTCTCCAGGGATTCCAATAATAAAGGAGCCTAAAGTGTTAATATTAGCTTTTTTGGCAATTTGAACGGCTTTTTCTGATTGAGTTAAAGTAATTCCCTTCTGAATGATATTTAAGATTTTTTGTGATCCCGATTCGATACCGAAATATAAGATATGGCATCCAGCCCTTTTCATCTTATTAGCAAGCTCCTGGGTGATAGTATTTACCCTGGAGGAAGCAGACCAAGAAATATTAAAGCCTTTTTTAATAATTAAATCACATATTTTCTCTGCTCTCTTATTGTTTAAAGTAAAGGTATCATCAACTACTTCTACCTCCTGAATATTGTAATCATCTTTCAATACTTCCAACTCTTTTATTACATTCTCTGGACTTCTCGCTCTCCATCTTTTGCCGCATAACTGAGAAGAAGAGCAGAAAATACAGGAAAAAGGGCAACCTCTGCTGGTTATTATATTGGCAAATTGTTTTTTACCTACTTTGTATTTATCTATAGGTAAAAGAGAGTATGCAGGAAATGGCAACTCATCAAGATTTTCTATAAAGGGACGATTTTCTGTCTGTACTATTTTTCCATTATCTCTAAAATTTATTCCCCGAATCTCTTCAAGAGGTAATCTTTCCCCATTAAAGCTATTTACTACCTCCTTCATTGTTTCTTCGCCTTCGCCTCTAACCACTATATCTATAGAAGAGCATTCCTTTAAAGTATCGTCGGAGGTAAAGCTTACATGGGGGCCTCCAATAACTACTTTAATTCTTGAATTGTATTCTTTAATTAATTCAGCTACTTTATAAGCATCATAAATAGTAGAAGTGGTAGATGTTATCCCCACAATATCCGGTTTAAAGCCTCTTGTCTCTTCTCTTAAGTTTTTCCAGTCATAATTTAATGTTGGAGCATCTATAATTTTTACCTTATGTCCCTCCTTCTCTAAGACAGAAGATAAGTAAGCTAAACCCAGAGGTATAGCTGGTATTCCTATAGTATCCTTTATAGCAAACTTAGAAGGAGGAGAAATAAATAATACCTTCATTTTTTTAACCCTTTCACTTTATCCATAAGACCCACCAGCAAAGGAATTATCTTTACCTCTTTTTTTAAACATTCTTCTATAAGCTAAGTTCAAAGTTAAGAGAGGGACAAAATACTTCCACCTTCTTCCTCTGATTAAACCTGTTGACCTTTTTAGAATAGAGGGAAATCTATAAATTTTTTTATAAGCAAAATCAAATCCTTTTTTTAATTCTTGAGGAGTCATTAGCTTTGGTTGGAAGACCGCATGGGCTAAGTCGTAATTTGCCCAATTTTTATCTATGATTCTTCCTTCTTTTTCCAGTTTTTCATATAATCTTGTCTCTGGTAAAGGAGTAAGGATGGCAAATTGAATAGCATCTAATTTTACTTTCTCTATAAATTTGATTGTTTTCTGGAAAATATTTTTATCATCATGGTCAAAACCGAAAATAAAAGCTCCTTCAATGGATATCCCAAATTGGTGGATTTTTTTGATGGCATTTTTGTAAAATTTTATCTTATTTTGATGTTTATTAATCTCTTTAAGAGATTCTTCGCAGATAGATTCAAAACCGATAAATAATCCTTTGCATCCACTACGAGATGCTAAGTCCAAAAGTTCTTCATCTTGAGCAATATTAATAGATGATTGTCCTGCCCATAATATATTACAAGGAATTAAAGCCTTAAATAACTGTTTAGCGTAAGATACATTACCTACAATGTTATCATCAAGAAAGCCAAAAAAACGTGTTGCTAAAGACTTACCCGCCATCCCTTTAATTTCTTCTATTACTTTTTCTACGGGACGAAAACGATATTTTTTTCCAAAAAATTTACTTACAGAACAGAAAGAGCAGTTAAAAGGGCAACCTCTGCTTATCTGTAAAAATCGGGAAAGAAGGTATCCTTTTCCCTTAAGAAGATCCCTTCTGGGGAAAGGTATTATGGAAGGATCAGGTTTTTGATGATTTTGATAAAATTTAGAGAGGCCTTTTTTACCTCTTTTTGTAAAATCCTCTATCAATTTTTCCCATAAGCCTTCTGCTTCCCCTATTACTATAGCATCAGCATGTTGGGCTGCTTCCTGAGGTAAAGCTGTAACATGTATTCCTCCTAATACTACAGGGATGTCTCTTTTTCTAAATTCGTCTGCTATCTCATATGCTCGAGGGCTGGAAGCCGTCATTACAGTTATTCCTACTAAGTCTGACTTTTCATTAAAATCTATTTTTTCCATCCTCTCATCAATTAATTTTACCTCTATATCTTTAGGAGTTAAAGCAGCAACAGCTAAGAGACTGTGTGGAGGAAAATTGAAGAGTTTATCTCGATATCGCCTTTTTACACCCACCTTTTTCTTCCAGGTAGGAGAGATTAAAATAATTTTCATTTATTTGTTTCCTTTATTAAAAAGCAAGTAATAGGTTAAATTCTCAAGCCTATTTTGAGATTGCTTCAGAATTTTATCCCCTGCACTCACAGGTAAGAAATCCATCCTGTTCTTTGTTTTCCTGTTTTTTTGTTTTTTTCTTTCCCCTTTAATCCTTTAATCCTCTAATCCTCTAATCCTCTAATCCTGCTTTTTGTCCTTTAGTCCTTCTTTTACGCAGGCTAAAGCCTGCGGCTACCAGTTTACGTCTCACTGTTTTTCCCTTTAATCCTCTAATCCTTTAATCCTCTAATCCTGCTTTTTTAGTCCTGCTTTTACGCAGGCTAAAGCCTGCGGCTACCAGTTTACGTCTCACTGTTTTTTCCCTTTAATCCTTTAATCCTCTAATCCTTTAATCCTGCTTTTTTAGTCCTCTAATCCTTTTTTTCTGTTCTATTCCTCTGATATATTCTTGATCTGAGCCTCAAATTCTTCTTTATTTTTCTGTCGGTGATTCTCTATTACTTTGCTTAATTTTACTATAGAAGAATCGTATTCTCCTTTACGCATCTTTTCAAACTCTGGTCGAGTAAAGTTATCCAACTCCT
The DNA here is from genome assembly GCA_021163155.1 of Candidatus Aerophobota bacterium. Classification (GTDB taxonomy): domain Bacteria; phylum Aerophobota; class Aerophobia; order Aerophobales; family JAGGXI01; genus JAGGXI01. The sequence goes on from JAGGXI010000064.1 coordinate 24,719, forward strand.
TTGAATATTTATCGAGATAATTTGCAATGTTACCGTTGATAATGGTTTCTGCTCCTGCGTGAGTGGGGTGAGCATTGCATTCTTTAACTATCTCCCTTAAAAATTGAGGTTTGTCAATTATAGTGCAGGGTGTTAACCAGTTGTCGTTGGTTAGTTGATGCTTCCTTATATCCATAAAAAATGGGCTGATAATTGCTTCTTTCAACCCTTTTCCTTGTTTCCATAAATCAAAGATGTTATCTGTAGCAAAATGGATAAAAACACAGGGTTCTATATCTCCATTGGAATTTATATGGAAGTATTTTCTTCCTCCAGCTATACATCCTCCTACCCAGGGCCCATCGTTCCAGAAATCCCCAATAAATATAGGCTTACTGGAACGCCATTCCCATATTTTCTCACGGAGATGATTTCTCTGTTCAGGAGTAGGCATAAGCTCGATTTTCGGCTCTCGCCCTATAGGGATATAGATAAAATACCAGCCAAAGGAACAGTGCCTTGCTATAAGGTCGTCAATGAATTTATCACTGGTTACTACATCAGCATTTTGTCTGGTTACCGTAATGGAAAATCCTCCTAATACCCCTGCTTTATATAAATCTTCTCTTGCTTTACATATTTTTTCCCATACTCCTTTTCCTCTTCTTGCATCGGTTTCTTCCTTAAAACCCTCTTCGCTTATACCGGGGGCTACATTTCCCAACCTGGCTAATTTCTTTATCTTCTTCTCATCTAATAGTGTTCCATTAGTGTAAACCTGAAAATACATATCCTTATGTTTCTCAGCTAAATCCAATATATCTTTACCTGTCTCTTTATCTTTGTAATAAAAAGGTTCTCCCCCAGAGATAGTTAAAAAATTAATTCCCATGCTTTTTGCTTCATTTAAGATTCTATCCAGAGTAGCAAAAGATAAACCCTCTGTTTTTTTGTATTCATGAGCATAACATCCATAACAGTTGAGATTGCAGGCGCTTGTAGGAGAGATAACAAAGAACCAGGGAGCTTTAAAACTTTCCTCTTTAAGTTTCTCTCTCTTTTTTGCTCCCGTAACCCAGTCAACAAAAAAGTTATTAGCTAATCGTTCTCTGCTTACTTTAGATAATCTATCCTGAAGGAGTATTCTACCAAGGTCTGTCATAGGATGTTTTCTTTGAAAAGCTTTTTCTACATTTTCCATAGCAGATCTATTAGGACCGGCAAATTTATATAGTCCTTGTAAGATAATATCAAACTCCCTATAAAATTCCTCTTCATTTTTAGTTTTGGCTAATCTACTTAAATAGTGGTTAATCTCTTTTTTTAAAGCCACTTTTTTTAATTTGGCTGCTGTAGAATCTAACATTTTTTTCCTCCTTGTATAAATTGATTACACAGATTCTTAAAAATGATTGATTACACTGATTTGGCGATGGTAATCTAATCTATTTAATTTGGACTTTTATCTGTAAAATCGGAGATTTCTGACTTTTTCAGAAATTTCTGATTGATTTATTTTAACAAAGAGAGTATGAAAAGTCAAATTAAGTATTTCCTCCTTTCACTCCATCTCTTTCAATCTCTGTTTTATTTTTTTTATTTTACATTGAAAAGTTTCTCTTTTCTCTTTCTCTTTTTCTATAATCTCAGGGGGAGCTTTACTTAAAAATTGAGGATAGGAGAATTTTTTTTCCAGAGAAAAGAGTTCTTTATTTAACTTTTCTATATCTTTTTTTAGTCTCTTTCTCTCTTTTTCAATATCTATTAAATCTTTTAGAGGGATAAATATTTCCACATCACCAGACAGGGAAGATATAGAGCCTTTTATGGGAGTTATATCTTTATCTATAAGTAACTGGTTAGTTTTTATTAAATTAACAATATAAGAATTATTTTCCCTTAAGATATTAAGATTTTCCTCATTGCTTGTTTTAAGGGCTAAATCTATCTCTTTTTGTGGAGGTATTCTCATTTCTGAACGGATGGTGCGGACATCTTGAATGACCTCCATTATAAGGTTCATCTTTTTCTCCGCTTCTTTATCTTCTCTTTCGCTTTCTGGCCAGGAAGAAATCATAATACTTTCTTTATCGTCTTTATCCCTTGGTAAACGTTGGTAAATCTCTTCTGTAATGAAAGGCATAAAAGGATGAAGTATTTTCAGGGTTCCTTTTAAAACCTTGTAAAGTGTCCATTGAGCAGTATAACGAGATGAATCCCCCTTTTTATTTAATAAACGAGGTTTTGTTAGTTCTATGTACCAGTCACAAAATTCTCCCCAGATGAATTGGTATAGTAATTGAGCTGTCTCAGAAAAGAGAAGGCCATTCAAATTAGAGTTTGTTCTTTTAATAAGTAAAGAATAACGGCTTAGAATCCATCTATCAGATAATTTTAGTGATTTTTCATTCTCTAACCTCTTTTGAGGTTGAAAGTCTTGAAGATTCATTAAAGTGAAACGGGAGGCATTCCATATTTTATTGGCGAAATTTCTGTATCCTCGGACTCTCTCTTCGGAGAAACGAACGTAAGGGGAATCTGTTTTTAAAGCAATAAGGGAAAATCTAAAGGCATCTGTCCCATACTTTTCCATTAAAACGAGAGGGTCTATTACATTTCCTTTGGATTTACTCATCTTTTTACCTTTTTCATCTCCAATTAAGGGATGGATATAGACTTTGCGAAAAGGAATCTCGTTTGTAAATTTAAGACCCATCATTATCATTCGGGAGACCCAGAAGAAGAGGATATCCCATCCACTGCATAGAAGAGATGTAGGATAAAAATTTTTAAACTCTTCTCCTCTTTCTGGCCAACCAAGAGTAGAAAAAGGCCAAAGGCTTGAAGAAAACCAGGTATCCAGAACATCTTCATCTTTTTTAAGATTTTTAGACCCACAATAAGAGCATTCTTTAAGGTCATTTATACTTACAGTTATTTTTCCACAATTTTGGCAGAACCAGGCAGGAATTTGATGTCCCCACCAGATTTGACGAGAAATACACCAATCATGAATCTCCTCCATCCACCGAAAATAGCTCTTTTTCCAAAAAGAAGGAACAAACTCAATTTTTCCTTCTTTAACTACTTTTACAGCCTCTTGAGCTAAATCACCCATTTTTACAAACCATTGAGGAGAAAGGTAAGGTTCTACTAATGTTTTACAACGATAACAATGACCTATTCTTAAGGTGTAATCCTCAATTTTTTTTAAATATCCTTTTTCTTTGAGGTCATTTATTAGTTTTTCTCGACATTTAAATCTCTTTAACCCTTCATAAATTCCCCCTTCCTTATTTATAGTTCCGTCAGGATTGAGAATATTAATAAAGGGGAGATTATGTCTTTTGCCAATTAAGAAGTCATTAGGGTCATGAGCAGGGGTAACCTTAAGTGCTCCTGTTCCAAATTTTGGGTCTACATATTCATCATAAATTAAAGGAAGTTCTCTATTTACCAGAGGTAAAATTAATTTTTTCCCTTTGAGATTTTCAAATCTTTTATCTTTTGGATTTACGGCTACTGCTGTGTCTCCAAGCATCGTCTCCGGTCTTGTAGTAGCTATTATAAGATAATTTTCTTTTTCTTTAAAAGGATATTTTATATAATAGAGTTTACCCATTTTTTCTTCGTACTCTACCTCGATATCGGATAAGGCTGTTTGACAACGGGGGCACCAGTTAATAATGTAATCTCCTCTGTAAATATATCCTTGCTCGTAGAGACGAACAAATACTTCTCTTACTACCTTGCTATGTTTTTTATCCATAGTAAAAGATTTATGCTTCCAACTACAGGATATACCAATGTTTTTAAGTTGAGAAAAAATTCTCTCCCCGTAATTATCTTTCCACTCCCATACTCTTTTATTGAACTCTTCCCTTCCTATTTTTTGTCTGCTTAATCCTTTTTTAGATAATTCTCTTTCCACAACATTCTGGGTAGCTATCCCTGCATGGTCAATACCAGGAATCCAGAGAACCTCATATCCTTGCATTCTTTTAAATCGAGCCATAATATCCTGAAGTGTGTTGTTGAGAGCATGACCCATATGAAGAATGCCTGTAATGTTTGGAGGTGGCATTACCATAGAGAAAGTGTCTCCTTTCCTGCCAGAGTGAGGAGAGAAATAATCTTTTTCCTCCCAGAATTTTTGCCATTTTTTTTCTATCTCTTTAGGTTCGTATTTTTTCTTCATTTTGTTAATAACGCCTCTCCTTACTTTTAAGGAATCTTACTGAAATGAGGAAAGTTGTCAACTATGTGTTACCCTTTATGGCATTGCCCATGATGGCATTATTCCCGCATGAACACCAAAGGCTATACCTATAAGGAGATAGGAAAGCAATGTTACAATAAACATACCTGTTATCTCGAAGAATATCCCTGCTTTTATCATTTGTGGGAGTTTGATATATCCTGTACCAAATACAATAGCATTAGGTGGTGTTGCTACTGGAAGTAAAAAGGCGCAGGAACAAGCAATTGCTGCCGGAATCATTAATAATCTTGGGTCTTGCCCAATCGCAAGTGCTACAGCGGCTAAAATAGGCATTAGTGTAGTAGTAGTTGCTGTGTTTGAGGTCATTTCAGAGAGCCAAACTCCAAGAGTGACTGCAGAGAATATAATTAATAGTACAGGGATATTTTTTAATCCTACTAATTGATACCCTATCCATCTATCAAGTCCTGTTGAATGAACGCCGCTAGCAAGCGCAAGGCCACCACCAAATAGCAATAATATTCCCCAGGGAATCTTGGTAGCCCATTCCCAGTTCAGTATAAATTCTCCTCTTTTAAGATTAATTGGCCAAAGGAACAATAATACTGAGGCAAAAATTGCAATGGTTGAATCGTCTATCCAGGGAAATATCATATTCAATCCAGGAATTGTAAATGTTCCGATTATTTTTGTACTTCTAAAAATCCAGCAGGTTGCTGCAATGATAAGCACAATAGCAACTCCCTTTTCTCCTTTATTCATCGGACCCATTTTTTTGATTTGCTGATCAATTAATTCCATTCCCCCAGGCACTTCTTTAATCTCTGGTGGATATATAAAATGAGTCATTCCAAACCAGATAAGGAAAACCATCGTCCATGCAATAGGCATTCCTATCATAAGCCAGGAGAAGAAGTCTACTGTAGGTGCATTTGGGAATAAAACTGGTAATGCTCCAGCAAATACTATATTTGGCGGTGTTCCAATCAGTGTTCCGATGCCTCCACAACTTGCAGCATACGCTATACAAAGCATCAGACATGTTCCGAATTTATAATTACCCTCTGAAAAATCGACTCCCGAAAGTTTTCCCTCATCGATCATCTTTTGACCAACTTTTGCACTATGTAAGATAATCGCTAATGCCATAGGCATCATCATAACAGTAGTGGCTGTATTAGATATCCACATTGAAAGAAAAGCTGTAGCTATCATAAATCCCAATATTATTCTTTTAGGACTTACTCCAACAATTTTAGTAATTCTCATTGCAATTCTTTCATGTAAGTTCCACCTTACCATAGCCTCTCCAATGAAAAAACCACCCATAAATAAAAAAATAACTTTATTAGCATAGGGACTGCAGGAATTAGCCGCATTCGCTATCCCCAACAATGGAAATAGAATAATAGGTAATAGAGATGTAGCTGCTAAAGGTATTGTTTCTCCAATCCACCAGCAAGCCATTAGGGCTGCCACTGCCAAACAGGCTTTCATTATGTTTACTTTCTTCGCTATTTCTGAATATATTTTAAGGTTTTCTGTTTTAATCCACTTGAGAAAGTTTTTAGTATCAGATATTTCTTTTACTCTTTTATTTGAGTTTAATTTTAATACATTCAGGGAAGCCCCTGTTTGTAACAAATCTTCACTTGCAGATTTTAACACTATTTTTGAGCTCATATTATACATACTCGTTGGAGGAGGAACTATCAGAATTATCGCAAACAATATAACACCCAGGATAAAGCCGAGTTTCTGCCTGAGGCTATAAGGTTCTTTCTCTTTTTCTGACGTTGAAACACTGGTTGGCTTTTTATCCTTTTCTTTTTCTGCATGTTTCCCGATTGTTTTATCCGAAAGAGGCTCTGCTTTATTTTTTTCTGATTGTTCTGAGGAATCTGGAGATTCTGCAAATGCTGCAAAATCAAGTTTTATAATTCTTTTCGTTTGTTTGTCTAAGGTCCATAAATAACGCCAAAAGCCTGTTAATGTGTTTGATATATTCATTTAACTTTACTCCTCTCTGAAGTCCGAAGGAAGGGGGTCAGGTCTCAACATTTGACATTTCGTCCTTCCCTCCCTGTGGTTTTTTAAGATATCGGAAAGAATCACCATTAAAGAATTAAGAACTGCAAGGATGCTTTCCTAACTCTGGGATAAAATAAGGGTTTGCAGCTCTTCAAAATTAATATTTTACTATATTATCAAAAATAACAAAAATTATCAAGGATACTATTACTAAAAGAAGCGAATTATTTAAACCAAGTTCCATTTGACTAATTCTTAACGAAATTCGCTTTCCATATTTTGTGGTAATAAATTTGTAAAGAAAAATCCCTAAAATAAAAGTAAATAAGCTTTTTTCTATATTATAAGAGGAATAAATTTTGATAGAGTAGGATAAGTCTTTTAATAAGATAAAATTAGATATCCCTTTGATTATATAGAAGGGGAAAATGCCTGATAGAAGACAGATTATAGAGAGAATAACAATAGGATAAACCATAGTTTTAGGAATTTTCTTTATTTTGTTAGAAAAGAGTTCAGCTTTTTCTCCTTCCTTAAAATTTCCGGAGTTATCATTTTTAATTCTTTCTTTGCTTAAAAAAATCATCATCAACTTAGTAAAAGAGGCTACTGTCCCCACACTTGCCAAAAAGATAAAAATAAAAGGAAGGGGATGCTCCTTTAGAGATGCTGATATAAGAGTTTTGCTAACAAACCCATTAAAAGGAGGTATCCCGGAAATGGAAAGAGCTCCTATCAGGAATGATATAGCTACACAAGGCATCTTTTTAAACAGTCCTGAAAGTTTTCTTAAGTCTCTTATATCTGTAGCATAGATCACCGCTCCCATTGAGAAAAAGAGCAGGCTTTTGAAGAAAGAGTGATTAAGAAGATGATAAAGGGAGCCAGTAAGGGAAAGAGTTGAGCCGGCTCCAAAGGAGACGATGATAAATCCCATTTGAGATACACTATGATAAGCTAAGAGTTTTTTAATGTCGGTCTGCGATAAAGCCCAAATTACGGGCATTAAGGCAGTAAGAGAGCCTATCCAGAGAAAAAGATACTGAAAGTTAATCGCTTCTACGATATTGATAATTCTCCAGATAGCCAAAAAGGAGATTTTAATAATTATCCCGGATAAAAGAGCGGAGATAGGGGTAGGAGCATAGGCATGAGCATCAGGAAGCCAGAGATGAAGTGGAATAAAAGCTGCCTTAATCCCTATTCCTACTATTATTAAAGAGATGGTTAATTGAAACATAAATGGAGGAATGCCTTTTCCTATGCTAAAGGTTTTGCCTATCTGGGTTAAACTTAAACTACCGCATCCTTGATAAATAAGTCCTATGCCCAGGAGGAAAAGAGACATTCCAAGACCGCTAATCAGTAAGTAATTAAAACTCGCTTTTATAGCTCTACTCTCCTGAGAATAAGCGATAAGTATATAAGAGGCAATAGATAGAATCTCGAAGAAGACAAACATATTAAATATATCATTGGTAAGAATAACTCCTTGCATTCCTGCCAGTAGAATAAGGAAGAAGAAGTAGAACTTGTATTGATAATTTTTCTCTTTTAGACTATAGATAAGGCTAAATAAAGCAATAATTATCCCTAAAAAGGAGGAAAACCAGGCTAATCCATCCATATATAAACATATGCCTAACGGTTCTTTCCATCCACCCAAATTATATATAAGAGTCTCTTTTTTAATTAAAATATCAATGATAGAGAGTCCGACTATGATTAAGCTAATGATTATTGAGGATAGACTGATTAACTTGATTAATTTAAGGTTTACTTTTAAAAAATTAATTAAGAGAATTAAACAAGCAGCAAAAAGAGGGATGATTATTAAAAAGAGAGGAATGCTATTCATCTTCAGCTAATTTCTCTATCTGGGAAATATTTAAGGTTTGATATTCTTTATACATTTTTAAAACCAAAGCTAAGGCTAAAGCCGTAAGGCATATTCCAATGACAATAGCCGTAAGCATAAGAGCCTGAGGTAAGGGGTCTACCACATTTTTTATTCCTTTTTCCATTATAGGAGCAGTAGAACCATAGCGATGCCCTATCAGGATAAAAAATAGGACTACCGCACTATCAGCAATGTTTAACCCAATTATTTTTTTAATTAAATTTTCTTTACTTATTATTCCCCAGATACCTATGAGAAAAAGGAGAAAAGTTAAATAAAATTCCATTTTTATTCCTCCTGCCTTTCACATAAGCTATAGAAAATTAAGATAATCCCTGCCCCTACTTTTAATCCAATGACCAAATTGAGAAGGAAAATAAACCCAGCTGTAGGGATTTCTCCTGCTTTTTTTAAAGGGAAAATATTTCCTAAGAAGCTCTTTCCTGCTATAAGGCCGATTATTCCTAGAAGGATAAAAATAGTAATCATAAATGCTTCTAAAAAAGTTATTTTTGGGGAAGAAAATTTTTTCTCAGTTAAAAAAATTCCGCGAGAAAGAGAAAGAAGGATTATCCCTGATCCCAGGACTACTCCTCCCTGAAATCCTCCTCCTGGAGAAAGATGTCCATAGGAGATAAGATAAAGTCCAAAGAGAAGAATATAAGGTACTAATTTTCTTGAGGTAATGCTTACTATTTCTGATCTATCTTCTTTTTTCAATTTATTTTTTTCTCCTTTTTTTTCCTCATCTACTCATTCACTCTTCTCCCCATTCACCCATCTACCCATTCACTCATCTAAACCCCGAACTAATACTTTCTTGCATGATTGAGCAGAAAAACTATTGAAGAGACGGTCACCAGGAGGACGATAGTCTCTCCTAAAGTGTCAAAAGCTCTGTAGCCAAGATAAATGCTGGATACTATATTAATAGCCCCTGTTTCCCCCTTTCCTTCAGCGACATAATGGTTGCTCACTGTTAATTTTAAAGGAAGATTAGGATTAAATCCATAGAAAAAGATTATTCCTAATACTATAAGGATAGATAAAATGAGTATATTTTTTATCCCCTCTTTGTTCATTTCCTGGACCTCTCACCTCTTACGTTAATATCTTTTTGTTTTACTAATTACCACTACAAATAGAGTAGTGGTAACCCCTGCTCCTACCGCAGCTTCAGCAATAGCTACATCAGGCGCATGGAGAAGATAAAAGATAAGAGAAAGAAGAAGACTAAAAGCAGCTAAAGCGATAACGGCGTTTAAAAGATCCTTAAACTGAAGAGCAAAAATCGCCGTTATTATAATAACTATTAAAATAGAAATAATCATTATTCGCCTTTCTCTTTCTCTTTCTCTTTTCTCCAGGGTAAAATCCCTTCTTCATAAGCACTTCTACCTATAGCATGGGAAGAGACAGGACTGGTGATAAAGAAAAACATAGTTATTACTAAAATTCTTACAGTAACAAAACTCAATCCTTCCAAAATCATAAGTCCTATAAATATAGAGATTATCGAAGTAATTCCACACTTAGATGAGGCCTGCAAACGGGTGTATACATCAGGGAAGCGCAAGATTCCTATATTACCAAAAGTAGCAAAAAATACTCCCATTCCTATAAAGAGATAAGCAATAAGTCTCATTCGTGTAGTTTCTTTCCTTTAAGATATTTAGTAATAGCAATGATACTAATATAACCAAGAATGGCATAAACTAAGGCTACATCCAGATAAATAGCACGGTGGAAATTTACTGCTGCAATTACCATAATAGCGGTTACTTGAGATAAAATAAGATTCAATCCTATCAAACGATCTTGATGAGTTGGTCCTATTATTATTCTATACACGCTTACCAGAGAATTTATCAAAAGAAGAAAAATAACTATGGTTAATATATTTATATCCATATTTTCTTTAACCAGGTCTCAAAATGTCCTTTTATTAATTTTGCTGCATAATGACTATGAATAGTTTTAGCATTTAGCCAGTGAACTATAAGGTAGTCTTCATATAAATCTAAAGTGAGGGTACCGGGAGTGAGAGTAATAGAATTGGCCAAAAGGGCTCGAGCTATCTCAGATTTTAATCTCGTTCGAAAGTGAACTATTCGAGGATTAATTTCCATAGTTAATATTGCGGGTATCATTTTGAAACTGGATAAATATATCTTGAATATTAAAACAAAAGGATATATTAAGAGTGGAGATATTCTGGGAATGAGAGCCCGACGGGCAACTTCTCTTTTTTCAATGAAGATATCGTAAGTAAAAAGGGCAAGGGTAAAGGAAAATAGAAATCCAAGGAGTAAAGAAAAGGGTGCTATATTACAGGTAAATGCCAGCCAACCTATCATTAAGTAAACAGTGGTAAGCAAAATCCTAACTATTTTCCATTTTTGATGAATATCCATAGTTAGTTTATCCCTTAGAACTATATTTTAAAGGTTTTTTGTAAAATCCTTTACATAATCTATGGGAACAGTAAACAAGATTCCTATGCCTGGTTCTGATAAATCTTCAATGAGTTTTTCTACTTTTTTAATCTTTTTCTCATCGTCTACCACTGAAAAAATAGTCTTGTTGTAAGGTTTCTCTCCCTTCATAAAATCTTTAAGGTCAGCAAAAAGAGGAACTTCATAAGTAAGAAATCCAATCATTCCTTCGCTGTCAAGAATAGTTGCTTTGGTGATATCTGCTTCTATAAAAGCATCTAAAATATCTTCTAAAAATTCTTCTTTATTAAGAACAACCACTAATAATTTCATAATTTTCTCTTGACAGCCAGCTTCTGCATGAAACTCACCCTATTAAATTTTTAGAATATCTTGAAATTTGTAATATTTGTATTAATAACGATCTATGTAAAGAACAGAAAAATTAATTTCAAAATCACAAATATCACATTTAAGCTGTAGTTATCCTTGCACTATCAAGATTGATCGGTAAAGTAAGGTTG
>JAGGXI010000050.1 GCA_021163155.1 Candidatus Aerophobota bacterium
TCAAATGTTGAGACCTGACCCCTCTCAACTTCAAAATTAGGCTTATTCCATCCTCAAATTCTGGGAAATAATTTTTACCTCTTAATACCCAACAATCGATTAATTTTTGGCTTATCGAAGCCAACTATTGGTCGATTATTAATCAGCACTACCGGTACGCCTTGATGCCCCCGGCGAGCGAGATCTCTTGCTGCAGAGGGGTCCTTGGATACATTAACTTCCCGGAATCGAAAACGTTTCTCTCGTAGATAACGTTTCACTGCTCCGCACCAAGGACATCCAGATGAAGTAAAAATAATTATTTTTGGCTGTCGTGTTTTATCCATACTTATTTCTCCTTTTTTCTAAAACTTAGAATGTAACCTCTGGTATAATTATCATCGTGAATAAGTTTCTTAAAATATTTACAATCAAAATAAAAATTTGAACTTTCTATCTCTTTTATAACATCTTCTAATTCCATAATGGCCAGCCCCACAGCCAAAATCCAGTATAACCTGACCCTTCTTGATACCGATATCCTTTAAAAATGCCTTACTATGGTACTGGGAAAAGTACTTGACAGTCAACTTTTGCAGGAAACTCATCTTATTAGATTTTTAGAATATCTTGGAATCCGTAATATTTGCATTAATAACGATCTATGTAAAGAACAGAAAGATTAATTTCAAAATCACAAATATCACATTTAAGCTGTAGTTATCCTTGCACTATTAAGATTGATCGGTAAAGTAAGGTTGCGCTGTTTTACGCAGGCTCTGAGCCTTGCGGCTACCATTTTTTTCGTGCAAAAGTTGGTTGACATTTACACCTTTTGCGTAAGCGAAATGAATTGCAAACGCACCCACATTTACATTACCGACCCCTCATAAAAGCTAATTATTATATCACTATTTTAAGTTTAGTCAAATAAACGCTAAATTTGGCTACAATGATACTGAACACTTTTCGAAAAAAGAATATAATAGAGCCTGCTACTTTAAGAAAGTAAAAGAGGTCTGGACAGTCCGCAGGAAAATATGCAAAATTTTGGTTAGAACCTATTGCATTAGCAAGGAATATAGGCTTTCGGTCTTTTTAATTAATGGAGATTAGAAATATAGTTATTAAAAATAAAGAGACAATAAGGGAGAAATGGAATGAATACTTTGCCCATCAAACAATTTGCCGCAATAGCGACAGATGCTAAAGTAGATTCGGAAATGTTACGAGTTTATCTACCGGACAGAAGAATTATAAGTGTACCCCATTGAATGGTTTCCTAAACTTAGAGATGCTTCAAAAGAAGAAAGAAATAATTGGCGTCTCATTGGTGGAGGTATCGGCATTCATTGGGAAGATATTGATGAGGATTTATCTGTCGCGGGTTTATTGCAATTATGAAGATGAAGGCAAAAAGGGTCAAATCTTTATTGATTTTATCAAATAAGTCCTTCAAGTTTTTATCCTTTTTCATTTTTCCCTTTAATTTCTTTCTTCCTACACTTATCGTACTACGATCTAAATCAAAAAGCTTACCAATCATTACTCCTTTCATCCATAGCGATGCAAAACCACCATAAGGATTTGTCTTGTTATCTCTTTTGTTACTCTTATCTCATCAATGTTTATTCCTATGCCATAATAAATTAAATTTAGCATAAAAAACCATTTTATCCCGCCTTGTCAATAATAAAGATTTGACCCCTTTTCGTAATGAAGCAGGGTAAGTGTATAGGGCGACAACTGTTAAAACAATCTTAGTTGTCTTTGTTCGTCTTTCAATCTCTTCTTTGCGGTTTTACAATATTCCTCTGAAATGTCTATGCCAATATACTTTCTTTTTAACTTGTACGCCACTAATGTAGTAGTTCCAACACCATTAAATGGATCCAGAACAATATCATCTTGATAACTGAACAATTTTAATAATCTTACCACTAATTCTTCTGGAAACATCGCTGGATGGTTGTATTTTTTCATATTACTTTCTGGTGCAATATCCCACCTTGCATAAACCCACTTCTTAAACTCATCTCCTGTGATGTCTATCTTATTAGGATCGCCTGCTTTTTTGTGCGATTCTTTACAAAATACCTCAATAAATTCCCAAGTATATTTCAAATATGGCATACTTGGACTTTTCCAACTGCCCCATGCAGTATATTTACAATTATAATTATGTTTTTCCCAAAGAATTTCGGTCTTCCAAAGCAATCCTAATTTTAATAATTGCTTTGAGATAATATGATGCGTAGGCATATAGTCGGAAAATAGCGGTTGAACATTAATGCATATTCTTCCAGCAGGTTTTAGAACACGATAGCACTCTTTCCAGGTGCTATTTAATTTATCAAAGTAATCCTGCCAGTACATAGCGTCTTTATATTTTTATCATCTTTATATTCCAATCCAAAATTATATGGCGGTGAGGTAACAATAATATCAACAAAGTTATCCGGAAGTTCCTTTAATATATTCTCGCTATCCCCACAAATTATTTTATTTACTATGGCAGAAACATCGATTTCAATGAGCTTGGATTTTATTGTAGTTAAATTTTTTGTTCCCCTTCGTATTTTCTCTTTTTGGAGTCGGTTAACAACTTTCCTCTCTCTCTTTAAAAGTTTAGTATCGGGACAAGCCCTTAAATTTTTTTTATATTCGACGAAAGGTTCCATTACAACTCCTTTTTTGATATTGTGATTTATAAGCATTGCTTTTCTAAATTCTCCAATTGCATAGTTAAGCCTTTCATCTCTCAATGGTTTAACCTGGATTCGGCAAGTTGAATAATGACCATTAAATTTATCCTAAAATATTGTTCTGAGTCTAATCTTCATGAAAATTAAATTTTTTTAGGAGCAAAAAATACTTTTCTTTTTTGGGTAAGACAATTATTTATTTTATTCTATCATAATTTTAACATGCAAGGGGCGACTTCAGTCGCCCTTTGCAAAATAAGAGCTAAAGTCTATTGGGAGGCTAAAGCCTCCCCTACCCATTAAAACATCTGATTAAACTATGACGATGTAAACCTAACTTTTTTACCACATCTGAGTAATATTATGCTCTCCTACTCGCTTTTGGTCAATTTGATAATTCTATTTTCAGGAAAATCCTTTTATAAAGTAGGGAACGGTCGCGACCGTTCCCTACTTCAATAACAA
>JAGGXI010000030.1 GCA_021163155.1 Candidatus Aerophobota bacterium
ACACAAAGAGTTTGTCGACTCGTTGAAAAGAGGAGATAAAATTGTAACTTCAAGTGGTATCTATGGCACAATTACCAAAATAGAAGAAAAAATAGCCTATTTAGAGATAGCAGATGGAATAAATATAAAGATTGCAAAAAACAATATTACATCTAAAGTATAAATGCAAAAGAGTATTCTTGCTCGCTTAATTATCATTGCGATTATTCTCATTTTATTTACAATTTATGCTATTCCTACTTTCACCAAAAAAGAGGCCTTACCTTCTTTTTTTCCGGATAAAGTAGTTCATTTAGGCTTGGACTTAAAAGGAGGAATGCACCTGGTTCTAGGTGTGGACACTGAAAAAGCAGTAGAAACCATTGTAGGAAGAGCTGCCCACCAATTAAAAATGCAGTTGAACAAAGAAAAAATAGCTTACGACCAGATAAAATCTCATAACGATGAGATAGAAATTAGTCTTATTGACCCTTTGGATAGAGAAAAATTGCTGAATTTAATAGATAAAAATTTTTCTCATTACGAAATAATAAAACAAATGTTACCTGTTGTAATAAGATTAAATGAAAGAGCAGTAAAGAAGATTCATTCCAATGTTATAGAACAAGCATTAAGCATAATAAGAAATAGGGTAGACCAATTTGGTGTAGCTGAGCCTACAATTGTAAAGTATGGAAAAGACAATATTATTGTTGAACTTCCTGGTATTAAAAATCCAGCCCGAGCAGTAAGACTCATTGGCAAGATGGCAAGGTTGGAATTAAAACTCGTTGATGAGAAGGTAGATGTAAGTGATGCCTTAGAAGGTAATTTGCCTGAAGATGATGAATTACTCTACCAAATAAAGAGAGATTCATACACTGGAGAGACAGAAAAGATACCTATGGTGCTAAAAAAAGATCCTATAATAACCGGTGAAATGTTGAAGGATGCACGAGTGAGCTTTGGTGAATTAAATCGGCCTCATGTGACTTTTGATCTAAATTCCGAAGGAGCAGATATATTTGCGGAATTTACAGGCAGTCATGTAGGTAAAAGATTAGCTATCGTATTAGATGGTGTTATTTATTCTGCTCCTGTTATTCAAGAGCGCATTGGTGGAGGAAGAGGACAAATTACAGGAAGTTTTACAGATAAAGAGGCACATGATTTAGCTATTGTTTTGAGAAGTGGTTCACTGCCAGCACCGGTGAAAATACTGGAAAATATCACTATCGGACCTTCATTGGGAAAAGATTCTATAAAAAAAGGAGCAATGTCGGCTCTTGTAGGTGGCATTTTAGTTGTGTTATTCATGATTTTATATTATGGAGCATCTGGTCTTTTGGCTGATTTTGCTCTTGTTTTGAATATCATCATTATATTTGGTGCATTGGCTATGTTTGGTGCTACTCTAACCTTACCAGGATTGGCAGGAATTGCCCTGACTATTGGTATGTCTGTAGATGCAAATGTGCTTATTCTTGAAAGAATAAGGGAAGAACTCCGAGTAGGCAGAAGTATACATGATGCTATAAATATCGGATATAAACGTGCTACTCTAACTATATTTGATGCTAATATTACAACTCTTATCACAACCTTAATACTTTACCAGTTTGGAACAGGACCTATTAGAGGATTCGCCGTTACTTTAAGTATAGGTATCTTAGCCAATATGTTTACAGCTATTGTAGTAACTAAATTCATCTATGACCTGGTGCTAATAAAATTTTCGCCTAAAAAACTCAGCATATAGGAGGGAAAATGCAGTTTATAAGTCCTCAAGTTAATATAGATTTTGTAAAGAAAATGCAGACGGCGGTGATAATTTCTTCCATCATTATAATTATAGGTATAATTTCTTTGATTGCTCATGGCGGTCCTAGGTGGGGGATAGAGTTTAAAGGGGGTACTTCTATTCAGGTTTTGTTTAAAAAGCCTATCTCTATAAGTTCTTTAAGAACAAACTTAAAAAGAGGAGGATTCCCTCAAACAAAGATTCAAAAGCTTGGAAAAGAAAATGAATTTCTCATATATACAGGAAGATCTTCATCCGCTATCAAAAGTGTTGCAGATGAGATGAAAGAGGTATTAAAGACTTTTTATGGAAGCAACTTTGAAATAAGAAAAGTTAATATGGTGGGTCCAAAAATTAGTAAAGATTTAAAGAAAAAAGGTATTACTGCAATGATTGTAGCCATTTTTGCTATCCTAGTTTATGTAGGATTAAGGTTTCAGTTTAGATTTGCTGTAGGAGCAGTTTTGGCTTTATTGCATGATGCATTGATTACCATCGCTTTTCTTTCATTATTTAATTTTGAATTTACTTTGGATATCATAGCTGCACTTCTAATGATTATGGGTTACTCTCTGAATGATACCATAGTAGTATTTGATAGAATCAGAGAAAGGGTAAGGATGGCAAAGAAAATAGCGAAAGAGGTGGCAATAAATAGAGGAATTAACGAGGTGTTATCTCGGACAATTCTTACTTCTCTCACCACCCTTTTTATTATACTTTGCATCTTTTTCTTGGGTGGTAATGTGATTCACGGTTTTGCATTTGCCCTTCTCATTGGAATATTGTCAGGTACATATTCTTCTGTCTTTATTGCCAGTCCCATACTTCTTGTATTCAAAGGCGAGCTTTTACCTCCTCCCAAAGAGATTGATGTGCAGGAGAAGTTTAAAGCTTCACCTTAAAAATTACTGTCTTATCATAGGAGTTCCGCACTTAGGGCATTTTATCTCATAGCAGGGCATGCCTCTTTTATGAGGGACTTTATATCCACATTTTGGGCATACACATTCGCCACCTGGCCCTGCACCTCTTCCTCCGCCCCGTCCTCTGCCACCTTGTCCCATTCCACGACCTTGTTCCATCACTTTTCCTCACTCTTTTTTAGCTCACCTAATCTTTTTTCTAAGCTTGCAGTTTGCTCTCTTAATACTTTAATTTCTTCTTCAAGATAAGTTCTTTCATCTGCGATTGAAGGTGGATAGTAAGGTGTGTTGTAGGGTGGATAAAACCCTCCAGCCCACCTCCATCCAAATCCTCTTCCAAATCCTCCGCCCCGTCCTCTGTATCTAAAAAAACCGGGGGCGCCAAAACCTGCACAATATCCAAATCCTCTTCCTGTTCTTGGTCCTAACCCTAAAGGACCTGTTCTGTCTCCACCAGGCATGTTATTACCTCCTTTTTAATAATCTTTTAACAAAATATTCCCATCCAATCTCTTGTCAAGAGAAGGGCATTTCCTTGCAAACGCTTTTAGCGTTTTGTCAAGTTGTTTACCTCTTCCTTGATTTGCGCCAACTTTTGCCTTAAAAAAAGTTAAAATCATCTTCAAAAAAAATTGTTTTCTTGTTTTCTCTTTTCTTGTAAGATTTTACTTGCATAAGACAAAAGATCAAAAACTTTATTTGTTTCTATTGACCATACATAACCATCTCTTTTCCTTTTTGCTATTACAATTCCTACGTCATATAAAATACTCAAATGACGAGAGACAACAGAAGGATGTAGTCTCAAAAAATTAACAATTTCATAAGTATATCTTTCTTTATCTTTTAAGAATTGTATAATTCTCAAACGCTGGTCATTCGCTAATGCAAAAAACAAAATTCCTCTCGGATCACGAGGAAAAGATAAATGATGTCCACCTCGAGGCATTTCTCCTCCTATTGCACAATTGTGCAATAATAATATATCAATATTAAAACTTTGTCAAGCTCAAATCTCTTTGAGATTTGAGCTTGCAAATACCAGAGGCATTTGTCAAGCCACAAATCTTTGATTTGAGCTTGCAAGTATAAAATACTTGTCAAGTCACAAATCTTTGATTTGAGCTTGCAAGCACCTTCGATGCTTGTCAAGTCACAAATCTTTGATGCTGATTGTAAAAGACTTAAACTTGACGAAAGATGATAATTATAATAAAATTATATATTATAGAATTGGACATAGAAAAAATTAGAGCAGAGGAGGTGCTTAAGTGTATAGGTTTTCGTGGTTTTTATACTTTAAAAAACTTACTTTTACTATGGTTGGGCTATTTTTAATAATTTCACTTGCTTCGTGTGCTAC
>JAGGXI010000113.1 GCA_021163155.1 Candidatus Aerophobota bacterium
GACTTCATCAGCCCTCCCATTTCGCTCAAATGCTTATGACACTTTTTTCGACATGGAAAGTGACGGCAAGTATCTATACCTCAACACGAGGGGTGGAATCGTGAAAACAGATGAAGACTTGAATGTGGTTTGGGCGGTAGAACTGCTGAGAGAAAACAGAAATAGATTTGGAGATCTGAACGATGACATATCCGTTTCGGATGGAATATATGCAACGAGGTGGGATAGCGTAATCAAACTCAACAAGGATGGTGAACTCGAATGGGCTATTAGCTTAAAATCGTATGAGAAAATAAAAAGAAAAGTTGAGATCCAGAAGAAAAGAGGAAAATAGCCGAGAAAGAAGGAAAGAAAATCCTAGAGTTTGAAGAACTTCCGAAGTATTCCATAGAACTATATGCAGTTTATGCCGGCGAGAATGTTTATGTTGCAGGGTCTGCCCATGAACATCTCCACGAATCACCATATGAAGAAGTTCATCCATTCTTTGCCAAGCTGAGCAGAGATGGAGAAATCCTATGGGCTGAAATTATAAATGTAACATATCCATCCAATACATTTATTGAAGAAGGTAAGGTTATAAAAGATGGGAAAAGATTCATCGCTTGGGTAAGCAATTATGTGCTTTTCGTGTTTGATGAAAATGGAGGTCTCATTAGCTTCTACCTACTGAAAGGTTATATTAGCGATTTAGATCTAAGGAATGGCATAATTTACTTAGCTTGCCCCCCAGTATGTGAAGAAAAGTTTGAGAATGGAGAGGAGAAGTTTGAAAGAAGGGGTGTAAAAGTAGAGGAAATGAGTGCCACAGTAATTCCAATTGATGTATTAGCCGAAAAACAAAAACTCAAAGTTGAAAGTGTTGAATGTTATTCAAAGAACTAGGAAAAGAAAACACTAATTCCATTCGGCTAAGGACAATCGGTAATTTTTGTTTTGATTTTGCTTTGCCAAGGGCAATTTCTCATCAAATCTTTCATTGAGCACGTTTTCATAAAAGAATTTCAAGGCAAATTAAACACTCCTTATTGTTGATCTACTCTTATTTGAATAGGAAAGCAAGAATTCTCTTGGATTTTACTAGGTCTCAGGAATTTAATCACAATACGCTTTATCACGAATCAGGAAAATTTAAATATTTCGTTTAGCATTACAAAATTATGCAATTCCTCGAAAAGATTGCGGGAAATTTGAGTTAATGTGCAATGGTCTATAAGGAGGATAGTTAAAAGTGAGTGTAAATAAAGAATATGAGGAAATAAAGGAATTTCTGAATCGACTGGAATCTATATCAAAACAAATATCAGAACCTGAAATATCTGAAAGCATTAAAAACTTTGTAAAAGAGAGATTTGAACAAAACCCTCCGAACATCTTACTCTGGGAACTAATGGCTTTTGATTTTACAGAAGATTATCCAGATGATAAGTCAGAATGGGGCACTTATTTTGGGCCTATGTTTGTACTACCTAACAAAGAAGGAAAGATGGTTGAATATCCAAGCATTCAGAAAATAACTCCAGAAATACTTTCTTACTGGGAAAAAAGGGCAAAAGAATCTAAAAATCCTGTTTTTAAACAGAGATATTCTAATTTAGTCTGGGATTTTTCAGAAAGGGTAACGGGTAAAAAACCCCATTATTCGATTGCCCAAATTTTTATAGATTCGGTTATAGAAATAGCCGAAAAAGACCTACACAAATATGAAACGGATGTAATAGAAAAACTGGAAAGGGCATTGTCCCTTGGACTAAGTATCAATGATAAAGAAAGGATAAACAAACTAATAGACACAATAATCTCTTATGAAAGAAAAATCGCAGAAGATGACAAACCAAGCTTATGGGGATTCTCATATGAATATTTAGTCAGAAACAAGAAAGTACCGTTACCTGAAGACAAAAAGAACAATATTATCAATGACTTAGAAAAAAGATTTGCTCGATTGTTAGATAGTAACGACCATTGGGCTGCTCAAAGGGCTGCACTATTATTAGTGGATTATTATTCAAAACTTGGAAATAAAGAGAAAGTAAAGGAAATACTAGTAAAACTTGGTGAAGTATTTCAAAAGCAAGCGAAAAAAGCTTCACCTCTGATAGCAAGCGCATGGTTAGAGCAGTTATATCATCTTTTTTTACAATATGGTCTGAAGAATGAAGCAGATGCAATTTCCTTTAAAATAAAGGAATTAGGTAAACAGTCTAGGTCTGAGTTCAAAGAAATTAAATCCTCAATAGAAATTCCAAAAGAAGAGCTTCAGAAGTATATTGAGTGGCTAATAGATGGAGATCTTGACACTGTTCTAATAAAAGTCGCCATAAATTACATTCCCAAAAAAGACGAAGTTATAAAGCAAATACAAGATCTTTCCAAAAAAGCGCCTCTTTCATTTTTATTTAGTCAAGTAATTGTAGATGCTGATGGGCGTCATGTAGCAACAGTAGGCTCGTTGGAAGAGGATATGGATGGAGATATAGTTTTACAAATTTCACAAAATATGCAAATCAGCTCCTTCTTTTTGAGAGAGACCTTAAACGCTTTAATACAAAAGTTTTATTTAACTTCTGAAAAATTAGTAGATTACCTTTATAAATCTCCTATATTTGAAAATAGCAGAAAGGAATTCCTCATTAGAGGTATACAAGCCTATTTAAAAGGAGATTTTTTGGTTTCCATACATATCCTAATTCCTCAAATTGAGGCAACAATCAGGAATTTAGCCGAAAAGATAGGAGTTCCTATTTTAAGACCTTCTCGTTCTGGAGGATTTTTCTATAAAACGTTGGATGAATTATTACGAGACTCAAAAATTATTGAAGTTTTAGGTGAGGACCTATGTCTTTATTTTAGAGTCTTACTTACGCATCCTCGTGGATGGAATCTCCGAAATGATGTATGCCATGGCATAAGTCATATAGAAATTTTCAATCAGGATACCGCTGATAGAGTATTGCATGCTTTGTTGTGTTTAGCTTTAGTGAAAGAGAAAGGAGATACAAATTAATAGTGAGCACTGCACATAACAGCGGACATACGGCTACGCTTCGCTCCGCCCAAATTTCCCTTCGGGGAACTTCGTATGTCCGCAAAACGTTATACTCAACAATAAGTTAACAGAGCCAGATTATGTGTTCTTCTTCAGCTTTACAACTTGCTTAGCGAACTCTTCAAGAAC
>JAGGXI010000115.1 GCA_021163155.1 Candidatus Aerophobota bacterium
GTTGTATATCCGCTTTGGATTGTTTCTGCTCATCTTCTCGTTAAGGTAGCTCCTATAATGCTCCTTCGGGGAAAGTACCTCGATAGCCATACAAACCCCGAAGTAATACTTTCCTATAGTTATCAAGATCACGAATCAATCTTCCTTCTTTAAAATCTCCACTTTAACAGGGCTCAATTTCTTAAACTTCTCTGCGTCTTCCACAGACCCTACAATATCTCCATAGTGCATAGGAATAACTACTTTAGGATTTATAGCCTTAACTGCTTCAACAGCTTCTGCAACATCCATAGTATAAGTTCCCCCTATCGGGAGTAAGGCTATATCCGCTTTTATCTTCTTCATTTCAGGAATAAAATCGGTATCCCCAGAATGATAAATCCTTGTTCCTTTCATATTTAGTATAAATCCCACCCATCTATTTTCTTTAGGATGATAATCCTTTTTTATATTATAAGCAGGGACTACCTTAATATCTATACCTTTAATGGTTAAATTATCTCCAGGTCTTACTGTTTTGATATTTCCTTTCAATTTAGATGCTCCATCAGGAGGAATTACTATAATTGTATCCTCTGTCTGAATCTTAGAAATATCCTTCAGAGAAAGATGGTCATAGTGAGGATGAGTAATTAAAATTATATCTGCCTTATCCTCTTTTTTTAACTTCCAGGGATCGATATATAATACTTTATCATTGGTTATTTTAAAACTTGCATGCCCCAACCAACTTATATTTTTCAACATTTCCTTTACCTCTTTTATCTTTATTTTCCAGAGAGGCTCTCCAGGTATTTATAAAACTCACCATCTGAACCTAAGATAAGCCATGTCTCTTTATCTAAAGTTTTTTGATAAGTTTCCAGCGTCTTCAAAAACGAATAGAATTCAGGGTCTTTGTTATAAGCTTGAGCATAAATTTTAGTCGCCTCAGCATCGGCTTTACCTTCTATCTCCCGTGCCTTTTTATAAGCTTCAGAGGTAATCTCCTGCAATTTTTTTTCTCTCATACCCTCAATCTTGGCTCTTTCTCCTTCCCCTTCAGAGCGATATCTCTCCGCTATTCTTTTTCGCTCAGAAATCATTCTGGAATAAACTTTTCTCCTTACGTCCTCAACATAGTTTATCCTTTTAATTCTCACATCAACCAATCTTATACCATACTGGGGAGCAACCTGAGATGCTTCTTTTAGTATCGCCTGAGTTATCTTTTCACGGCCATATTTTACCTCCGCTTCCTCTTCCTCAGTCTCTCTTATCATTGCCATTTCTGCACCTAATTCTGACTGGATAAACTCTCTATTGGAACTCCTTACTAATTCATAAAGAAGGTGAGAGGTAATCTGATTTCTGGTCGCCGAATCAATAATATCATCTAATCTAGCTAAAATTACCCTTGTACTTCCTGTTGTCTGAAGAAACTTTAAAGCATCTACAATCTTCCATCGAGCAGTAGTATCTATCCATATATATTTTTTGTCTTTAGTAGGGACCTGCGTGGGTTTGCCATCCCATTCCTGAATACGTTTATCAAAATAATTAACTTTCTGAATAAAGGGCGTTTTAAAATGTAAACCAGGTTGAGTTATGGGTTTACCAATGGGTTCGCCAAACTGGGTGATAACTACCTGCTGCGTTTGGTCTACGACATATAAAGCTCCCGAGAGAACAACTAAAGCTACTATAACTACTACTATTATAGGAATCCATCTTTCTATCTTCATTGTTTTCCTCCTTCAAGGTGGAGCAAAGGTAATACTCCTCCTCCTTCAGAGTCTATTACGTATTTTTTGCCTACTTTAGGTAAAACTTCCTCCAGCGTCTCTAAATATAATCTCCTCCTGGTTACATCTTTGGAGTTTTTATATGCCCCCCAGATAGCCAAAAATTTTTCTGCATCCCCTTTAGATTGATTAACTCTCTTTACAGCATATCCTTCCGCTTGAGTAACCATTCCCTCTGCCTGCCCTTCTGCTTTGGGTATGACCGTGTTATAAGCTTGCCAGGATTGATTAATAGTGGTTTCTTTTTCTTGCTTTGCTTCGTTAACCTCATTAAAAGATGGTTTTACAGGGTCCGGAGGATTAACATCCTTTAATTTAACAGTAACTATCTGGACTCCTGTTTGGTAAAAGTCTAAAATGCTTTGAAGTTTCTTTTCTGTTTCCAGAGCAGCTTCAATTCTTCCCACTGTTAAAACTTCATCAACACTTCTATCTCCTATAATCTGACGCATAGCTACCTCAGAAATAGCCCTAAGTGTGCTTTCTACATCTTTTACATTAAATAAATAATCAACAGGGTCTTTAATTTTATACTGGACAATCCACTCTACCACAGCAATGTTTAAATCACCGGTCAGCATTAAGGACTCCTCTTCATAACCTACCGGTGCATACACTGTTTTAATGCCTGGTTCAACAGTCCTAAACCCAAATTCTTCTTTGAAGATATGTTTTACTTTAACTTTTGTTACTGTCTCCACAAAAGGTAACTTAACATGAAGCCCGGGTTCAGTGGCCCTCACATACCTACCCCATCTTTTTATTACACCCACTTCTTCTGGTCCCACAGAATAAAATAAAGAAACCAGTATTACTATCAAGACAATTGCTAATACTCCTATTCCAATCCATTTTTTGGGTATAGTAGGAAAGACAAACTCATCCTCATAAGCCATTTTTCTCCTCCTTTCAATAATTAATTTTTATTAAAAATCATTTGATTATCTATTATACAACATTTAAAAGTTAATGCAAGCAAATTAACTCTGGGTAGATGGGGAAATGGGTAGATGAGAAAAAGAGAAAAAGCTAATGCGTAAAGGCGATCATCCCATTCACCCATTATCCCATCAACTCATTCACCAAATTTTGCTTGATAACTATAGGAAAGTATTACTTCGGGGTTTGTATGGCTATCGAGGTACTTTCCCCGAAGGAGCATTATAGGAGCTACCTTAACGAGAAGATGAGCAGAAACAATCCAAAGCGGATATACAAC